>JAPDPN010000011.1:11855-42059 GCA_034506455.1 Candidatus Zhuqueibacterota bacterium | reverse complement strand
TTCCTCCGCGATCAGAGTATACATTTGCTGCTCGTCCATCACTCCTCCGTTTGACAGCCGAAAAAGGCGTGCAAATATAACTGAGCAGCCGTTGAAAAGCAAGTTTTTTCAAGCTATGAAAAAAGGGAGAGAGTTTAAAAAATCGCAGATGATTTAAATCGAATTTCGGCAAAACGTAAAAGCTGCCGCTGCGCGGGACTTGGAGTTATATCGCCGTCAGTGTGTGCGATCTCGACCTGACCGAGCAATTTTTTTATATTTGCTTCTTCGGAACTCGGTAAGGCATTCTTTACCGCTTCTAACAGTCGTTTCTGCATGCGCTCTGCCCGCTTTCGGGCAAGTCGTTCATTTACCGTCCGATCGCCGATTGGGCAAGCGCTTCCCGACAACTCAATGTTAAAAAAGGGGCGGGTAGCCATTAGAAATGCAGCTCGACGCAACATTTCTGTTTCGTACAGGCTGTCCGGAACATCCTTGGCGAACTCGAAGGGGACCCGAAAAATTTGCTCGACCTCAGTCTCTTCACGCTGCAGGTAAAGCGGCATAAAGTCGCTGCGGAAAACCCTTCCCAACGAATCCGTGACGGCAAGGCGATAGGCAAGCTTCAAGCCGGCCAATTTTGTCGCCTTGTCCGGGGAAAGAACCCAATGTATCGGAAGATGTTGCTGCAATGAGTCAGCCTTTAGCAAATATACGCCCGAAGCGCCGTTTTCTGCCTGCCATTCCACAACCAATTTTGCCGGCTTGAAGGGACACCGAACATCGGCGCGCAGCTCGAGCTTGACCTCATTTGCCTCGGCGATTTCCGTCCTTAACGGCGCAAAAAGAAGCGCCGCATCCTCCGCAGTCGCCGAAAAACGTACGCAACGCCGTTCCTGCAAAATCCATTGGAGGTCTTTGGTGTTTGGGGAAAGATTGCGCTTTCGCTGCTTTTGAGCGCTGAGCCGCATTTGCAGCGTGTCGGCACCTGCCTCAGCCAAAAGATCGCGAACGACGCGCGCCCTTTGCCATGCCGTCGAGATCTCTTCTTCTCCGGAATCGGGGTCTATCATACCCTCTATGTGGAGAATTGCCATGGGATTGTCTCTCAACCGTTCTGCTAAGATAGAGATCACGGGTTGAACCGCTTTATCCGTGCGATAGTCCTCGCACAATTCGCTGCTCCCGCGATTGAAGGCAACACTTCTCAATAGGGGCACATAAGCGACTTTTTTCTTTATGCGAACCGTCTTGACGGAGTCGCCGTAAAGGCGAACTTTTGGAACGGTATGGGCTTCCAACTCCATAGGCTTTGCGGTGTAAGGCGCGCCGAAGAGCGGCTCGATTGCCAAAGTCAATCTGCGGCGCCCGCAGGCTTCCGTTTGCCAAGGCAGTTCGACTACCGATTGCCCTGGCGGCAGAACCTGTCTGGTTTCGCTTCTGATTTTGCTGTTTAAAGAATCCTCTGTCCGTGCGTCGGCATCAGTCTCCGTCACCATCAAACGAACTGCGTGCTCGCTATCAGAAATATTTTCCACAGTGAGACAAAGGTTGCCTTGCAAGTTATCATTGCTCAGCCGCGGAGTTGGAATAAATTCCGCTTTTTGCAGAAGCGTTTTCGGATTGGGAATATAGATTTTTTCGGGATTGACTCCCTTGATGTTTAGAGAGACATGACCGCGATTGTCCAGAGCCGCTGCCGACCAATAGAGAATCCCCGGCGACATCTCTGACAACGTCAACTGCGGCTCCCCGCACAGCTGATTGACAAACAGCTTGCTCGATTCCTTCTCCGCGCCCACTCCTTTCGTCAATGCGCGAACAGCCTCAGAGACAGCGGCGCTATCCCAATCAGCCATCACGCGGTAATTGACCGTGTCGAACCAATCGGCATCAAAAGCGGAACGCCAATGAAACGTCCGATCAACTCCCAGTGTGTCTCCGGATACGGGTTTCCGGAGGACGAAGGGATCGGGGCCGCCGTGGTAATACGAAAAGGCAAAAATTCCATGCCCTGGGCGATTTTGGGTAAAATCTGCCGTTGCATCGATCTGTAAAGCGCCGTCTTGTCGGGAAAAAATTTTGCCGCTCGATTTTTTTCCTTGTAAGGAGACTCCCAAGCCTATGAACCATCTCTGTTCAGATGGGGGGGCGAAAAAACGCAATAGTCGCAGCTGAGCGATGTCATTCATATTGAATTCGATTCCCTGACCCCAAACCTTATTGCACGTTGCCGAATACTGATATTCGGCAGAAAATTTGAGCCCGTATCGTTCGTGAAACAAAGCAGCCAAAGAGGCTCCGAGCCTTACTGTTGTCTCGGCTTCCGAATTCCTGCCTTCCCATGTTATTTGAGGTCCAAGGTTACTCACTGCAGCGCCGAAACTTGCCGCACCTTTTGCGTTTTGGAACAGCACAATCGGTCTGCAGCGAAACACTCCGCCGAAATCCGATACAAAAGTATCTGCGGAAAACTGTGCAAAATGAGAAGCCCAATACTTTTGCGAAAATCCGAAAGCAAAAACATAGTTTTTTCGCTGAAAGGCCTTGCCCAAGGAGAGAAAAAGGAAGAGCTCGTCCGAAGAGGCTGCAGGTAGGCGGTGCGGCACCAGACTGCGATAACTATACCATGCACCGGCACCCCACGTGAACGGCGAGCGTCTGAAAAAAGCCCGACGACTGACCATAAAGCCGGAAACAGCTTTACCGGCTGACGATCGATCATAAAAAACGGTCCATTGCAGCTTGTGCCGCAGGGCAAGGGCACCGGAATTATAAAAAGCCGCAAAAGGAACCCCGATTCCTGCACTCGCTGCACCAAGAGTCATTGGGCTGATCGTATTAAGGTACGCCGTTGGTGCAGCGGCATGCTCGGCATAAGCACCGCATGACATGACCGCCCAAACCATGGCTAAGAAGATCAGCCTGTGAACGCTGATAAACTTCATTTACCCATGACTCTTTTATTGCCTCATTTGCTTTTTAGTCAAGTGGGCAATGCAACTACTATGCCGACCATGTAATGAAAATAAGAGGTGGGCAATCTCGATTTTAGTACTTTGTTACCATGTTTCAAATCGAGGCGAGACGAATTGGATAAAATGTTTAAAAAAGAATAAAAATATTTGCGGTCTTATTCAGATCCTTCTGCCTGTTTGGTCAATTCGACTACCACTTCGATGTGCGCGGTGTGTGGAAACATATCTACCGCCTGAATGCGGCCTACACGATATCCGCACCGAGTAAGCTCCGCCAATTCGCGGATCAGAGTTGCCGGGTTGCAGGACACATGAATAATTTTCTGCGGCGCCAGACGAACAACCGCCGCTACGGTTTTCGGATGCATGCCGCCGCGCGGCGGATCTAAAATGACGACATCCGGCTGCCCCCATGCGGCGCGGACCGCCTCCGTATTCTCCAGCGCATCCTTGAGATCGCTGCATATAAAACGGCAGTTATTGATGCCGTTGTCCAGGGCATTCAATCGGGCATCTTCAACTGCCGCCTCAACGGATTCGATGCCGATCACTTCACGAACGTGCCTGCTGATATAGAGCGCAATGCTTCCTGCCCCGCAATAGAGATCGTACACGCGCTCCGATCCTTGAAAGCCGCCGAATTGAAGAATCACATCATAGAGATGTCTTACCTGGCGGCTGTTTGTTTGGAAAAAAGAGTTGGGGGAGATGCGAAAGCGCAATTCACCGATGGTTTCAGAAATATAGGGTTTTCCCTCAAGAAGATGAGTCTCTTCGCAAAAGGCAACCGCGGCTTTACTGCGCGTCACCCCGTTATAAAGACTCGTAATGAAAGGAAAAGCGGTCATTAAGCGGCGCTTTAAAGCTTCGGCGACGTCCTCTCTGAATTCCGAGGTGATGACGTTTACCATCCAATCGGGAGTGTTAAAGCTGCTGCGGATGACTACGAACCGCCAAAAGCCTTGATGATCCACGGTGCTGTGCACCGGCAGACCGCTTTCTCGGGCAAATTTTCGTATTTCTCGGACGATCTCGGCAGCGGAAGGCTGCATCAGCAGACACTCCTCAAGATCGACCACCTTGTGAAAAAAACCGCGGCCGTGCAGACCGAGAAAACAGCCGTTGGACCGTTCCGCAACGGAAAGACGGCTTAATTCCTCTCGGGTAACCAGTCTTTCACGGGCAAACGAGAATTCCATTTTGTTACGATAATAAAAAAGATCCGGCGCCGGCAGCGGCGGCAGCAGGTTCAATGTATCCAGTCCCCCGATACGCGTCAAAAGCTCTTTGACCTGCCGGCTTTTTTCTTCCAACTGAACCGAATAATCCAAATTTTGCAGAACACAGCCGCCGCAGAGTCCAAAATGTATGCAGCGGGGCGGAACTGCCGCAGGTGACTGCTCGATTAATTCCTTCACCCGTCCCTCTGCATACGACTTTTTGACTTTAGTCAGGAGAACTAATGCCTTTTGCCCCGGCAGTGCATCGTGAACGAAAACGACAAAATCATTTATGCGGCCGACCCCCGCACCGCCGAAAGCCAGACTGGTAATCCGGAGTTCAATATCGTCACCCTTTTTAAATCGGCTCATCATTTTTTCCTGCGCTGATAAAAGCGA
The DNA here is from genome assembly GCA_034506455.1 of Candidatus Zhuqueibacterota bacterium. Classification (GTDB taxonomy): domain Bacteria; phylum Zhuqueibacterota; class Zhuqueibacteria; order Residuimicrobiales; family Krinioviventaceae; genus Fontimicrobium_A. The sequence goes on along the minus strand of JAPDPN010000011.1, from coordinate 37,483 downwards.
TGAATTATTAACCTGTTGTGGCTAAAATGACAATAAAGACTTAACTTAAAAACAGCTTTGATTTTATAATATAATTTACTAATTTAAAAGTCTTCGAGCATAAAGACAAAAAGTAAATCATGACGATTATAAAGGTGTCTTTGAAATTATGAGCGATATTACAAAAAGACGCAATATCGGCATCAGTGCGCATATTGATTCCGGCAAGACGACGTTGACGGAGCGCATTCTCTATTATACCCGCAAGATCCACGCCATCCATGAAGTAAAGGGGAAGGACGGAGTCGGTGCCACCATGGATTCGATGGAGCTCGAGCGCGAACGCGGCATCACCATCCAGGCGGCATCAACGAATGTCACTTGGAAAAACCATTCGATTGACATTATCGATACGCCTGGGCACGTCGATTTTACAGTGGAAGTGGAGCGCTCTCTGCGCGTTTTGGATGGTGCGATCCTTGTTCTCTGCGCCGTAGGCGGGGTTCAATCTCAATCCATTACCGTGGATCGGCAAATGAGTCGGTACAAAGTGCCGCGCCTCGCTTTTGTCAATAAATGCGATCGCGTGGGCGCCAATCCGGAAAAAGTCACCGAGCAGCTGCGCGACAAGCTGAATCATAACGCCGTGCTCATGCAGCTTCCCATCGGCCTGGAATCCTCTTTTGAAGGCATTATCGACTTGGTAAAGATGAAGGCCTATTATTTCGACGGCCCTAACGGCGATATTGTCAGAGAGGAAGAGATCCCTGCCTCGCTTCTGCCCAAAGCGCGCGAAAAACGCGATCAGATGCTCGATGCAGTGTCGATGTTCAGCGATGAGCTGATGGAAGCCTACCTGGAAGATCGGGTTACGGAGGATTTGATTCGCCAGGCGGTGCGCAAAGGGACTCTGGCTTTAGAATTGACGCCGGTCTTTCTCGGCTCGGCCTTTAAAAATAAAGGCGTGCAGCTCCTGCTGGATGCGGTTATCGATTACCTCCCCAATCCGGCCGACATTACCAATGTGGCTTTGGATCTTGACAACAACGAGTCGCACGTCACCCTTATTGCCGATGAAAAGGCTCCCTTGGTGATGCTTGCCTTCAAGTTGGATGATACGCGTTACGGCCAGTTGACCTACGTGCGCGTCTATCAGGGCAGGATCACAAAAGGCGATGAAATCAAAAACGCGCGAACCGGTAGGATTGCGCGCGTCGGCAGGCTCATCCGTATGCATGCGGATGAGATGGAAGACATCACCACGGCAGGTCCGGGCGAAATCGTGGCGCTGTTCGGCATCGAATGCGCTTCCGGCGACACGTTCACCTCTCCGGAAATAAATTTAGCGATGACCTCTATGTATGTCCCCACGCCGGTTATCTCGCTTTCTATAAAGGCCAAAGACAACAAATCCGCCGAACAAATGGCCAAAGCCTTGAACCGCTTTGCAAAAGAGGATCCTTCTTTCCACACCTTTGTCGATCCGGAAACTAACGACACCATTATTCGCGGCATGGGTGAGCTTCATCTTGAAGTTTATATTGAAAGAATGCGGCGTGAGTACAAGGTCGATCTGGAAGTCGGCGCACCCCAGGTGGCCTATCGCGAGAGCATTTCACAAAGCGCGGCCTTTGATTACACCCACAAGAAGCAGACAGGAGGCGCCGGACAATACGCCCGAGTCTGCGGTATTTTGGAGCCGACTCAGGATAGCGACTTTATTTTTGTCGACGAGATCAAGGGCGGTGTGATACCGGCAGAGTTCATTCCTTCATGCGAGAAGGGTTTTCGGACTGCGCTCGAAAAAGGACCGCTCACGGGCTTTCCAATTGTGGGCGTCAAAGTGACGATCAACGACGGCAACTTTCACCCGGTCGATTCTTCGGACATTGCTTTCCAGACCGCCGCGCTTTCGGCATTTCGTGAAGCCTATTTGCGCTGCAAGCCGATCATTCTAGAGCCGATCATGCGCGTTGCAGTCGAAAGTCCCTCCGAATTTCAAGGAGCCATTTTAGGCACTCTCAATCAGCGACGCGGCATCATCCTCTCGGCTACGGAAGACAACAATTTTACCGTCATCGAAGCAGAGGTGCCGTTGGCCGAAATGTTCGGTTATTCGACCGTTCTTCGTTCAGCCACCCAGGGCAAGGCGGAATTCACTATGGAGTTCAGCCGCTACGCAAAAGTGCCGGAATCCATTGCCGAGCAACTTAAAAAACAGTTTGCAGAAAAGAAACAACTTCGCTAAACGGCATTCAAGTGCAAGAGGGTCTTTAATGATCAAGGAACAACTTTTAAAGCGAAGCCCGATACGGGTTTTGGAGAAAAGCCTCGACGGGGGATTAAAGGCAGGTGGATTGGGCCTTTTGACGGCCAAGCGAGGGCTCGGCAAGACGGCCTGCCTGGTGCACTTGGCTACGGATGTGCTGCTGCGCAACGAAAACGTCATGCACGTCTCATTTGCCGATGATCCCCATCATATCGTCAGCTGGTATGAAGAGGTTTTTAACGAAATTGCCAAGCTTTACAAGCTTGAGCACGCCATGGACATCCACGAAGAGCTGATCCGGCATCGTCTCATCCTTCATTTCCGTAACAAACAGGTCGATTTTAACGAGATCAAAAAGAACATCGAACAGCTTCTCTCGGCGTCTGAAAAATGGGTCTCTCTTTTTATAGTCGACGGTCTTCCGCTTGATGCGTTGAATGACAACCTCTTGTCTCTATGGCGCGAATTCGTTACCGCCGGCAATGCCGCCGTTTGGTTTGCTGCAGCGATGAGCGACGAACAGCATCAACAATACCTGCAGACCGGTTCTCTCCCCGATCCGAGTGTGCAGCGTGCCTTTGACGTCATCATTGTCTTGGAACCCGCTCAAGAATACATCGATCTGCGGCTGCTTAAATCTCCCGCACCCATTGATCAGCATCTCCGTCTTAAACTCGATCCGAAAACTTTATTGATCTCGAATCATCGGGTTTGAACAAAAAAGGCTCACGTTTTTGTGAGCCTTTTTTGCGGTACGCCCGGAGGGAATCGAACCCCCAACCATCTGATCCGAAGTCAGATGCTCTATCCAATTGAGCTACGGGCGCCTTTTTAAAAAATATAAAAATTAAGCCGAAACAGCAACTCTTTTTCCCACTTGATTCAAGTTCGGCTCTCAGCCCTCATTGCTTTGACTTTTGAGAATCTTGGACCAAGTGTCCTTTAACTCTACGGTCCTGTTGAATACCGGCATGCCGAGCTTTTCCGTGTCGGGATCCACACAAAAATATCCTTTTCTTTCAAACTGGCAAATGTAGCCGACCGGAGCCGTTTTGAGGCTCGGTTCGACTTTGCAGCCTTTGAGGACAATCAGAGAATTCGGATTGATCAATGACAAAAAGTCCGTTGCCTCCTCTTCTTGCGAGGGGTCCGGTACCGTCAACAGTTTGTCATACAAACGAACTTCCGCCTCTACCGCGTGCGGAGCAGATACCCAATGGATGGTTCCTTTGACTTTCCTTCCGTCAGCCGTATATCCGCCTCTCGATTCCGGATCATAAGTGCAGCGAATCTCCACGATTCGTCCATCGTCGTCTTTGACAACACCGGTACAGCGGATATAATAGGCATATCGAAGCCGAACTTCCGCGCCGATTGTTAATCGAAAATAGCCTTTCGGCGGATTTTCCATAAAGTCATCCCGCTCAATATAGAGCTCGCGTGTAAAAGGCACCTGCCGTGTTCCGGCGCTCGGATCCTCAGGATTGTTGACGGCGTCGAGCCATTCAACCTGGCCCTCGGGGTAGTTTTCAATCACCACGCGCACGGGATCCAAAACTCCCATCACCCGCGGCGCGCGTTTGTTTAGATCTTCCCGCACACAGTGTTCCAAAAAACCAAAGTCAACCAGGCTTTCGCGTTTGGAGACGCCGATTCGTTCTGCAAACGTCCGAATGGCTTCGGGCGTATATCCCCGCCGCCGCATTCCGGCAATGGTCGGCATGCGCGGGTCGTCCCATCCGTTCACAACCCCTTCATTCACCAGCCGCAACAGCTTACGTTTGCTCATCACCGTATAAGTCATGTTCAGCCGCGCGAATTCGATCTGCTGCGGATGATGAATGCCAAGCTGATCCAAGAACCAATCATAAAGGGGGCGATGGTCCTCAAACTCCAGGGTGCAAATTGAATGGGTTATGCCTTCAATCGAGTCCTCTAATCCATGCGCCCAATCGTACATCGGATAGATGCACCACTTGTCTCCGGTTCTTGGATGGCGGGCGTGCAGGATCCGATACATCACCGGATCGCGCATATTCATATTGGGATGCGACATGTCAATTTTAGCCCGCAGGGTGTATTGACCGTCTTTAAACTCCCCAGCCCGCATGCGGCGAAAAAGCTGTAAATTTTCCTCAATAGGGCGATTGCGGTCCGGACTCTCTTTTCCCGGCTCCGTAAGGGTACCGCGATATTCACGAATCTGTTCGGGCGTCAAAGAGCAGACGTAAGCCTTGCCGTCGAGGATCAGCTTCTCGGCCCATTGATACATCTGCTCGAAATAGTCCGACGCAAAATAGAGATGCTCTCCCCAATCAAATCCAAGCCAACGCACGTCCTCGATGATGGCGTCGATATATTTCTGCTCTTCCTTTACCGGATTGGTGTCGTCGAAGCGCAGATGACAACGCCCGTTGTATTCCTGTGCCAGGCCGAAATTCAGGCATATGGCCTTGGCGTGGCCGATGTGCAGATAGCCGTTCGGCTCAGGCGGAAAACGGGTGATCACTTTGCCGCCGTTTTTGCCTTCCGCAATGTCCTTATTGATGATTTGACGAATAAAATGGACGTTTTTCTCACCGCTCTCGTCGAAATTTCGTTCGATTGGCAATGACATCTGCAGCTGTTCTCCTTATTTTAAATAAAAAACGGTCGCTGTAACTACAGTGACCGTCTTTTGCTGGGGTGTAGGGATTCGAACCCCAATAACTTGATCCAGAGTCAAGTGTCCTGCCGTTGGACGACACCCCAGATTCAACCTAAAATTCCCACAGCCCGCTTCAGCCTGTTAATTACTTTTTCTTTGCCTAAAAGTTCCAAAATCTCATATAACCCTGGACCTATTCCCATTCCCGTAACCGCCAATCTTGTCGGATGAATAATTTTTGCTGCCGGAACGCCGCATCTTTCAGCGGTCTGCAGAAGGGTCTTTTCCAGGCTTTCTTTATCGAACACGGTTAATTTAATAATTTCAGAAAGAAATTCAAGTACTAATTTTCCTGAATCCTCTTTCCACCGTTTCGCCTTTGTCTCGGCGTCATACTCTGTCGGTTCTTCAAAAAAATAGCGGCTTAGGGTTAAAAAATCATTCCGCATGTGCAGACGAGGCTGAAACAGCTTGACCACCTGCATAAAATAGTTTTCGTCCTCTATTGCCCAACCGGCATTTTCGGCCAAAGATCTAAGCTCAGCTGCCAGCCTTTCGGGCTCCATGCGGTTGATATGCTGCTGATTCAAATGCTTCAGCTTTGCCAGGTCAAAAATTGCAGGCGATTTGTTGACACGATCGAGAGAAAAGATCTGCTCCAGTTCTTTTAAGGTAAAAACTTCGCGATCGTCGCCGCTGCTCCATCCCAAAAGCGCAATATAATTGAGTATGGCTTCACGCTCATAACCGGCCTGAATATACGATTGGACATCCGGATCTACTTTTCCAGAAGGCATTAGTGACAGACTTTGGATGTCCCGTTTGCTCATTTTGGAGCCGTCCGGATTAAAAATCAACGGCAAATGCGCCATCAAAGGAGGTTCCCAGCCGAAGCATTCATATAAATAAAGATGCTTGGGGACACTGCTGAGCCACTCCTCGCCGCGTATAATATGAGAGATTTCCATCAAATGATCATCCACAACGTTGGCCAAGTGGTAAGTCGGGTAGCCGTCCGACTTGATCAATACCTGATCGTCAACTTGACTGCTGTGGAACGAGACTTCGCCGCGGATCAGATCTGTTATTACAAATATTCGATTTTCCGGTACCTTGAGCCGAATCACATAAGGCACCTTTTGCGCCAACAGCCGACGGACTTCCTCTTCCGACAGCGTAAGGCTGTTACGCATAAGGCTGCGGGTGGAAGCGTCATATTTGAACGTGCGGGGGTCGGGGCTCTTTTGCCTTGCCGTTTCGATCTCCTCCGGCGTGTCAAAGGCATAGTAGGCAAAACCCTGCTGAACCAGCCGGTCGGCGTAGTGCTTGTAAATATCGAGGCGTTCGGACTGCAGATAGGGGCCATACTTGCCGCCTTGTTGCGGGCCTTCATCGGGCGTGAGTCCGGCCCAATCCAGCACGGACAGCAGGTTCTCGACCGCTCCTTCGACATAACGTGAGCGATCGGTGTCCTCGATGCGTAAAACAAAAACGCCGTTATTTCGGCGGGCAAACAGATAGTTGTATAAAGCAGTTCTCAAGCCGCCGACATGGACAAAGCCGGTTGGACTGGGGGCAAACCTAACGCGAACCATTGTCAATGATTAATCCTATTGGGAGGGCTGTTCCGTAGGTGAATTTGAGTCTTTCACCTCAAAATCGACGACGATGCCGCCGAATAGGGAGGCCGTCACATTATAAAGAACGGTAAATAGCAGAGCTGCAGTTACATTGATAATCGTGATAAAAATAACAGACGCGATAACGATGCTGATGCTTCCCATCACGCCCACTGAAGTAACGGGAAGCTCTTCGAAAGCACTGCCGTACTGCGCAATAACCGAGAAAAGGGCTGCGTAGAGTATACCGATCAAAAAACCGAAAACGAGGGAGAACAATAAAGTCACCCTCAGAACCGGCATAATTTCGATTCTTTTAAGTTCCGTCCGCATAGCCTTGAAAAAGTAAGAGCGGAGAGACAGGGATTCGAACCCTGGGTAGGCTAAATCGCCTACAACGGCTTAGCAGGCCGCCCCATTCGACCACTCTGGCACCTCTCCGATATCCTTTCCCTCCTCAGCGGAGGGCGGGGGACTCGAACCCCCAAGGGCTTTCACCCGGCGGTTTTCAAGACCGCTGCCTTACCGATTAGGTCTAGCCCTCCCACAAACAACTAAAAATACAAATTTTATTATCGTTAGTCAAACCCTTTTTTCTATTATTTTCACTATTGGCGAAGAAAATGTTTTCCCGGTGTCTGTCGCACAAGATTTTTTAACTCAAGGCTCAATAAAATGCCCAGCACTTCACCGACCGGCATGTGGCATAGAGAGGCAATTTTATCGATATGAATAGGTTCGTGCGTTAAAACCTCCACGACGCTTTTTTCTTTTGACGTTAGGGGGATCGACGGCTCGCAAGGGGGCGGTTGCGACGAGGAAATGCCGATTTCATCCAGTATATCCTCCACGCTTGTCACCAGTTTGGCGCCGTCCTGTATCAAGCGATTGCAGCCAAGGCTTTTGGGGTTGTTGATATTTCCCGGCAAGGCAAAAACCTCTCGTCCTTGTTCAAGGGCTGCATCCGCCGTAATAAGTGCGCCGCTTTTCTCGCCTGCTTCTATGACCAAAACTCCGCGGCACATGCCGGAAACAATGCGGTTTCGACGCGGAAAATGCGGAGCATCGGGTTTGGTACCCATAGGGAATTCACTAATCAACGCTCCGTTTTGGACAATTTGTTCTGTAAGCCTCTTGTTTTCCTCCGGATAGATAACATCGACACCGGAACCCAATACGGCAACCGTGCTTCCGCCGGTTTTAACGACTGCAGCGTGTACAATCGTGTCGATTCCCCTCGCCAGACCGCTGACAATTGTAATGCCTCGCTGAGCCAATTCAGCGGAAAATTTTTCCGCCATAATTTTGCCGTATCCGGATGGCGAACGTGTACCCACTACGGCCACAGAAAGCGCACTTATCGTTTCGACATTTCCCTTTACAAATAAAAGCAGCGGCGGATCTGCGATTTTTCGCAGTAATTGCGGATAATGTGAATCCCAATAGCTGATTAGTGAAACACCGGCGGTCCGAATTTTTTCCGCCTGTTTTTCGACAAAATCTTGATCTCCGCCCCGTTTGATTTGCAGAGCCAGTGTCTTATCGATGCCCTCGATTTCAATTAATTCTCGAATCGAGGCAGCCAGCACGGCCCGGACCGTTTTAAAGCGCCTGATAAGGTTGCGAATTCGAAAAGATCCAAGGCCGGGGATGGTCATCAGGTAAAGGACATCGAGGGCGGCGACTGCATCGTCTTCCGGCATGAAATACCCCCCATTAAACCCATCAATCTTTATGAAGCATATCCCAAAGCTTTTCCAGGAATTCGTTGATATGAAAACCGCTGACGGCGGAAATAATTATTTCGGCAAAGTCGCTTTTTATTTGCGTCGGATCATAAAGATCTGCCTTGGTCAACACTACCAGGCGGGGTTTTTCCAATAAAGCAGGGCTGTAAGATTCTAATTCATTCAGCAGAATTCGGTAATCCCGCTCCCATGAGTCACCGGTGCCGTCGATCAAAATGGCAAGCACTTTAGTCCTCTCGATATGCCGGAGGAACTGGATTCCCAATCCTTTTCCGAGGTGCGCCCCTTCGATCAGACCCGGGATGTCGGCGACGACAAAACTTCGTCCTTCGCCCAGGTAGACTATACCCAAATTCGGCGTCAAGGTAGTAAAAGGATAATCGGCAATTTTGGGGCGCGCGGCTGAAATCTTGGCCAGCAGGGTCGATTTTCCGGCATTGGGTAAACCGACCAGACCGACATCCGCCAGCAGCTTGAGTTCGAGAACAATCTCTTTTTCTTCACCTTTTTCACCGGGTTCCCATTCGCGCGGCGCCTGGTGAGTTGGGGTAACAAAGCGGGCATTGCCGCGCCCGCCTCTGCCGCCTTTGGCGATCACGGCTCTTTGTCCATCTTGAATCAAATCGGCTAAAACCTCGCCCGTCAGCGCATCTTTCACTACAGTCCCGACCGGAACACGAATGACTAGATCATCGCCGCTTTTACCGGTTCGGTTATCGCCGCTTCCGTGCATGCCGCGCGCCGCCCGAAATTTACGGTGGTAGCGAAAGTCCATGAGTGTATGCAGATGCCGATCTGCGGTAAAGACAACATCCCCCCCCTTGCCGCCGTCGCCGCCTGAGGGACCGCCTTTGGGCACATACTTTTCGCGTCGAAAAGCGACACAGCCGGAACCTCCGTCGCCGGCTTTTACATATATTTTTGCGTAATCAATAAACATGCAGGGTAATGAGCGAAAACGCCGTCAAGCATTCAATACCCCCCTAATTTGGTAAGCTTTTCTCGGTATGCTCAAGCTCGGCGGGCAAATTCCATTCGCTTTTCTTTCGTATCAAGTTTCAGCTGCTTCAGGATTTTTTTGAGGGTAAACCAACCGATTTTGGTGTTCCCGTAAGCCGGGGTATTCAGCTGCTTAGCAATGGCAATCGTACCGGCAAAAGGCATCTCCTTGATAATCTTTTTGATTTTTTCTTCCAAAGTCATTTCATGTGGATGCGATGCCGGAGAAACCGTTGTGCCGGCAGTTCGGCTTGTCTGAGCCGCACCACCCGTCGGCTGCGGCGTCTTTTCGGAAGCCGCAATCGGCGCCACACCTGCGCGCTGAAAATCGGCGACGGCCTCTTTTATGGTATCAAAGGCCTTAAGAATGTTATGAAATTCCAGCAGCTCGAAAACTTCATAAACTTCCGGAATCATGCCCACCAATTTTAAATCACCGCCGTGCTCTCGGATGCCTTTGATTTCGCTGATAAAGATCCCCCATCCGGCGCTGCTCACATAATCCACATTGCTGAGATCGATGATGATGTTGTATGAGCCGTTTTTGATGAGTTCATTGAGATGATGCTCCAACTCGGAGGACGTTGTGGTGTCGATGTATCCCCCGACTTTGATGATGGAAATATTATAGTTATTTTCGACTTTTATTTGGATGCCTTCCATCGTTACTCTCCAATATGAAACCCCGTCACTTTCTTCTGATCGAATATTAGAAAATAAGCAGTCAGAGCTCTAAATGTCAACATATATTTAGGATGAAACGCTTGCCTCAATCTCTTTTGCTTTAAACAAGCGAATTCGAATATCCTGTCGCTTTGGAGTGAGGAGAAGCAGCTTTTCCCAATAAAAGATGGCTCGTTTCAGATCCCCCAAGTTGGCGTAGGAGGCGGCGATATTCTCACAAGCCTGCTCATCATCGGGATTGGTTATCAAAATACATTGGAAAGCATTGACAGCATCTACAAATCGACCGCAACGATAAGATGCATTTCCGTAAAGCATCTGCAGTTTGCGATCGTTAGGAAACCGTAGCGGCAATGTGCCTAAAATCTGCACCGCTTCCACATATCGCTTTTCTTGATAAGCAGCTAATGCTGCCTGATAGGCGATTTCGAGGGTGGTTTTCTTTTCCGTTTCCGGTTCTTTCTGTTCCGGTGTTTTTGCAATGCCGGCAGCAAACGCCGCATCTTCCAGCAATCGGTCAAATTCTTCATCCTTTGGCGAAATGAGCGGCTCTTCCGATTCCTCTTCACCCAAAAGACTCCCCGAAGATGAATCATCGGCAACGCTGGTCAGTTGGATGACCCCTTCGGATTCGATCATTCCCTCATCAACCTCGTCCTCGAAATCATCATTTTTTTGCTGCACAACCGTTATGGAATCGTGCTCGGACGATTCGACAAACTGAAACTTTTCTCCGAGATCAAAAATAGCCGTTTCTGTTTCATCTATAAAAATTTCTTCAAAGGACCCGACTTCTTCGCCGGTTTCATCCCAAAAATAGGTGCGGTCATCCTGTAAATCCGCCGCCGGCTTTTTTTCAGCTTCCATTGCCCAAAGCATGAACAAGTCATCCGCAGCCGCTTGATCTGAAGCGGCATTCTCGACAGGTAGACTCGCTTTGCTTTCCTCACTTGCTACAGGTTCTTGAATGGCTGCTTCTGTATTTCTCTCTTGCGCCTGTTCCGCCTCATACTCTTCAAGGGTCGGCCAGTCGAATTCCTCACCCTCGGATTTAGGCTCTTCAGACAATTCTTCAGATGTCGGGACAGCGAACTCTTCTCTGGTCAATTCCTCAAATGAACTTTGCGCAGAGCCCTCCGATTGATCTCCGAATTCGAAAGCGAGCAGTTCCAGATCACTTTCTCCAAAAAACAGTTGCTCTTCGGCGCTCAATTTGGGAGAGGTCGAGCTTATAACTTGTGACGATGTTTCGAAAGAACTCTCTTCCTCTGCTTCTACAGTTTGCGGTAAAGCCGGTTTCGCTTCTGTAGACTCGACATCCTTCGCAGAAGGGACAATCTCCGCCTTTTCCGCAGCTTTTTCTGATCCCGTAATTACCGCCCGTTTATCCAGAACGTCTTCAAGCGGCGCTGTAAGAAGAATCGCTTTATCCAAGTCGAATATGGATTTTGCCGGGACCTCTTCCTCACCGGTGCGGAGAGATTCAGCCGGAGTTGTTGCAGCGGTCGCTACAACTTCTTTCGGCTGCTCTTTTTCGGCAATCGGCTCGAGCTCTTCCTCCTCTTCGATCTGATCGCGATTGAGGATGACGCGTCCGTCTACAGTGAGAAGCGGGGTGCCGGGCGGTTTAATGCGCCGCCGCTTTCCGCCGCGCTGAACAAAAGCCGCGCGAAGCTCCTTGGTATTGAGCCGCATCCTCACCAGTTCTTCATAAATTCGGGAAGCCGGAATCTGCGTAAAGCCGTAACGCTCCGTATTCAGCTCCTCCGCAATCCGCTTGGCGCCAAAGTCAGGATTGTGTCGAATGATGTCATAAATCTTGTTTTTTTCTTCGATGCTGAGATGCTTGGCCTCGACCTGATCTTCCAACTCCTCAAAAACAAAATTTTCGATGCCTTCCTTTTCAAATTTTTCCTTGTACTTTTGATAGTAGGCATAAACAGAAATTCCTGCCTCTTTGCAGGCTTCTTTAATTCCGACTCCTTTCTTGACCATATCGTAGACTCGTGCGGCGCGGCGAAATTCCACCTGCTCGGCCGACAGCTTTTCCTTTATGGCGACTACCGTAATATCATCATTTTGTTCATTGCCTTCGGTAAAGCTGTTCAATTCCTTTTTCAAGGTTTCGATAAATTCTTGAGCTGTCTTTCCGCCGCATTCTCTAATGACGTTGAGAAAACGCTCCTCTCCGAAAAGTCGCCGTTTCGGATTCATGGCTTCGGTAACGCCGTCTGTATAGACCAAAATAATGTCATCTTCAGCAAGAGAAATGGTGTCCGATTCGATCGAACGACGGAACAGATCCTTATCGGGCAGCGCAATGCCGATGGGAAAACCGCGGGGATTGAGGTAGTAGGTCTTGTTCTTGCTGGGTCGATGCAGAATAAGCGGATTGTGACCGGCGCTGGCGAAATTGATCCGCCGCCGCTTTGAATCAATAATGACATAAAGCAGGGTGACAAACATGCCTTTCTTCATGTCATTAACGACAAAGTCGTTGACTTTTGCCAGCACTTCAGCGGCGTCTTTGATGCCGCGCGCTTCGGAGCGGAGCGCCGTGCGGATCATGGTCATAACAAAAGCGCCGGGGACCCCCTTTCCGGAAACGTCGGCCACCGCAACGCCGACCGTGTCCTTATCCACTTCGACGAAATCGTAGAAATCACCGCCGACTTCTTTGGCGGCCGCATAATAGGCGGCGATCTCGTACCCCTCCAACTCGGGAAATTCACTGGGCAGCAGCGTTTGCTGAATCTGCTTGGCGATGTGCATTTCCTGCTGCAGGCGTTCCTGCTCCACCAAGTGCGCCTGAGATTTTTTCAGCTGGATGGTAATGTCGCTGAAGGCCTGCGCGATGGCGCCGATTTCCGAAGAAGTATCAATGTCCATCTCTTCCGCCGCACCGGGTTCGCCCAGCCGCTTAACCCACTCCTGCAGCCGTTTGAAGGGGTTCATGACGATGTAAATCAGCAAAAAGAGACCGGCGGAAGCAATGGCCCAGAGAATAAGCGTCTGAGAGGCCAGAGAAATCGTATATTGTGCAATATGCCGATCGATGCGGTTATAATCGATGAACAAGTGGACATCCGCAAGATGCATGCCGTCTTCATTCTGAATAGGCCACACGATATCCAATACGGGTGTCCCTTGTTTATCGTTGATGAGATAAACTCGTGAGTCGTCGTAGCGGCGAATCGGCTCAATTTCCAACGGCAGAACGAATTTTTCCTCCCATACGGTAAATTGCGAATCCGAGCAGGCCAGAACTACGGAACGCTTATCGGTCAGGAACACCCGCTTGATCGTCTTTTTGTGCTCCGTATTGATCAGCGTTCGAATGGCTTCGTCGGCTCCGGCGCGGATTTCGATGTCGTAACTGCCCGTCGTCACCAATTCACGAATGATCTCCGGATCGACCTGCAACCAATTGCTGCCGATTTGTCCGGCTAAAAACGAGCAGGCGCTTCGGCCTTGCGTAATATAATCCTCTACAATGCGATGTTTGCCCTTAAAATATTGGATGACTGTGACAATCAATAATACAAAAGTGAAGACTGCGAGGGAATAGATCCAGTAGCGCATTTTGAGGGTAAGCGGTATGGCCGGGATGGCGATTTTGCGCTTTTTTCGCGCTTCGGTCAAGTGTTTGACCATCCACAGCTCATTCCCCTCCTCGGTTTTGCGGTAATCGATTTCGTCCAAGAGGCGGCGCATGATAAAAATGCCCAATCCGCCCTTTTTGCCGATTTCGACATACCGCTGCAGATCCGGTTCGCTGACCTGCCGGGGATCGAAATATTTACCCTGATCGATGAGCACCATCGTCAGGGTATTCTTTTTGGCGATGGCGCGCAGAGTGATGTCGCCGCTCCAATCCCGATAGGCGTGCTTGATTATGTTGGTAGCAGCCTCATCAATCGAGAGCTTGAACGCATTCACCACCCGATCGGGCACACCGTACTTTTTGCCGACGCGCATGACAAAATCGCGCAGATCGGCCAAGTACTCTATACGGGCAGGAACCTTGAGTTCTTCTCTGGCAACCTTTCTAAACAATGTCCGCTAGGGCCTCCTTATTGGCCGGAACCCTGTCCTCCGGCCGCACGACGTTTCTGAGCTCGGGCGTGATCGAGCGCCCGCAGAATCGTTTTATTGAGCGGCTGAATCTCCAAAGCCTTTTCATAATAGCTGATGGCTTCATCATAATTTTTATCGCGCAGCGCCCGATAGCCTTGGGTGTAAAGCTCCTTAACTTCGGGGGTCATCTCCATCTGTATGGCATTGGCGCGCGCATTGGCTTCGCGGTAGCGCCGCTGGAGATCAGCATTGTTGGGCTGCGACTTGAGCGCCTGCGCGTAAACCTCGGCGGCTTCCTTCCACTGGTTGCGGTTCTCATAGTCGACGGCACGCCGCAACAAGTCCTCATAACTTAACCGGGCTTCCAAAGTACGAATCTTGCCTTTGACGAAGGTCTCTACCTCCGCATTGCCGCGCGCCAACGGCAATGCCTGATTGAAAAGCTGCAGCGCCTCAAAGGTTCGACCGGCTTTTTCGCTCCGGGCGGCCGATTCGATCAGATCGTAAATGCGCCGCCGTAAATCCGCATCGGCCATGTTGCGCAGCTTTTTAACTGTTTCGTTATTCGGATCGATGGCAAGCGCCAAATCGCATTCCTCTATGGCCTGAAGAAACTGCTCGGATTCGAAAAATGCCAGCGCCTTGTCATAGTGCTCCTGAACCTCGCGCTGACGTTCTTTGGCCTGCGCTTCCTCCTGGCTGCGGATGATTTGCGATTCGATATCCTTGCGCCGCTGTTGGTCCAAGGCGAGATTAATTCTCTCGGCCAATTTGCGCGCCTCGTCAAAATCCGGATCCTCACCGTTGGGATCCAATGACAACACCTTATTGATTGAGCTGTAGGCGCGAAAGAAATCACCTTTTTGATAATATTCACGCGCCTCGGTTACGCCGCTGTAAAGAGCATTGCGCCGATCCTGCTCGTATTTGCGCTGCGCTTCCTCCTGAATGCGGCGCAGTTCGGCAATCTGACGGTCGTTCAGCTTTTGCTGGCGCGTTCGTCCTATATTGGCGCTGATGGATATGCGATGGCTGCTGCCGAAAAAAGAGTCCACACCGTTCCAGTAAGAGTAATCGAGCTGAAATCCCATCTGCGAAATGCCGAACCCGTAGGTCAACCCGTAGCCGTCGCTCGAATTGCCGCGCTTGTTCCAACCCAAGCGGAGCATCAGTGTATTGTGATAGCCGATTTCGGCACCGAAATGAACATAATTGGGCACGTTTTTGGCGCTGCTGCCGTCGACTTCATAAGCAAGCAAAAAGTGATTGCGTCCATTCGAGAAGAAAAACGGCCGCGAAAATCCGAATCGAAATGTGCTTGGCGTGCTTTCGCGAATGTCCGCAAGCTGCAGGGTTCGTTTGACGGCATTCTGGTAGCTTATGCCGACTCGCCAGTTGCGCAGCACGGGAGTTTCAAGCGGAGAGACGACCGAGAGCCCAAGGTCGGCACCGACGGCCGACTCGGTGTTGCGGTCGCCGATCGAGCCTGCCACTACATATCCCGGCATGTTGACGGTTTCGATTTTCAAAGAGCCGCCGACCGAAAGCCACGGCCATACGCTCTTGCCGTAGCCGATCAGATAGAGCGTTCGACTGTAGTCTCGTTCGCCTAAAATCGAAGCATTGTCGTCTACGATCTTTACGCCGGACGTAGCCAGGCGCAATAATCCGGCGGAGAAGGTGCCGTAATCCAGCGTCGGAAAAACAAACGCCAGATAATCATACTGTGTGCCTAGCGGCAGATTGGTGTGATAAGCGCCGATGCTGAGACTCGGCACTCGCTCTAAAGCGCCCGGATTCCAGTAAAGCGTAAAGGGATCCTCCGCAACGCTGACATAAGCGCCTCCCATGGCCATAGCGCGGGCGCCGACCTGATATTCGAAAATATCCGTTACGCCGCCCCAAGAGTTGTCCGTACCACCGGATTGGCCGCGCACGGAAGAAGCCGTCAACAGCAGACCCGCCGCGGCGATCAACATCGCTAAAGAGCGAATTTTGGCAAAAAATCTTGTTTGCTTTTTCATATTATCGAACAACCGCAATTTTAGTGACAGTCTGCTCGCCGTAGCCGGTTTTGAGATAAGCCAAATAAACGCCGTTTAATACCGGTACGCCCATGCCGTTAGTTCCGTCCCATTCAATATCACCTTGATGCAGCCCTGGTGAGGTATAGTCGGGATATTCATCCTTTTTAAACTCCCAGGTGCGCACCAAATCGCCGGTCAAAGTGTAAATGGACAGCTTGATATCGGATGCTTCCTTTAGATAATATACAAATGACGTCTTCGGCTTGGAAAGCCTGCCGAAAGGATTGGGATAGTTGTAAAATGACTTGCCTAACGATGCGTCGACCAAAACGGCAGGATGAGACACAAAGCCCAAATACGAATAAGCGGCGCCGGTTGAATCGACCAGCATTACAGGCACCGAAAACTCGTCGACAATCTTTACCGCCGAAGTCGAGTCGATGCTCAGGTGAAAATCGATGAGCTCCGCCTGCTCGCGAAGGTCGACGATCAGCTTGATAGAGTCGGTTTTACTGCCGATCAAGGTATCCATAACAAAAGAGCGGAAATTCAAAAAGACGCCGCCGCTGTCTTCGAATGCAACTGCCTGACCGAATAGATAATCGTCTTGATCCGCCTTGACCGCCGCGATACGCCGGATCACCGATTTGCCGCTGATCTTTTTGCCGCTGCGGTCGCGGACTGTTACGGTGATGCCGGTGACATAGGAACGCACCGTTGCGGAGCTTTCCATGTTCTTTAGCGCCAATCCCATCATCGGCACATTCGAAGCGCCGCGGACCACGGTGGTCTGTTTGCGTACGGTAAAAGGCTTGATCATTACCTTGCCGGGTTCCACCCACACCTTGGCGACGGCGCTCGAATCGCCGTCGATCAGCTCCACCGGCGTACGGGCAAACTCATCCAACGGCAGATCGAGCAGGCTGACGACTAAACTGTCAGGTCGAGAGGTGACCGCACGCGGCGCTCTAATGCGCCAGCTTACCGTGTCTTTGTTCGCACTCTTGAGAGTATCAAGATCGACCAGCTGAAAAATTTCCGGCACCTGCAGGCGCAACCGATAATTGCCGACGATCTGAGCCTCGCCGAAATTTTCCAACCAGGAGGTCACTTTAAAAATACTTCCCGGTCGAACGCTGGTCGAATCATTCCCTGGCGTATCATGCACATAAAGACTGAGCTTGACGCGCGCTTTTTCAACGGTACGAAGCGGAAAAATCACTTCATCCTTGTCGGTTTTGGAAGGCAGACCGCTGTTGATGTCGCGCGGCAACCCATCCACAAAGATCGCAAAGCGCGACAACAGGTCGCTGCCCCGCGACGGTGCCCTGAGCTGCCAAGTGGGATGGAGATTTTTCGCTGCATAATCGGCCGCCGACACCTCCTTGACTTCCGTTTCACCCTCCAAAAGCCTGAAACCGGGCGGCACCGACAGCCTCATTCTGAATTTGTCGCTTTGGTTAAAGCCCGCGCCGCTGTGCTTAATGACGGCTGTCAAATAAAAAATTTGATCGGTGGACACTTTGTCTTTTGTCGAGGACTCGGGCGGAAAAGAAATGGTCGGCTCAACGGTAAAGATTGACCGTTGCGTAAGCGGCAGAGCAATTTTGCCGGATTGCCGACTGATCGGCTGCTCGGATTGCAGATCGATCGCTTCGACCTTGATGTAGCAGCTGTCCGGTGTGGAAGGTATGGCCGTCGGCGCAGTGACGGTCCAAGTTTGCCATAATTTTTCGCCGCTGCCGGGCAGGAACTTGACCGCATCCAGAATGCGGAATTGCGGCGAAGTGACGTACAATGTGGTTTTGATTTCGGCATCCTTCACACCGAACGTGCTGATTTGCGCCGCCACTTGAAACTCCTGCTCGGTCGACACTGCCGAAATGGGTTCACCAAAGATAGTGCGGAGGAAGATCGAATCGATGGTGATGCTGCCGCCGCGGTTATAAATGCAGGGAAGAATCCGCTCCGTCGTCGTTACCCGCGCTGCCGTACCGGTGTTTGCATCCTGCGGAATCATGGTAATGCGCACAATGATCTGCCGCTGCGTTCCGTCCACAATCGACGGCGCTTGGACCGACCAGGAGATCTCTTCGTCGCCGGTGAAGGCTTTGCTCGGGGAATCTCCTCCCGTCAACACCAGTCCGCCGCTTCGACTCAGATCAAGCGTAACAGTACCATTTCCGACATAAGGGGCCTGCCCAAAGTTGCGGACACGGGTCACAATGCGGGCCTGCTGTCCCTGCGTGAAATTGGCAATTCCTTGGCGGATAACTCCCTGCGGATAGATTTCGATCGGTTCCAGCGCCAAAGTGGTTCGCTGCTCAACTTTCTGAATGACCAGTTGCCGTGTATCGAAATAGAGCGTATCTGCCGGGTTTCCGCCGGTCACTGAAAGAGTAAAGGCGTGTGCATCCGCGACCGGATAAAGCGGCGCCGTCAACTCCCAACGCAGCGTATCAACTTCCTGGGTTATGAGAATGACCTGATCGCTCTTGAATTCGTATCCTGGGGTCACGGGAAGCCGCGGCAGGCTGAGGGTGGCCTGTCGATCAACGATGTTCTGGCTCGATTTAACAACGGCCATGAGATGCAGCACCTGTTCGGTTGAAAGGATGCCGTCAACCGCTCCTTTTGGACCTTCCACGACAAAGGATTGGATCGTCAAGGCTCCGACCGTATCCGTTCGCACGTCGACAAAAGACCTGATATCACCAAGGAGGGCCTGCAGACCCGTATTAAGGTCAGGAGGAATCAAGGTCAAACGGCTCTCGATGCGATCCGGCCCTGAAATCGTCTCAGGAGCGCGCAAAACAAAACGCAAGTCCAAAGAATCGGTGCCTGCAGGCAGAGAAAATGCCTTTTCAACCGGTTCCGCAATAAAATTTCTCGGCTCCCGTTCGATGAGATAGCCTTTCGGAGGCGTCACTTCCAAACGGCCAACTCCTATGCCCGCTTTTCCAAAATTGCGCAGTTTGGCAACTACGGTGAATGGCTTGCCTTTTTCAACCCATGTTCCTCCCAAATCACCGATCTGAAGACGGTAGCTTAGTTGAGCAGGGGTCTGGATACGGACTCGGACTTCATCGGCGCCGCGCGCAGGTTCCCGCGGAGTCACCGCCGTAAGATCACCTTTGGCAACGGCGCTTAAAATCCTTGCTCTAAAAACCTCGATCTTCTCACCCAATCGCTCATCCCAACTGTCGTCTGCGCGGATCAGGAACTTGGCCACAGCCACACTGTCGCTGCCGATGCTGCGAATCGTATCATACAAGGCCGTCCGCAAAGAATTACCACTGGATTCCAATTTTACAACAACATCCTGCACTCCGCCGAATTGACCGGTCTGAATGTGAACTTGGACGATAAATTGTTGGCCGCGATTGACCAATGCGGTATTATTATTATCTTCGGCTTTAACTTCGGCTGTCGTTTGCCGAATGACCAGCGAGGCATTGTTGGCCACATAAATATTTCCGCTTTTCACTGCAGACAGTCTGAGTTCGCCGCTGCTGTTCATATCAAAAGCCCGCAGATAAACGGTATAGACCGCCTGACCGGCCAGATCGCCGTTGCGCCGCACGGTGTAGACCAACGTGTCCGTAGCACCGGCTGCCAAAACAAAATTCTTCGCCTGCTCCAGGCCGTCCGGCGGCAATACTTTATAATCGCGGTCCACGATACCGCCGACGGTAAAGGTCACATTGCTGTCTGAAACGGCGATGAATTGCAAGGCTGCGTCACCGGTGTTGCGGACGATTACGAAAATATTCCATGGGGACAAGCGGTCACCGGCATTGACTGTTTCCACAGAACTTTGTACCTGAACAATTTCCAAATTGGCGCCGCGCCGGATTATTGCTTTTGTTGTGTCGGCACCGTCGGCAGAGAGAATAGAGACGTTTTGTTTTGAATTCAAGCCTGTTGCCGACAAAAGTGCTGACCGAAAAACAACTTCACCAAGCGTGCTGCCGGCTTGGATGCGAAAATCAATCTCTGCGCTTTCGCCGCCGGCAATCGTGGTCGGAATGTACAACGGCGACTGCGCAACGTCGGCCAAATTGGTTTTGTCCGGCGTTAAAGACACCAACGCTTGACCGGCGCTCTCGGAACCTTCGTTACGCACCCGTACGCGAACAGTAAACTCTTGCCCGAAACTGACCTCGCGGCTGGGATTGGGCGCCATGTTTTTTGTCGACACGATCCGAAGCGCGGCAGGGCGATAAATTTTAATCTCCGCTGTTGCATCGACGGCCTCTTTGATGTTTGCCTGAGAACCGTCAAATCCTTTGGCGCTCAGAATGCGCGCCGTTAAAATTTCTCCATCGAGATTTTCAAGCTCAGCCGCCTTAATGCGAAATCCGACATCACCGGTGGCAGCAATATTCAGGCGGGTAATCGTCCGCTCAGGCGTTAAAACAGTGGAATTCGGCGCCGTCAATGCGACGCGCACGGTATCAATGAACCGCCCGCCTTCGTTGCGTACTTGGACGCGGACGACAAACTCTTGTCCGACATTAACATGACCGACGCCGTTCTTGTCGACGTTATGAGTCGTGTCGATAAATGTAGAAACAAGTCGAACAACCGAGCTGCTGGTTACAAAGATTTGCGTGTCTGCCGTTACTATTCGCGGTCCGCCTGCCAAATTGTTCAATTCCAACCCCCGAATTGCGGCGCGAACTGTCTTGCGGCCGGCGCCTTTACCGGTTTCGCGAACAGTATAGGTCAAGGTGACCGAAGCGCCGTTGCTGATGCGCCGCTGACCGGCCGGAATCGGCTGAGGCTCGATCAAATGATCTGTTTCTTCTACGCCGCTTTCATTAAAAATCTTGATATCCGAGGCGGCGGGATCCAAAAGTTCAATAACTCCGGCGCCGTTGTTGCGCACCGTTACAAAGATATTCCACGGAATAACCGAGGATGAGGTTACCGTATCCTGATCGACGCGGATCTGAACGACCGCAAATTGCGCGGGCGCCTGCGTAAAAACGGTTTCGGTTGAATCGACGCTTGGATGGACGATTCTTGCCGGACCATTGGTGTTTCTGGCCGTGGCGCTGACAATGGTCGCTCTGAACAAGCCTTTTTGACCTTGTATATTCGGCGGAGCAACGCGAACCGGCGGGGTCCACGCGGAGGTGCCGGGTGCCAAATTGGTTACCGATGCCGTGGAGCCGTCCGGCAGTGCGAACAAACCGTTATCGCTGTAGAACTGCACCCGCGCCTGCTTGATGTAATCCGAATTTTCGCCGCCGACATGGGTTACCTTGGCGCGCAAAAAGAATTCTTGTCCGCTGTTTACAAACCCGCCGGAGTTGATCATTGCCTCAAGGCTGTCCAGCCGAACTTTTGCAGAGTCTTGAATGGTTATACGCAACTGTTCCGGCGCAATATTCGTAAGATACCGTCCGGTATTGTCTTCGCGCAGCGCGAGATTGGCGTTTATGGTCGTTTCGCCTACCATCTCCGGTGCAGCAGCCACTTTGGTGATGCGAAATCTCACCGAATCCTGAGTATTTCCTGCAAGAATTGAGGAACCGCTGCCGACAAAGATATTCGGCGTCTGTACCGTAAAGTTCTCATTTCCCTTGCTGAAAGTGAGAAACGTCATCGCCGGATCTTGAACAAGCGACAGATTACTGCCGCCTCGATTTCGCAGATGAGCGGTCACCTCCACAGGTTCTGTTTGACCACGGGTTAAAGTAGATTGTTGGGATTTGAGTGCCAATACTTCCAAAATTGCCGGTGATTGAACGGTGACCTTGGCGGCATTGCTGATCTGCTGCTCAAATAAAGGACCGCTTTCCAAGCTGTCGCTCAAAACCGCTTTGGCACTCAAAAGCACATCGCCCAACGGTGCGTCCTCGGAAACAGAGTTCACATTAAATCGGATCACTTTGCTTCTGCCGTTTCCGATGAACGGTGAATTATCGACAAATTTATCAGGAGAGTTGACGCCGAAGCGATTGGAAACATTTTGCGTGCCGAAACTGAAAATCATTGCCGCGGATTTTAATTTTAATGTTCCGCCGCTGTTGTTGGTGACTTGGACGTCAATCTGCCAGGGCTGGGTCTGGCCTGCTGTAACCGTCTTTGCACTCGGAACCACGAGATCCACAGAGATGTTGCCGGGCTGACTGATTCTTATCGAGGTTCCGGCGAGCGTAATGGTTTTTAGAAAAGCGGTTCCGTTTTCAATTCCTGAAAGCACCAACACAGGCTCATAAGCGCCGAGCGCAAAAGCCGAGGTCAGATATCTCTGCTGAAAATAGAGCCGCACCGTCCCATTGCCGGGAATGACTGTCCCGCGCGTTTCATCGAGATTAGCCGAATAGGTGTTGACGCCGTCGCTGAAAGAAAAAGTCGTTGCGTCGCTAAAAAGGGTTACTGCCGCTTGGCCGTTATTGACAACACTCAACTGAAATTCAACGGATCGGCCTGGTATGGCCGTCAGAGGGCCGAGTGAATTCGGTTGATACGCTATATCAGCCGCCGACACCACTGCCAGCTGGACCGGCTGTTGATTCTCTGCATAACGGGGCAGCCTGCGGTTGAGTTCTATTGCCTTGACCGCGGCGCGTACATCATAAACTGCCGGTGTATTGACTCTGGCCATGACCTTGAAAAGAAGACTGTCTTTGGCGCCGCCGTTCAAGGTTTTCGACTTAGACCCGAAAAGGGCATCCGGCTTTGTTACCGAAAATGCATTTGAAGGCGTGCTGCCCAGGTAAAAACGCAGCCAGGTGGAATCGACGCTTGCAGGGTTTACTTCAACAGCCGCTTCGCCTCGGTTTTCAACCACAACAAATACATCCCACGTCGTTTCACGGCCTGAAGAGATTTGCGGGAGACGGCTTTTAATTTCACTAATGCGCAAATCTGAAGGGTTCTGCAAAAGAATCGAAGATTTGGCATCGCCTGCGCTTTTGCTCTTTACTTCCCCTGTATTGTTGACCGTATAACGGATTTGCGGATTGATGGTCACAACTCCGGCCGGTCTACCGGTCCTCGTAACCGGCAGGGTAAGGATGTCCGTTTCCCGTTCGCTCAAAACGGCGTCGCCGTTCGCCAAAGTCGCCTGACCGAACGTAAAGTTCGAAACCGGCTGCCCCGCCTGGTCGGTCATTCCCGCCTGCACGGCGTTAAGGTCGATCGTCACTGGACTACCGCCTCGATTGCTCAGTTCAATAACGATGTTCCAAGTCCGTTCGCTGCTGTTGACGGTAGCCGAACTTTGCGAGGGAAAGACGCGCGCGATGACCACATCGTCAGGCGTCTGCACCTCCAATGCGCCGTAAGAGCCGGAGATATTCGAATTGGTAAAGTAACCGTCGCTGCTTTCCACGCGGGCAAAAATGGTGTAATTGCCGCTTGGCACACCGGAGCCGATGCGCGTTACCGTATAATCCAAATAACCGATCTCACCAGCCTGGATTGCCTGTGATCCGCTTCTCAGTCTCGTCGGTGATGTCACCGAAATGTCGGGAGAGCCGCTCAAACCGCTTTTTAGGAATTGAATTTTCGTTCTGTCCGGCTGAAAGTTTAACGTTACGGGTGAGGTGCTTAAATTTTTTACGCCGACCGTTATGGTGAACGGCTTTGTCTGACCTTGCGTCACGGCGGGCTGCGTCGGTACGATGCCGACGATTTGCAAGGAAGGCGCGTCAATGCTGGTAAACTGATCGCTGGGAGAAACGTTGGTCGTCCGCAAACCTTTTGTATTGGCATCTTGATAATCGACTCGCGCAGCAACCGTTATGCGGCCCAACGGCGCATTGGGTGTAGAAGATAGAAAATAGCGCAATTGCGCCGTCGCGCCGCCGAGAACGCGCACGGGTCTGGGTTGAGCCGGATCGGGGGTAATGATAAAGTTCGATGAAACGTCGACCAGCTGTTCGTTGAAAAAGCTGAAAGTTGCAGCTCCGGCTAAAGCATCCGCCGTATTCAAGATGCCTTCATTATTGCGGACAAAAATTGTAACCGGAATGCCCCCGCCGCCGCGCGCAAGGCTGTCAGCCTGTATGTTCAGGGCCGCCGCCTGCAAGGCCGCCGGCCGCTGGACCAGCCATTGGTCGGTTATCTCGGCGTTATTTGCCTGCGCCGGTACGCCTTTATAAGTGCCGAGGATTTGTCCATCCAGTGTAATGGCTCCCAAGGTTGCATTTGCAGCCACGTTCACTGTAAAGGTCAAAGACATCGATCCGCGCGCCGGAATGGAACCGGTCACCGCCGGGGCAGAATAATCACCATTGACCGACAACACACCGGCTCTAAAATTCAACGAGGCGGTAAAGTTTTCAAAAGCGTCGTCGCTGTTGTTGACGAGCTCCATTCTTACAACGAGGCCGTTTTGGCCCTGACTGACCGTCGAGTCGTCGGCGACAATACGCGTAATGCGAATATTGTTGGGGCCTGTGACCCGAATGATGCGTGTTGAATCGCTTACGGTTCCAAACGTCGCCCAAATGTATTGCTCGCCTAAGGTAATAAGTTTGAAATTCGTGCCGGGGAAAGTTCTTGTGCCGTTGCTGCCGGAAAAGGAGGTCGGCGCCGGCAGCACTTTCTGAGGACTCGGATCTGAAGAAAAGAAACTGACCGTACCAGTAAAGTTGGTTTTGACATTATCATAAACATCATACGCCCGTACGGTCACAGTGCTGGGGAAAAATGTATTCGTAGGAATGGTGGCGGGCACATCAAAAAATTTGAAAGAAGCCAGCGCACCGGGTTGAACAATAATGATAGGCGTTAAAGCCGAAACGCCCGTAGCGCCGACAGCTTGTCCCAACAGCTGAAGACTTTCCGCCCGAACGAGGGTCTGATAAGAACTGCCTTTCCCTTTGCGGACAGTAATAGGCGTAAGGGTTGGTGCATGACCGTTCGGAGCGTTGTGATCACCAGAAGGAAGATTAATCTGGATCAATGCGTCTGCGGGATTGCCGAAATCATCCACCGCATTGACCACCTTCAGCTCAAAAGGTTGTCCGGCGGTTTGCGTCGTCACTACATCAAAGGTAAAAGTTTTAATCCTGCCCGGCAGAACATTGAATGGTCGGCTTGTCCGGCGCACATTACCGATCACTGCATCAAAGGTATGAAAGCCGGTCGTACGAAATTCGAAACCCTCTCCATCAAAGGTATGTATGCCGCCATCTGCCAGGGTAAAAACATAAGGATGATTGACGTTCCAAGCGATGAGGGCTTTCGGATCGCTGCTTTCAAAATATAGATTTCCTACCAAATCATTTTTGCGATTTCTATATTGATCATAAGCCGTAACCGTAATAGCAGTGCCGGGTCCAAAGTCAGTTCCAGCAATTGTTGAATCAGGCGGATTGGAAACGTCCAAGCTGCCCAAAGTCCCCGGCTTGACAAATATATTTGTTGTCAAGGCTGTTCCGCCCCCTTCTGCAGTGCCCCTTAATCTTATTGTTTCCGCTTTATAAAGGGTCTGCGCGGCGCTTCCCGTTCCATTGCGAACCCAAATCGGCACCAAAACAGGCAAAGTGGTGCCGTCCGGCGCTCTATGGTCTGCAAGCGTTCCGGCTTCGAAAGAAATGGTCACTACCCCATCAG
>JAPDPN010000011.1:2412-11755 GCA_034506455.1 Candidatus Zhuqueibacterota bacterium | reverse complement strand
GTCTGCGCGGCGCTTCCCGTTCCATTGCGAACCCAAATCGGCACCAAAACAGGCAAAGTGGTGCCGTCCGGCGCTCTATGGTCTGCAAGCGTTCCGGCTTCGAAAGAAATGGTCACTACCCCATCAGATAGATTGCCGTCCGCATCCCGCGCATTGAGGACATTCAGGAAAAAGCCCTCGCCTGCGCGCGGTTCGGCCGTACTCGAGCTTAATGAAAAGGTCGAAATGGGGTGAATAAGTGATAAAGTCGTCGAACCGCTGTCTGAAGGAACGGAAGTAAAAGGATCGGCGTCGAATGTAAAAGTTTCCACACGGACCCGATAAGTTCCTACGGTTGTCGCATTACCGATTAAAGCCAAATTGATGCCGACCGCACCTTGACCATTGTTGTTGTTTAACCCGACTCTGGTCATGACCACCTTGCGATAGGCCGTGCCCCCAATATTGACGGTGCGAATCGTATCGATCCGAATGGCACCGTTCATGGTATTCGGGTCTACGGTCGTCGCCATCACCAGCTGATTTCGATCCAGAATGAATTCGCTCGGATAAACAACTGCAATTTTACCCTGTGCATTGATCGGTGTAACAGTGCTCCAGGTGAGCTTGTGTATTGTTCTGGCGCCGACTACCCGACTCTGCGGTTCGACTCTCAACGAGGTAGAGATATTTCCTGCCTGAAGAGCAGAAGCGGCAATCAAGCCGCAAATTATTCCGATGGTAAATCTGCGCAGCACCATAAGCCTTCACTGTTTTTTAGATTCGTTGTTTTCAGCTGCCGAAAGGCTTTCGGCGCGCTCTATCTCCTGATTTCCTTGTTTCAGCATCACGACCACCTTATCGGTAGGCGCCTGCTGTATCGGGTTGAGCACCGTGGCGAGTTTAATATCAAACTCCTCCCCCGGCAAAAGTGTGGCAGAAACGCCCCGAAGATCAAATATTAATGTGTCGCCTCGGAAACTAACAGGAAGAACGCCGCCGAGGCGGTCGGAAGCGGCAAGCGTAACGCCGCTTACATTGTAGCCGCTTGGAAAAACAATTTCTATCTTCGAGGAAGGCAAGATCGGCGAATCGAAAGCCACTTTGAGCTCGTAAACCGCCGGTTCGGCCGGTTTTTGCGTTGTGGAAGACACACTCATTCGATTCTCGGCTCGCAACTGCAGGGCAAAAGCGCTCATTCCGAGCAAAAAGCAGAGCAGATTTAACTTCATGAGAATCTCTTTCATTAGTTTGACACCAAAACAATTCATTTTTGTACAAAATTCAAGATTTATTTATCGTAACAAAGATTTTTGTCTCAAAATGAATAACCTGTTCGCGCTGAATACAAACTATCATCTCGAACCATGAAATTCAAGCAAAATCTTGATGCAAAATAAAAGTTGCAATTCTTATTCCAGGGGGAAATTTTGATGAGAAAAAGGTATGTGATGAGGAAACAGGAAAGGTTTTAATTCAAAACAGCCCGCAACAAGATCAAAAGCCCGCGGCCGTCATTCTGCATGAGCTTTAACTTTTTCTTGGCTTTTTCATAGTCGGGATTGATTTGGACAGCTTTTTCGAACTCTTTCGTCGACTTTTCGAAGCAAAGCCACGCCTTCAGCAAATAGGCCAAACCTAAGCTGTGATGGAGATCTGCATAGTGAGGATTATCCTTCAAAACATTTTGGATAGTCTGAATGTAATAATCCAGCTCTCGCCCGTCATCGGCCAGTTGGCCGAACATAAATTTGAGATAAAACTCGCTGTCCAGCCATTTACCATTGCGTTCACTTTTTCGCGCTTGTGACAACAATGACAACGCTTCTTCGACTTCTCCGCCGATCTTGAGATTATCGATCGCTTCTAAAAGCTTGTCAGCATGGAGATCGGAACTCATCCGCTGGACCTTACGCAGCAATTGCTCTGCTTCTTTGAGTCGTTCGATCGGAGGGGGTAAATTTGCATGAACAGGATCGGAAATAACGCTTTCGACTAAAAGATTAGCAAGCGTAAAATAAGCGTCCCAATATTTTGGATTTAATGATAAGGCTTGGTTGATGCAGTCACGTGCTTCATCGAATCGATCCAACCTCCAATTGATTTTTGCCAATAAAAGCTGCAGATCCGGATAAGAAGGTTTTTTAGCCGCCGCTTTTTCTGCATAATAGAGAGCTTTTTGAGCATCCCCGGCATAAAGGAGAGCAGTCGCCAATTCGATTTCCAACTCTTCATCTTCTGGTTGATGGGCAATAACGGCAGAAAGCTGAGCCACGGCGTCCGAATAAAAACCCTTTTCAAAAAACAAATGCCCCAGTCGGCGCATGGAAGGGAGATGCTTTGAGCTTTTCACCTTTTCTGCGATGTGAAAAAGCATTTCCACATCCGCCTTTACCAAATCGTGAATCCGATTGATGCGATTTTCCAGCGCATCGGATTCTGTTTGGGTTTCGATCGGAAATCGCTTTTTAAAGACCAACGCGCCGCCGTCAAATAAGGACGATACAATCTGATGATCATCGACGCTCGTCTGCAGATGAAATTTTCGATCGGCAATTGCCAGTTCGCTATTCAAACCGATGCTCATGTAACAGTTTGGGCGATTAGTTAATTAAAACATGCTTTATGAGATTCGGGGATGGAACTTCTCTAGGCTCTTCTTCAGCATGTTAATAATCTTGTTGAGCGCATCATAGAGCCAGCGCCTTTAATCCGCTTTCCAATCGATCCAGAGCCTTTTCGAGATTGGCCATCGAAGTAGCGAAAGAAAGCCGACAATGCGTATCCATTCCGAACGCTATGCCGGGCACGATCGCAACGCCGTGGTTCTCCAACAAGTAGGCGCAAAAGTCCATCGATCCTTTAATTTCGCCTTTATAATACCAGGAAAAATCCGGAAATGCGTAAAAAGCGCCTTGGGGAGGTTCATACCCTACATGCGGCATGCGGCGGATCCTTTCAGATACATAATCGCACCGCTGATAAAATGCAGTAACCATCTCTTTTAGAAACGACTTGTCGGAAACATATCCTGCCAAGGCTGCTCTTTGCGAAATGGAAGTGGGGTTAGAGGTAGTATGCCCTTGATAATTAGCGACAGCGGCAGCTATAGGCTTCGGCGCCGCTAAAAAGCCGATTCGCCAGCCCGTCATGGCGAATGTTTTCGAAACGCCGTTAACATACAGCAGCTTGTCGCGAATCTGCTCATAAACCGTCATGCTTGCGAATCGATCTCTAAAAACAATTTTATCATAGATCTCGTCTGAAATCACATAGATGTCATGCTTTTGAATGACCGCCGCCAAATCATCGAGCTCTGAGGGGCTGTAGACGGCTCCTGAAGGATTGCTGGGTGAATTAAGTATCAAAAGACGCGTCTTTGGAGTAATGGCCGCTTCAAGCTGATCAGCCGTGATCTTTAAGCCGGTCGAGTCTTGGGGCGTCATTTCAACGACCTCAGCACCGGCAAGGCGAATCATTTCGGGATAACTGACCCAATAAGGGATCGGCAGTAATACTTGATCTCCTGGATCACAAACTGCGGCGATGGCCTGATAAACGGCATGCTTGGCGCCGCAGGTTACCACAATTTCATTCGGTTCATAAACGGCGCCGTGTTCCGTCTTTATCCAGTCGCAGATTGCCTCTTTCAGCTCAAAGGCGCCATCCACCGGAGTATATTTGGTATACCCTTCCTGAATCGCCTTTATTGCAGCCTCTTTAATATGCTGTGGCGTATCGAAATCCGGCTCACCGGCACCCAAAGATACAACGTCTTTCCCTTCGCGCTTTAGCTTTGCCATTGTTTTTGTAAGCGCCAAGGTCTGGGATTCCTGGATCTGTGCAAGTCGTTTCGAAACGTGCATAGCGGTCTCTTTTCCTTCAGTTTGCCTTGATGCTGCAGATGCAGGCGACATTGACGATGTCTTCGGCTTTGCAGCCGCGCGAAAGATCATTGGCGGGTTTCGCCAACCCCTGCAGCAACGGTCCTAAAGCTGTTGCGCCTGCCAGCCGCTCGGTTAATTTGTAGGCAATGTTTCCGGCGTTAAGATCGGGGAAAATGAGCACATTGGCTTGTCCGGCCACTAAACTTCCGGGAGCCTTTTTGGCCGCCACGAACGGCACCAGCGCCGCATCAGCCTGAAGCTCACCGTCGATCAATAGATCGGGACGTCTCTCCTGCGCAATTCTTGTGGCGATGCGGACTTTATCCACCAGCTCATGTTCCGCGCTTCCCTTAGTGGAGAAGCTGAGCAGCGCTGTCAACGGTTTCTGTCCGGTGAGCTTTTTATGGGACTCGGCAGAGGCAATGGCGATTTCGGCTAACTGTTCGGCAGTCGGATTCGGCACCACGCCGCAGTCGGCATAGGTCAGGGGTGTGCCGTCTCTTAAAATCATCAAAAATGTGCTCGATACAATTGAATACTCTTTTGCAGTGCCGATGATCTGAATGGCGGCGCGCAGGACATTGCTCGTTGTCTCAACGGCACCTGCCACGCTGGCATCCGCCAGACCGACATGGACAGCCATAGCCGCATAAAAAAGCGGCTGCTGCATCACCATGGCTGCCTTTTCCATGTCCACCCCTTTATGTTTGCGCTTTTCAAAGTAAAGCTTGATAAAATCATTTCGATTAGGATCCTTTTGCGGATCAATGATTTGAATACCGCGAAGATCAGCTTTAAACTTTTCCGCTGCGCTTAGTGTTGCTTCCTCCTCTCCGACAAGGATGGGAATCGCTAATTTCTTTTCCTGCAAAATTTCTACTGCACGCAACACCCGTTCGTCAGTCGATTCGGAAAAAACTATGCGCTTGGGATTTTCTGCAGCGCGTCTCTGGATTTCTTCAATGACGTTCATTGGCTCAGCTTTTCCTTTAATTTTTCGTAAACGTATTTGGGGACGAATTGATCAAATTCAGCATTAAAGTAGGCTAACTCTTTGACTATGCTTGAATTCAAATAAGCATACCGCTCGTGCGGCATTAAAAAAACGGTTATCAATTTTTCATTCAGCTTGCGATTGACCATTGCCATCTGCAGTTCATACTCAAAATCGGAAACGGCCCGTAAACCGCGAATAAGCGCCACCGCGCCGCGTTTTTCGGCATATTCCACCAACAGGCCGTCGACTCGGCAGATTTCGATGCGCGGATCGTTGCCCACTACATTACGGATCATATCGATCCGTTCTTCCGTACTAAACAACGGTTTCTTTTGGGGATTAGTGGCCACGGCAATAATGAGATGATCAAAGAGCAAAACTGCCCGCTGAATTATATCGAGGTGGCCGTTGGTTATGGGATCAAAAGTTCCCGGATAGATTGCGGTTTTTGCCATTCTCAAGATAATTGATAAAAGGTTAATTGGGCATCGCCGAATCTTTTTTGGCGAATAACTTGAAAGGACTCGCAGGTCGGAGGCACGATGCGTGCGGAAGATTCATAAATAACTACACCGTCTTTTGCAAGAAGCCGATTTGCCGCTATTTTTTCGAGTACTGCGATAAATTCGGAAAATTCATAAGGCGGATCTGCAAAAATCACGTCGAACTCCTCACCAAGCCGCTCTTTGCTCAGCGCCTTTAGCGCGTCACCAAGGATAATGTCGGCGTCCATACCTACTAAATTGCAGTTACGACGAATCTCCTTAGCCGTCTGTGCCGAGATTTCGACGAAAACAACCTTTTGCGCTCCGCGGCTCTTCGCTTCGATACCAACGGCACCGCATCCGGCAAAAAGGTCCAAAAATTTTGCTCCGCTGATTTTATCTCCTATAATGGAAAATAGCGCTTCACGCAAGCGATCAGAAGTCGGCCTGACGTTCCTTTCTTTCGGCGCAAAAAGCTTCCTTCCTTTAAATTGGCCGGCAATAATGCGCATGTATAGTTATACGCTACAAACGGAAAACAAATTCATGGTGCAGAAAAAGGTTTCGAATTACATCTGAATACGAAGCACGATAGAATAGTCGTTTGCCGGTATTGCGGAAATGATGATTTTGTCGATTCTTTCGCTTGCCGAATCTTTGGCAAGCTCCTGCAGCAGATTTACGCATGACTCCAAGGAGCCGCGAAATTTTGCGAACAACACTCGCCCTGACTGCAAAGAGAGGCTTACTACTTGCAGACCTGTTTTGCCGGCCATTTGCTTCAAGCCGGCTTCCCAAGCTTCATAGGTGAGCACTCCGGCGCTTGTTGCCTGCACCGTTGCCGTACCGGTAAACATGACGGATCGCCCTTGGACGGCGGGATTATTGACGGAAACGATTGTCGGCAAGCCCGCCCGAAAAGCATCAACAACGGTTTGCGTTACGGCACCGCCGGTCTCCATTTCTATCGAGAAGCTTTGGTCATCTAAAACAAATGCCGTGATGCGGCCGTTCTCTCCGCAGGCTTGAAGAGCGTTCCTCAAAACAGCGGCAGCCGCTCCGACCGAAGTCTTGACATCTAATGACGGAGGCGGAGCTTCCACCGTTTTCGGCGGTTCACTTACAGCCGGCTCCTCCTCCTTTTGTTTTGTTTCGACGCTTGGAGGTAATTGTTGTTCGCCGAGCGTGTCTGCAACAGCCGCTTCATCTGACCCCGCCGCTTTCATTGCCTGCTTCGGCTTTACGACGCCTACATAATAACCCAAAAGAACGATGAGCAAAACTAAAAGAGCGGCAAGCACCATGTTCTGAGAAGAACCCTTACGAGTGCGGCGTTGTCTTGGCAGCCCCCTATCACCAGGTCTCTTTGGCGTTTCTTGTGGAATAGTAAAATCCAAATTTTGACCTTGTGACCAAGGCGCTTCGTTTTCCTGCTCCCGCTTGTCTTTCAACAGATTCATAAAAGCCCCTTTGCTTTAAAGGACCATGCCCATGCACGCCAGGAAGCTTTGCGGATAGTTTTCGATGAGCCGTTGCGATTCTAAATTAAGCATCTTGTAGCAGGTAGCAAAAGGATCAACCCAAAATGAGGCGCTACCCGGATAGATATGCTCTAAATCATTGAGCAACGCCTTATCTGCAGCTTCTCCGGCAACGGCAATTCGGTTTAAATTCATCAAACCGAGGTTATCGCGCAGATTGATGAGCAGTTTATCAATTTCCTTTTGAAGAATATCCGCCATTTCCGCGGAAGACAGGGAATAAAAGTCTTTTCCATCTACGACAGGGGGCATTTCGGATGATAGAGCGTATCTTCCATCTGATAAAATTGAAAAGCCTACACCCCCGCGGGTAAATTCCAAGAGCACGGTCAGACCGTTTAAAGTTTCTTTATAAGCAAACTGCAGTGCACGAAGAGAAGCAAACAGATCCAGATCAACCGTTTCAAGAGTCAGCCGCGATTTTTTAAAAATCTCCTTCAAATAGCCTATTAGAGCTTTCCGCACCGCGACAAAGACTACGACATCGCCTTTACCCATGGGGATAATGGAATGCTCGTATCCGACGTTGTATTCGTCGCGGGGAGCAATCAGCACCTGCTCGAGTTCCCATTCAATATGTTGCCGAATCTCCTCATCGGTCAGTTTTTTGTCGACGGCAAAGGTCTTTTTGATGGTTAACCTTCTGTCAATCGAGACAAATGCGGATTTTGCTTTTTGGCTGAACGTTTCGCAGGCTTTATCAATTATTTCAGCAAAGCGGGGAATGAACTTGGAATCGCCGATGGTAGTAAAGTCAAAAGCAACCGGAAAGGAATATTGCTGCACATTCGTGACGGTCAACTTGCCGTTCCAAAATTCGGCTTCTATAAAACGAATTTTATCGCGCCCAATGTCGACCCCAACTCTAACCGTTTCATTATCCATCAGCATCCCCGTTGTTTCATATCCGGCTCCTTGCGTCGATCCGACAACTCGAATCGACGCAAGGATCTATTTTGAGCGCCGAAAAGCTATACTGCCGTTATTCTTTCCAGCTCTCTTTGCCCAACTCGATGTTGCCGTGATTTTCGATTTTTAAACCGCCAAGAAAACCGTATTTAAAGCTTTTGTTGATGCTCTCCATATAAGCAGTGTCAATCGGACAGGACACTTTGATGACTTTGATGGCGGAATCATTATTTACATAGATGTTGTAAGGCTTATGATTGGTGGGACAAGTGTTCAGATTCTCCAGCTTTGCTCTGGCCATGGAGTCAATCTTTGCAGCAAATGCCGGGCTGGCGCGCCGCAACGAGTCCATGATATAAGCTTCGGATGTATCGATGCTGAAAGCACGCGTGAAAATCAGCATGGAATCGATCAAAGACGAGACGGGAATATGCTTGCCCCTCTTGACCAGGTATTCCGGCGGTGCGCCGTTGATCGAATCGACCGAATCAATGGTAATGAATACCAGATCCTGCATCTTTTTAAATTTTTTGATGATCTGCTGGCCCAAAATCGAATCCAGATTGGCAAACCGGCGCAGCGCCTTGCCGCTCGGATCGGACAAGATGTAATTAACGGCTTTTTCCAGCGTGTCCGTATAAACCAAAAAGTTGTCCAAATAAGTCAATTCAGCATAGTAGATATGCTGCATGTTTTCGCGGCAAATTTTGGTGTTTATTTCTTCAGCTTTCCAAAGCTTTGCCGGATAAGTCAGCGTGAAAATGAGCAGCCCGGCGAGAATTACGGCTAAAATTTCCAAAACAATAGAGCCCTTGGCGTGCTGTTCGGCGGTCTTGACATCTTTTGACATTAGTTCCTCCTGATAGAAGCGTGCTAATTTACTGTAATAAAATCCTTTATAAGTTCAAATGTTTTGGGGCCGATTCCTTTGACATTCTGAATATCTTCAATTCGATTGAAAGGGCCGTTTTGCCTCCGGTACTGTATAATACGCTCGGCCATCGCCGGGCCGATTTTAGGAAGGCTTGTGAGCTCTTCGGCCGTTGCATGATTCAGATCTATTTTCTTTGTCAACCTTTCTTTCGCCGACTGTAGGCTTTGTTTCGCCGGCTCTTTTACAGTCAATTGATCTTGCCGGCTTTTTCTCTCCTCCGACAACTGCTGAAACTCTTCAACCAGCGACGCTTTTTGGATTTCCCACTTTTCGTTTTTGCTTTGCGACGTCGATCGTTCTCGTACTTGTTTAACACCAAAGCCGAGCAGAAGCGAAAAGATGAGAAAAATGATGACGCGCTGCTCCTGTTTCGTCATCCATGAAAACACTTACAAGACCGCCTCCTTCATCCGATCGATGAACGATTTGTCCTCGCGATCCGGGTGCATGCTCTTATATTGATCAAGCTCTTTTAAAAGACTTTTTTCTTTCGCTCCCAATTTGGTCGGAATCCAAACATGCACTTTGATCAATTGATCCCCCACTTTGTACGAATTCAGCTGAGGCAGACCCTTGCCGCGCATGCGTAAAATCTTGCCGCTTTGGGTTCC
>JAPDPN010000011.1:0-2312 GCA_034506455.1 Candidatus Zhuqueibacterota bacterium | reverse complement strand
TCGGCATATCCGCCAAAGCCCTCAAACCCTCCCATTCCGCGCGTCCCGTTCTTGCCGAATCGATCGTATTGAGCGCGCTTTTGGGGGTCGGACAGTACGGAATAAGCCTCTCCGATCTTTTTAAATTTTTCCTCCGCGTCCTTATCGCCGGGATTGCGGTCGGGATGATACTCCATCGCCAGCTTGCGATATGCCTTTTTGATTTCATTGGCATCCGCATCCCGACTGACGCCTAATATTTCATAATAATCTTCTTCGGCCATATATCAAATTAATCTTTTTCTTTGCTGACAATCACCCGCGCATGCCGCAATATTTTTTCTTTATATTCATATCCGCGCTGATGTTCCTCGACGACCGTATTGGGGGGCACCCCTTCGGCTTCCACCAGCATCAACGCCTCGTGGCGTTCGGGATCGAACGGTTCGCCTTTGGTTTTCATCTCGCGCACACCTTCGTCTTCGAGAATCCTGGTGAAATTTCGGCGAATCAGTTCGATTCCTTGGAGGACCGGGTCTTCTTGTGCCTTTTCGGCCGTCGACTCACACAGCCGATTCAAATCATCCAACACCGGCAGCAATTTCTTGATCAATCCCGCATTGGCCGATTCCACCAGCTCAGCCTTTTCCTGCTGAATGCGCTTGCGATAATTATCAAATTCAGCTGCGGTTCTCAGCAGCATCTCCTTCAAGGCGTCCCGTTCAGCCAAAGCCGCCTCCAATTCCTTTTTATAATTTCGCTTTTTTTTGGATGCGGCAATCGGCTCAACGTTGTTTTGTACGGTCTCAGCCTGAGTCATCTGCAGCTATTTCAGTTCTTTCGAAACAATATAGTTCAAAGTTTCCGCCATGAACTGAACGAGCGAAATGATCTTGGCGTACTGCATACGCGTCGGGCCAAGGATGCCGAGCGTTCCTTCAGCCCCTTCGATCGAATACTTGGTCGTGATGAGGCTGCAGTTGCGCATCAGCTCTTCCTTATGCTCTTCGCCGATAATAATGCTGACGCCGTTGGTATGATGATCCGACATTACACGGACGAGAATATCCTTCCGGTCGAGCAGTTCCAATATTTTTTCAATTTTCTCCCGCGAATCAAACTCGGGATTTGTAATGACGTTTTTCGCACCGGAAAAATAGAAATCGCCTTCCGGCTCATAAGCGATCAGCCGACCGGTTGAGTCTTTAATGGCATCGATCAAATTGCGCTGCGCTTCGCTCAGATCGAGGAACCGATCTTTCAGCCCCTCGGTGAGCTGTTCGATGGAAATGCCGTATAGCCTTTCATTAAGGACTCGCGCCGTATCGACAAGAAAATCGACCGGAAATTGCTTGTCGATTTCGATAATTACGGACTTGGCAATTCCGGAGGTGACATGTAGAATAAACAGCACTTTTTGCGAGGCCAGCTGCACCAGATCGATCTTGGCGACCTTGCCCCGCTTGAATTTTGGCGACAGAACGATCCCCAACAAACTGGAAATCTCGCCCAAAACAGTGGCGGCGCCGCTGATGATCATCTCGACATCCTGGGAAAAGCGTCTGAGCTTTTCCAGAATGACGCGGCGTTCCCGCGGCGTCAACGCTTCGCCGCGATCCTGCAGCGAATCGACGTAAATCCGGTAGCCCTGCGTCGTCGGAATGCGTCCAGCCGAAGTATGCGGCTGGCACAAAAGACCCTTTTCTTCCAGATCCGTCATGACGTTGCGGATTGTCGCTGGACTCAGGTTGAGATTATAGTGCTTGGAAATATATCGCGAGCCGACCGGTTCAGCGTTTTGAATAAAGCCGTGAACGACAGCTAAAAAAACCTGCCGTTCGCGCGGCGATAATTCGATGGTATTGATTTTTTCGCTTGTCATATCTTAAAGAATCTATATTTCTAAATTTGTTTTAAGTTAATGATTTTAAAGCGCCTTGTCAAGGGAAATTTGCCCCCTTGAGTCGACGTCAAGTTTATCATAAATAGCGCTTTACCGCCCACCAGCTGCCGATCAGTCCGAAAATCAATCCGGTCAGCGGAGCGCCGATTATGATTTCATTTGGAACGAAAACAAAACCCGGCCATCTCCATTCGATGATCTTCCACACCGCCCATAATAATGCGGCGGCAATACCGCCTCCAATCACTCCCTGCAGCATCCCTTCGATGAGAAAAGGCCGCTTTATAAAACCATGCGTTGCACCGACAAGTTTCATCGTTTCGATGATGGAACGACGTCCGTAAATGATCAGCCGTATGGTATTCGAGACCATAAACAAAGAACCTGCCAAGACCAAAAAGAATGCCGCCAAAATGACGCGATGAGACCA
>JAPDPN010000010.1:0-44085 GCA_034506455.1 Candidatus Zhuqueibacterota bacterium | reverse complement strand
GTTCGGAATATGGATTACCTGGTCCTGGCGAGGAAAACTGGCGCATTTTTGCCATCTATCGGGTTTCCAGCTTTACAAAAGTCAAAAAATGCATGTCCATTTACGAATCCGAGCGTTTTCTGTTTCTGCGTCAGCATTGCGAACTTTATCTGCTCTACGGCAAAGAGTTGGAGCATTTGGAAGAAGGCGCCCACGAATTGGTCTAGTTATCCGTTTTTTTAAATAATTGATCCAGTTTTCTTCTTGCATCATCCGCCCGATGATCCGGCCGAACCCCTTCTCCTGTCGACGGTTCGAAATACTCGCAAAAATTGGCTAAGCTTTTGTCCTGCACCCGTTGCGCCTGC
Organism: Candidatus Zhuqueibacterota bacterium; assembly: GCA_034506455.1. Lineage (GTDB taxonomy): Bacteria > Zhuqueibacterota > Zhuqueibacteria > Residuimicrobiales > Krinioviventaceae > Fontimicrobium_A. The sequence continues at coordinate 43,738 of JAPDPN010000010.1, read as the reverse complement.
GGCTCTCGGCATTCTTTCCAGGCAACAGGATCATAGAGCGCACAGTTCAAACAGCAGCGCAGATAGCTGTCGCACTTGGGACAAGTGTCCTGTCGAAAAAGTTTTTGTCCAGGTTTTAAAACGATTTCATATCCGCATCGATGACACTTCATTATCTTTCTCCCATCGCTGTTTGACGCTTATAGAACCGATATCCGCATGCCCAGTTCATCGATTTGAAAATCAAAAAATCTGGCGCGGTCGTTAGGGGGCGTAACGGTCAGTTCGCGGCGGATGTTCGCCGCAGCCTGCGAATCTTTGGCGACGATAAATAAAAAGCCGCCGCCGCCGGCCCCCAAAAGCTTTGCGCCGAGAATCCAATCTTTAATTCTATGAATAACGGCCTCAATTTCCGGAGTCGTTTGGCCGCTGTCCAGTGTCTTGTTGAGCTCCCAGGCACGATGAATATTTTTGCCGAACTCATCAATAAAACGATGATCGAGATTTTCCTTCATTTCCTTTGCCAAAGAGCTCAGTTCGTCGAGCACCTGCAGCGCATCCTGCTCCCTCCGGAGATATCTGCCGACGACCTGCCGCAAAAGGTTTTTTGCCATCCGGCGGTAGCCGGTATAGTACAGGAGAAACCGTTCATCGAGTTTTTCGCTTGGGGATGTCAGATGAGTCCATGACAAGCTCGGCGTCTGGTCATAACCGGGCTGTGTGGTGATCAGCTCGACGCCGCCGGCCACACCGCCGATTTGATCCTGCCATCCGCCGCCGGTGGTCATGAGCTGTTCAAGAATGCTGGTCCGCGCATAGATTTCTTCACGCGGAAGTGTTCTGCCGCATAGTCTTGCCAAAGCCGCAATAATGCCGGCGCCGAGTATGCTCGAGGTACCCAGCCCCGATCCTGCGGGCAAGGCGCTGAAGAGAGTCAAATCGATGCCGCCGCCGTACGGCATAAGGGCTTCGGCCAAACTTCCCTGAAAATCGAGCGGTATCAATCCGGCGGCAAACAGTGCCGCTTTGGGCAAAGAGAGCCAATCCGATGGATCTTCAAAACGCCGTAATTCTTCAAGGCTCTGAACGACAGCGCGCTTACCCAGGTCAATCGAGTTGATGCCGATCAGGCGATCATCCGCTGGGCGTTTGGCTACGACTTGAATGGGATATTGACCATTCAAAGTAATCGAGGCGTTCAACACACAGCCGCCGCGTTCGAGACAGATCGGCGGCGTATCGGTCCAGCCGCCGGCAAAATCAAGTCTGGCAGGCAGCAATACCCAAACCACTTCATCGGAACGAATCGGCTGTCCGGGCGCCAAGGGCAGGCAGTCGAGTCCCAAATTGACGGCATCTCGAATTCTACGAAACGATTCATCATAATAGTTTTCGGCTTCGTCTTCGCTTTCATTTTCCTTGCATAGTGAAGCCAGCCAAAACTTGGCGCGCGCTTCCTGCAGAGGCGAGCCTTTAAAGTCCTTCAAGACGTTAACAGCTGTATTGCGCTTGCTTTCGTTATCTAAAAGATCCTTTAATTCTTTAAAAGAGATTTTGTCCTGTTCCAATTGCATTTTAAAGTCGGCCAATCGTCGGCGTCGAAGAATTTCGCGGCGATGTTCCGAAAGCCGGTCATAATCGATTTTCAGCATAATTTCTCTCAAGCTGAGCCGCTCGGAATGCAGCCATTTCTCCGAAGGCTTGCCTTCCTGAAGGGAAAGAATGGCCTGCACGGCTGCAAACGGCGTCGAGTCAACTGGAAATAGTGCCGCATCCCAAAGATTTCTCTCTTTTATTCGCAAGTCGTTGAGAGCAGGATTGCAGCGTGCCAAAAGTTCAGCAACTGGACGGTTCAAATAGCGTGCATCATCCGACTTGAAAGAATCCTGAATTCCATAGAGTACCGCGGCCCACTTCCCGCCCTGTATCGGCAGAACAGTTAAGCAATTCCCTTTCTTCAAACGAATAGGGCCGGCGCCTTCAGGAATGTTGTTGAGGATGTTCTCACCGGAGAGTTCAACAGGACTATCCAACAAGCTTCCTTCGATCAAACAAGGCTTCTCAATGGTCAACTTGCGGCTGGTGATTTCGGCATTATAAACCCATGCCGATTTAAGCTCCGGAAAAAGCGCGGCGTTGGAGCGGACGCCGTTGGTGAACCGATACAGCGCGGAAGCGTGCGTCAAGCTGTAAAAGTTGTGGAGAAATTCTTCGCTGCGTCCGACATGATAAAATCCGCAGTAAGGCAGGCAGCTTGCATAAAGAACAATTTCCCGCAGCTTGTCGCCGTCCGGAATGTCGGCCTTTCCGCATACGGCATAGAGAATTTCGTGATAAAGGTTGAGATCGAGTCGGCCCTGTTCGAACAAATGAATGAGTTCACGACAATTCAGTAACGAATGAACCGCGTCGGCGGAAAAATTCAGTATGCCGGTATCGAGCCAAATGCGGCGCGAAAAATCGACAGCGCCGGCGGCTTCCAATTCTTCCATGTTGGGCTTTTGCAATACATCGGCGACGACTGTGGCGCGAGTCGAGGGCTCGCGCACGACATAGACGCCGAAATAGCGGCCGTGCTGGGCGTTTTCGGAAAAGGCGACGCCGGTTATACCCGTGGGGTGGAAATCGACCATGGAGGGATCAAAGTTGAGCAGCACGTCGCCGCTGGCGACGATCACCTGCCCGCCGTTTGTACGCGGCAGTTCGGCATAGCTGCGGACCATAATATCGAACAAACAGTCATAGTCCGGCGAAGGCAACGGCGTAAACAGCTTGCCCATGGCCGCATAGGCCGGCAATCGACGGCTGTCGCCGCCGCTGTGCAGAATAAGGATTCGTTGCGCAAACAAATTCTCGCCGAAAAGCCGGCGCAGCTGTTCCAAGACATAAAATGTGCTTCCGCCCGATCCGATGCGCTTGCCCATCGGGTCGGGAATGACCTGAACATTACGTACTGGTAACGATTGCTGCAATTTTTCCTCGACCTGTCTGCGGTATCCTGACGCCTGGGCCTCATTTGCCGCCGTCAGGATGCAGTAATCAAAAGGGGCGATCGAGTTTGTACCCATAAGATCTCCGTTCGGGATGTCAGTTCATCGAATGGGAGGCGAGGAGTTCAAGGGAGAGACGCAGCGCGGCTTCCCAACCGGAATCATCTATTCCGATTTGGTTTTCGACCTGTTTGACGGTTCGATAGGCCGCCTGCGCTTCAAGAAATCCGAGACAGCCGAAATAACGACGTACGGAAAAGTTTAAAAAATGGGCGGATTCCACAATACCGGTGGGAAAGGGCTCTACATACTTTTGGCCGGGCGGCAGATCACGCCATGGAGTATCGAACGGTTTACTTACGCGGCCTTCACCGCGACGGCGATGCTCCCAGGAAGCGCTCATTCTCCATGTCCGAGCGGGCCTTGCGCTTACGCCGAGAATCATCCGTTCGAAATCGTTGCCCAAAAAATGACCAATCGGCACGTTTCGATGCAGGTATTTTTCCCACGCTCCTCCCTGCCCGTTGTAAGTACGATTGGTCACGCGGGTGTACTCGGCAAACCAATCGACTCCAGGCAGGTGCAAAGGATCCGCCCAGTTCAATCCGGCCGTCAGGCCGTACTCCGGCGGTTCGCCCTTGTCGTCGACGTTCGCGCGTTCAAGCTGGATATCATCCAATAGAAAACTTGCATAAAAGGTCAACTGATCTGCCGCCAGCGCGACAATATCCAGCATCGCCATGACGTTGGCGGTCTGCGGTCCGTTGTGCTCCTCGCCGGTGAAAAAGATCAACGGATTCATGAACGCCAAGTCAAAGCCGCTATTTGGTCCCCCGTATAACGCCGTTTCACTTAGGGCGACCCGCAAAAACTGTCGCGGCCGCCACTCGATTCGATGGCCTGACAGGAAGCGGTTTTGCTGCGCGGGTTTGGCGTTAATCGGATAATTGGTTTGGTCAAGCTGCGCGGCAAAGAATGAGAATTGAAGATTAGGGTGAGTCCATGCGCCGTAAAAATGATCCATCGGCCTCGCCGAGACAGAAATCATCAAAGAAGCATCGCGACCCGGCCCCCATACGAGGTAATCGCGGCCGAGCCGAAAGGTGAATCGACCGGTTTTGAAGGACAAATAAGCCTGTTCTGTAAAGGCAGCCCAACCGCCTTGGCGCTTGCCGATGTAGAGCGAGTCGGCATCGAGTTGGTTGTCGATATAAAATGAAGTGACGGCTTTAATCCCTGGCGCTGCGGCAGCGCCGAGGCCCAACCGCAAAGTTGAGTTTAAAGACTGGTCGGCTTGCGAGGAAAACCTTTGGTCGAAGCGGTTCCAGGTAAAGAGGAAATCATTACCGCCTTGCCGATTCCAACGCCGCAGATACAGCCCGACAGGGTCTATTTCCGTCTGTTCCGCCTGCAGCGATCCGACATCGTAAGGCATTTGTAAGAGCGACAAATTCCACAGTCTGCCGCGATGCTGCAGATAACGGATTTCATCCACCAACCAGTGGTCGGGAACGATGGTTTGTCCGACGACCGGCCGGTAGAGCATCAGCAGAACAAAGCCGAAAAATATTTTAATAAGCGTTCTTATTAAAAAGCCCTTTCATCAGCGTCAGCAGGATTATACGCAAATCGAATGAAAAAGACCAGTTTTCGATATAAAAAATATCGTATTGAATTCGTTTTTCGATGGAAGTATCGCCGCGCAGGCCGTTGACTTGAGCCCAGCCGGTAAGACCGGTTTTGACCTGATGGCGGATCATATATTCGGGAATGTGCCGACGGAACTTTTCGGCGAAATAGGGGCGTTCGGGTCGCGGTCCGACGACGCTCATGTCGCCTTTGAGCACGTTCCAGAACTGCGGCAGCTCATCCAGCGAGGTGCGGCGTAGAATTTTGCCGATGGGCGTGACGCGCTCGTCTTCCGGAGTCGTCCAGCGCGTATCGCTTTCCCCTCCCGTATCGACGCGCATGGTTCTGAATTTGTATATTGTAAAGGGGCGCCCCTGCGTGCCTAAACGGGTCTGCGCGAACAGAATCGGCCCTTTCGAAGTCAGCTTGACCAACAAGGCGATCAAAATCATCAACGGGCTGACAAGGACAAGAAAAACCAGGCTGAAAAGAATATCGAACGCACGCTTGAGGTAAACATACTGCCAGGTATCGACCGGATTGGGACGCACTCCGATCAAAGGGATGCCGTTGAGGTTAAGCACTTTGGCGCGGGGATGGATGAACTGAAAGAGATCGGGAATGATGTTCACTTCGATGCCGGCATATTCGCATTCGCGGACCACTTGCTCCAAATGCCGCGACTCTTTCATACTCAGAGCGACGACAACCCGATCGACGGCAAAATTGGCGAGAATTTTCGCAATATCCGACACTCTTCCCAAAAGCGGTCGCGGCAAGTCGCTGTCAGCATTCGATTCGTCATCCAAAAAACCCAGCACTTGGTAGCCGGTTTCGCGATGGGTCATGATTTCGTAGGCGAACCTTCTTGCAGTCGGTCCGGCGCCGATGATCAATAGATTCCGCGGTTTGGCGCCGAACCATTTAACTTTCAGCGAATATTGGAAAAAAAAGTGCCAGGCCGTCAATAAAAACGCGCTGAGCGGCGTGAAAATCAGGAGCATTAGTCGGGAGACGTCGAAAGACTTGAAGATAAATCCGGTGCCTGCATAGAAAAATAAAGTGGAGACCAGCGAAACGGCGATCGCCCGGATGTCGACGACTTTCACGGAGAGCTTTTTCCCGGAATAGAGGCCGCTGAACTGCGTAACCAGGAGCCAAAGGAACAGCAGGAGAGCAAGATTGGGCAGATAATGCTGCAGCGACGGCGCAGTGGTCATCTCTTCCGGCAAAGGAAAGAGTCCGAACCGCAGATGGTAGGCTGCCAGAAAGGATAGGAACAAAATCACCAAATCGACGAAGCGACGCAGACCGTTCAAAATATTCGAGTGTTCGCGCAACATGGTTCTTTATCTTTTCACACTTTTCGTGCTTTATTCAGCACGCGTTCAAAGCGTTCAGCGATTGTCGATAGGTGAAAATTTTGCTCTGCATAACGCCGGCCGTTTCCTCCCATAATCCGGCGCATTTCTTTATCATGATAAAGCCTTAGAAGTTCCGTAGCCAATTCGGCACCGCCGCCGACCGCCTTTCCTACACCGATTTGCTGAACGCAGCGAGCGGCATCACTATCGGGAGGAGCCGAAATGAGAATCGGGCGTCCGGCGCAGCAGGAAGTCCAAATCTTTGAAGGGACGCTGTACCGCGCGGCATCCTCGTTCAGCAAAACCAAATGGACATCGCCGCTCGCCAGCAAAAGCGGTACGTCGCGAAACGGCTGCAGCGGCAGAATAAGCAGATTGTCGAGCCGCAACTCCTCTTTTTGGGCGCGCAAAAAAGGAACTGCGACGCCGTCCGCAGCAACCACAAAAAGAATTTCACTTTCCTGTAGCAAATATTTAGCGGCATCGACTAGGGTTTGCGGATTCTGTTTCATACCCAAGGTGCCGGCGTACAAAACGACGAATCGATCCGTCAGGCCGTGACGACGGCTGAAATCGTTCTCTTTGGGCAGGGGACGAATTGTTTCCGGCGAAGCCCAGTTGTGAATCACATGCAGGTTCGGCTGTTCAACGCTCCAATCATGCAGCCGCCTGACAAAGAGCTCGGATACTGCGATGACGGCAGAGGCCTGCGCCAGACAGCGCCGCTCCGTCTGCCGATAAAAACTGCCGATCGCATATCCAAGCTTTCCAAATTTCTTACTTAGGACCGCTACCATGGCATCGCCAAGAATGTCCTGCCACCAAAAAACAAAGGGTATCCGGTAACGGCGCGAAGCGGCAAACAGATGCCGCAAGGCCTCCAAAGGGGTATCGGCGGCCATAATTACCTCAGGTTGTTCTTTGCGCAGCAGAGCTGCAGCCTTTTTGCCGTAAGCGCGCTCCGCCGCCCACCGCTGCAGGAACCCCGCCTTGCGGTCGAAAGGCAGCCGCAGGTTGATGACGGTGAGCTTTCCCTCAGAAACGTAATCGCCTTGCGGACTGGCACTGTCGCTGGTGAAAGCGTGAATCACCTCATGCCCGCGCCTCGCCAGCTCGCGGCCGAGGTCATAGATGAACGCATAGCCGCCATAGTCGCTTAGCAGCAGCTTCATCTTTTCTCCTCTTCGAAAAAGGAGCGATAGAGGGCCGCATAACGTTCACCGAGGATTGAAAGGTCATAGCGGCGCTTAATTTCCGTATGCATCTCCTCCCTTGGCCATTGTCGGTCCAGAATAGAGTTGATCATTTTGTGGAGAGCCTGAGGCGAACAATCGCTGCATAGGGCGCCGAAATGAACGTTTTCGCGAAACGGCGGGATGTCGCGCGCCAAAACCGGTATGCCGCAGGCCTGCGCCTCGATGTTGGTTTTGCCGAAGGTCTCCTGGCGCGACAGGTTGATGAGCAGCGACATGGCGTTGTAATGACGGCGCAGCTCGTCGAGGCTGCCGGTGAAGGGAAAGAGATCGACATGAGGCAGGCATTCCAACTGCCTTTGCGCCGCCGATGAGACTTTGCCGACGATACGAAAGCGAAGCGGCAAACCGGCATCGCGGGTATAGAGGATGAACTGCAGTAAATCATCTAAACCCTTGGTGCTGAAATCATGGCGGACGGCCACCGCGCCGATGACCGTCTGAGCATCCCGACGTTTCTCAGGGAAAAAGCTCAAGCAATCCACGGCCGGTGGAATGACGGATATTGGAGTATGTTTGAGATGGCTATGACGCACGTTTTCCGCGTTATATTGGGAAATTGCAACGACTCTAAGAGAATTCAGCGCGGCAAAAGCGCGCTTTTTTTGTTCATGCAGAAACGCCGACCGATCGACCCACACGGCAGGATAGACATCGGTATGCGGGCAGCGACTGCATCGACTTTGCCATCTCTCACAATCGTAATTCACGCTGCAACGACCGGTCAAAGGCCACATGTCATGCAAGGTCAGCACGACGTTTTTATCTTTAAGAAAATATAAGGAACGCAGATCAAAAAAATAACCCTCCAGATGATGCAGGTGAATGATGTCGAATTGAGGGGCAAGCTGCGCCAGCCGACGGCCGAAGAGGGGCGCATAGAGGCTGTCCAGCCCGAGGACACGGGTACGAGCGGCATTGAAAAATACGACAGCTTTGGGCAATGTATCATGAATGATGCGTTCCTCGTCGATCGTTTCCCGCGGACACCAGAGATAGGACTCGAAACCGTCGATTCGATTGACGGCGCGATGCACCGCCAGAACATGGGCTCCGGCGCCCCCCTTGCTGAGATTTGAGGTTATCCTTAAAATGCGAATGGTCCGCACAACTTACAAACCCCTGCGCAATAGTTCCCTGGCCTTTTCAGTCGCCTCATCGACGGTGATCTGCATCAAACAGGATCGGTGCTCACAATGGGTCAACAGGCAGCCCGCGCATTCGATTTCTCGGCGCAGAACAATATGGCCGTCGCCATAGGGACGCCACTTGTACGGCTCGTCGCGCGCGGAAAAGATGGCCAAGCAGGGGACGCCTACCGAAGCAGCAAGATGCATTGCACCGGTATCGTTGCCGATATAGGAGCGGCAACGGCGCAAAAGCGCGGCCGTCGCCCGCACCTTAAGGCCTGCGGCATTTAGACCGGTCTTCCAATAATTTATCAAGGCATCTCCCTGCTCCTTTTCGTCCCTGCCGCCGAGGACAATCGGAAAAACCGCAAAATCGGCGATCAGCCGTTCGATGAGCGCGGCGTAGCGTTCCATCGGCCACCGTTTCGCCTGCATTTTCGAAAACGGCGCGACGGCCACACAGTGCTCATCGTCCAAAGAAAGCCCTTTCTCTTCGAGCAGCTTTTGCGCTTCGGCATCATCCGCTTGATTGAGCAGCAAATCGAAAGAGATGCGGCCGACAGGAATGCCGTCCTTGGACAGGCGCCGCAGAATGCGCTCGGCTTCATGGAGCTTGGCCATCTCACCGGTAAAGGGACCAAAGCCGCGAAAACCAAGGAGCCTGCCGATGCCGAGCGAGCGAAAATAGAGTCGATCGCGCAAAATCTGCCGCTTTTGACGTCGTGAGGGTGTCAAGTAAGCGACGGCTTCGAATCGTCGTGCGCGCAGTTTCGGCCAGAGTTCCACGAGTGAACGCAGATGACGTTTATCGCCGTCGGCACTTTTGGAAAAAATAATGATTTCCGCAAAAAAATCGGAAGAAAAGAGATCGGCGGCATTGACATAGCCTTCGCCGTCCATACGGTCGGTCAGCAGGGTGAAGCGGCCATGGGGAAAGGCATCGCGCAGGGCCCAAAATGAGGGCAGAATCATAATGGTATCCCCCAAATGGCCGATGTGAAAGACCAGGAGATTCTTAATATCCCTCATGGATTCCAATCCTGCAGCATCGAAAGCGGCCGTTCAGGCCGGATCTGCTTGGTCACCAGCTCATAGCGGCGGAGAGCGATGGCGTCCTTTTGCAGCGCCAAGTGGCCGGCAATGACGGAGAGAAAGAAAAGAATCTGTATCGAATAGGAGATAAAGAGAGAATCGTTCAAAATCCACACGCAGAAAGCAAAGAGAATCAGATAGACGTGGTAAAACTCAAAATGCTCGCGGGTCCGTTTCAAGAGCGGCGAAACCATGAACCACAGATAAACGATCGTGGCCGGAACGCCGTAGCGGACGGTAAACAGCAGGCCGCTTTCGCTGGTCGGCGCGGTTTCGTTGCCCACCAGCCGCCCTCCTTCATAGCCGGCGTCGATGCCGAAATCGTAAAAAGGAATATAATAGCCATGTCCCCATATCGGTTTGCTGCGGATCATCTCGACAAGCGTATTCCACAAAACTTCCCGTCCGGCCAAGAGATGGTAGCGCGCTTCGGGCATAAAGCGCAAAGGCACACGCTCATGCACCCATAGAAAAAATTGATAAACGTAGTAATAAAGATCGTTGTTAAAGACGATCAGATAAATAATCACTCCGGCAAGGGAAATGGCGGCGAGCAGATATCCGTAGTGCAGGCGGAGCAGTCGAAAGATGAGCAGGATTGGCAACAGGACGATGGCAACCTGACCGGTTCTCGATCCGGAAATCACCAGAAATCCGATCGCAAGACCGATCGTCAGGATATGAAAATATCTCTTTTGCGCAACCAAGTAGACAGCCGAGATCAGCGTCAGCGCTGAGAGATAGACGCCAAAATGGTTGCCCGAGCCGTACATCAGCTGTGCGCGGTTTTCAATACCGTTGCATTGCCATACATAAAGCAGGGGCGCATCCGGCGCGTTATACGCCGTCAAAACGGTAGATATCAAAAGGGCGGCATAAAAGTAGAAGGGGATCGACGCAAAAACTTTGGCAAAAAAAAGCTCCTCATCCTCATAAAAAATCACATAATAGATTAAAAAATACATAGTCAGAACGGCAATGAGGAATTGACCCGCATTGAGCAAAAGTTTAGGTTCGAATCCGTGAATGGCCGCCACGGTTAACAGAGCGACAATGAGTAAAGCGAGAGGGAAATTCAGCCTTGGAAAGTCATGTTTGCGTTCGATGATGCGACCGATGACCAAACCCAGGAACACCATGAGCCATATGACGGAAAAGAAACGAGACTCTTGAAAACCCAAGGCCACCAGCGCCGGCTGCAGGATAAAGAGGAAAAAGAAAATCAAATGAATAATTTGCAGCATATTACGCTCCGGAAAACACTTTTTTGAAGCGGATGAGCGTGAAAAATGTCGAGTCTAAGCCGACCACTTTATAGGCAGCCGCGGCGAGCGCCAAGTTCCAGAAGCTGAGGGTGGCGGCTGAAACAACGGCGGCGCCGAAGGCGCCGAATCGGTTGATAATCAAAACTCCGGCCAAGAGATGGAGGAAAACGAAAACCGCCATCATCCGCCGCGTAAGCCGCTGGCGACCGCTCATGTTGAGCAGATAGGAAGCCGGACCGGAAAACGACTTGACTGTATGGCCGATCATCAGCAGCAGCAGAATTCCGAAGGCTTTGCGAAAAGGCGCACCGAAAGCGCCGAGCACGGACTTGCCGAAAGCCAAAAGAAAGAGGTCGGCAAACAACGTCGTCGCCGCAAGGAGCGCGGCGGAAAGGGTCATGATACGTTCCAGTTCTCGCATTCTGCCGCCGTAATAGAATTCCGAAATCAGCGGCGCGGCGATGGAATTGACGGCAAACAGGGCAAATGAGACAAAAAATGCGATCCTTGCTGCGGCGGAAAAAAGCGCCACTTCTTCCGGCGGCGAAAAGAAACCGAGCAAAACCACAGCCGCCTGGTTAAAGACGATGTTCATGGCGTTCATCCACATCATGTCGAGCGAAATGCTGCGCCACTCGGTCGCTTTATGCTCGGCATTAACCTGGTGGAGTTCACCTGGAAGAATGCGGATCAACATCCATGAGCCGAAGAAAAAAGCGACCAGAACCACCAAAAAGTAGATCCACCACGCCGTCACGGCCGTTAAAGGGCGCATTTGCGAAACCAACATCAACAACGGAATGAACAACAGCGGCCGCACCAAGCTTTCCGGAAATTCGGCAAGCACGACGTGTCGAAATCCCCGCAGAGCCGCCTGGCGAACCATGGTGAGAGTGTAAAGAGGCACACATAGGAGCATAATCTGAAGGGCGTCGCGTTGGCCGGCAGCAAAATGCGGTTTATCCAGAGTCAAGAGTATTGCGCCCAATGCTGCGGCGATGACGGAGGCCAGCAGCGATCTTTTGAAGGAGAATGTCAGAACGCCTTTGAGCATCGGCCATTGCCGATTGACGCGGTATTCCGGCACAAAGCGCAGCAGCGAGTTGTCATAGCCTAAAATGGTAAAAACGGTTACGATCAGCAAAACGCTTTGCGCATACGCAAAATAGCCGTATTCTGCAGGACCAAGGAGCCGCGCGGCAATAATTTGCCCCAGCAGCATCAAAAATGCGCCGACTATTTTTAGAAGGAAGACTGAACCGGCTCCGACGGCAAAGGTACGCCCCGACTCACGACCGAGGTGTCGGAGCAGGGAATCGATTCGTGCTTTCACGTTGAACATCAAAATTGAGCCGAAGGACGAGGATAGGCGTCGGCAAATTGCGATGTCGCAACCGGATCGATGAGAATCGACCAGGTCACGCTTCCACCCGCCATGTTGACGCGACGGTCCTCTACACGCCGCTTGACTTCCGCCGCGGTTTCGCCAAAGTAATTGTTACGGGCAACAATATCGGGGTAAGAAAGATATTTCAGGGAATAAGCCCGGATAAACAGCGCCGAACCCAGCTGAAGCAGATTGTTCTTTTCGATCAACGGCGAAGCATTGTCAAGGATGTTAATCGAATATTTGGTACATGCGACAATCGTGTTGAGTTTCAAAACCACATTGCTCTTTTCGTTGACCAAACTGACCACATTTGCTCCGATTCCGCATTCGGCAACATAGTTGTAAAGGAAATCGGCGGCGCCGCTGAACTCGACGCTGCAGCCGACATCGCAATGGGTAATGCCGTTGTCGGTCAACGTCGAGCGGCTGCTGTTCGAAACAATGCCGAAACTGCTCTGCCAATACCCGGGAGGGTTGGTGATGAGATTGCCGACCGCACTGAGCTGCGAATTCGTCTCTGTTTGGATGGCGGCTTTACATTTAAAAAACAGCGAACGGGAAATTTCTCCCATTCCTTCATTGGCAATGACGACGCTTCGATCATTAATATCGCGAAAGACGCACTGCTGAACGGAGATCTTGCCGCCGCGGCAATTCACGGCCAAATCTGCGTGGTCAAAAACCGCAGCAACGAGCTCTGCTTCGCCGTAGACCTCGAGACCTCTCCAGGTGCCGGCATTTTGCTGATCGAGCACGTCGGTGGTAAAGATCACCGGCTCTTCCGCGGTACCGATGGTTACCAGCTTGCCGTAAACGATCAGCTTGCCGTAGCCTTCAAAGCGGACGACTACTCCCTTGTCGATCAACAGCGTCACACCTTCAGGAATCGTCAAATCATTGGCAATGATGATGTGGCGACGGCTGTCCCACACCGTATAGAAATCGAGCTCGCCGGTGACCCGCCTTTCCGGATAGAGGAGGACCTCTTCCAGCTGCAATGACCGGTCGAGGTTGGGAAGGATCCGCCTGCCGTAGCCTTTTTTCTCGATGACCAGGTTGTAGTTGCCTTCAGGAACTTCGTCGAATTTGAAAAAGCCGTCGGCAGCAGTCTGTACTTTGTAAAGCGGACTTGCAAGGCGCGGTTCGAACAGCGCGGGCTGACCTGCCGGTGCACCTAAAGCTGGAAAACGGCTCTGAAGATTAGCAATTGTTGTATCGGTCGGTAAGGCAGAATAGAGCATGACGGAAATGCCTTCGTGGGAAGCCGCGCCGCTCAGCTTGGCCGTTCCGGTAATCGTCAGAGTCCGTTCCTGGTAAAGCTTTCTCGTGCAGGCGAAGAACAAAAGAAGCATCAAGAGAAGGAAACGAAAGCAGCCTATTTTTCTGTTTGCACGCGTTTTCATGGCTCCTGGTTCTTAACGGCGCTCGACGCCGGTTTCAGGCGATTTTTTTCAATTCGATCGAACGGGTGTCGACGAGTATCGATTTTCCGACGGCCTCGATGGTGACGACAAAATAATGCGCGCCTCTTTCCTCCACAATGCGGCCTTCCAATCCCATCAGAATACCGCTTGTGATCCGCACATAATCGCCGACAACAATACCGTCGCGTACCTGCAGATCGACGCCGCTTTTGAGAAGGTTGCGGATGGTCTCGATCTCTGTTTCGCGCACCGGCATGGGCTGATTATTAAAGCCGACGATTCGCACCATACCCGGCGCCTTTAATACTTCAAACCGATGGACGAACGGCACGCGGCAGAAAATGTAGCCCGGAAAAAGCGGCGCTTCAACCCACCGTTTGCGGTCTTTCCATTGGTTCAAAGTTTTTCGCAACGGCAGGTAATGATCAAAGCCCGCCGTCTCTAAATAGCTCTTGACTTTCTTTTCATGCCTCGGCTTGGTGACAAAGGCGTACCAAAGCTCCTCCCAATGCGAGATCATCCGTTACAACTCCCTCCTGTTTTCGATTCACAATCGCACGTCGACCGCCGTTTTCCTCTTTTCACGCGGCTTCTTTTCCCCGTCTTCCGTATAGTAATAATAGTAATATTGGTGATGGTAATAACCGCCGTAAGAGTCGGCGCGCGATACGTGGTTCAATACGACGCCGAGAATCGGCGCCTTGATGCGGCGGAGCTGATCGGCCGCTGCCACGGCGGCGCCGCGCGGCGTTTCGCCGCTGCGAATGACCAGCAGCACGCCGTCGACAAATCGAGCCAGCACCGAGGGATCGGTGACCGCATTCACCGGCGGCGTATCGATGATGACCATCGCATAACGGCTGCGCAGTTCATTGAGCAGCGCATTCATACGTTCGGAACCCAGCAGCTCTGCGGGATTCGGCGGATTGATGCCGCACGGCAACAGATCCAGATTGGGCACATCGGCAACGGGAATCACCGCCTCGGCAACCGTCTTTTGTCCGATCAGTACGTTCGTCAGGCCCGGCTGATGCGGTACCTGAAACAGCTTGTGCAGCATGGGTCGTCGAAGGTCGGCGTCCACAAGACAAGTTTTGGCGCCCATCTGGGTAAAAGTGATCGCCAAATTGGCCGCCGAAGTCGATTTCCCTTCGCGCGGGCCGCTGCTGGTGATTAAAATGACCTGCTTTGGATTTTCCGGAGCAGTAAACAATATGTTGGTGCGGAGACTTCGATAGGCTTCCGAAATCGGCGAACGCGGCCGCAGGTGCGTGACCAGCCTCTCGTTGATGGCCGTCACTTCCGGGTCTTCCGATCGGGTAAGGCGAACGTTGGGTACCAGCGACTTTTCCGGCCGAATTTCAGGTATGGCGGCTATCATCGGCAGGCCGACAGCCTCCAGATCCTGCAGCGAGCTGACCGAATCATCCATGTACTCCATGGTAAAAGCGGCGGCCGCGCCCAGGCTGAGGCCGATCAGGAAGCCTAGGAACAGGTTCAGCTTTTTTTTCGGACGAATCGGCTCGCGCTCCTCTTTCGCAGGATCGATGATCCGTACATTGCCAAGCTGACCGACTTCGGTTATGCGCGACTCTTGATACTTTTCCTGCAGCATGATGTACAGCTTTTCCGCCACCTGCGCAGCCCGCGTCAACCGCGCCAGCTGCAGCTTTTTGGCCGGCAGGCTTTCGAGCTGCCGATTGTACTCATCAACGATCTTTCCATAAGCCTCCACTTTGGGCTCCAGCGAACGAATGTCGATTTCAACCTCGATTTTGCTGGTAAACAACGAGCCGGAAATCTTGGCCGGATCTACAAATTGGTTGGAGGCGATCGAGGTGACTTCCTTTTTAAACTGCTCCTTGAGCGCTTCGATCTGCCGCGTGGTCAGTTCAATCTGCCGACGCGTATAGGGAGAGTCACCTTTTTGGATGGTTTCTGCCTGATAGAGCGCCAATTGTGATTCCTTCTCCGCGATGTTGCGGGTAAACTCTTCCAGCGCCGTGGTTTTACTGATCGATTCGATGTTAAAACTGCTGTTCTGGCGCTCCAGCTCGGCGTTGATGTAAGCCAAACGCTGCCGCGCCGCCTCAAGATCGGTGCGCGCGGAATTGTAGAGCGTCTCGAACTCGGTTATTTTGCGCACTAGGTCGGCCGTCTCCTCGTCCAAAGAGACGACTTTGGCGGACTCTTGGTAGGCCCTAAGCTGTTCCTCCGAACCGGCCAATTCCCGTTCGTAAAGCGCCAGCTGCTTTTCCAAAAAGTCCTTTACCTGACGAACTTCGGCCTGGCTCTCTTCTTTGCTGATGCGTTCATAAACCGATGCTATCGCATTGGCAACGAAATAAGCCTCAAACGGGCTGTGTGCCCGAAAGCGGATTTCGATCATATCGGTGTTGCGGATATGGCGGACGCTCAGCCCCTCGCGCAGAGCTTTGACCTGCTCGTCGAAAATCTCATTTTCATCCATCTTGCCGCGGAGGTTCAGGCGGATCCGCTGCAAAAAACTGAGATGATGCTTCAACGTATCGGGCCGCTCCAGAACCTCGAACTGGGCGGCATAGGGCGTTTTAAGCAGATTGCGTACTACACCCTCCGCCAAAGTACGGCTCTTTAACACCTCCACCTGATTGTTCATCAACGTCTCTTTGGTGATGGCGGAAGTAAAATTAAAAAGAGATTGGCCGACGCCGCTGCGATCCTCGAGGATCAGCCGCACCGTGGATTCATAGACCGGCTTTTGGAAAAAAGTCAAAAGAATCGTAATGATCATGACGACCGAGAACGTTGCCAGGATTGCTTTACGTCCCCGATAAAAGATACGCAGATAATCCCGCCAAGTTAAATGCTGCTCGGAAAGTCTGCTGAATAATCGACCGTTGCCGGGACCTTCATAAAGCCTCGGTTCGTTCATCGTTCCATTCTCAACTTTGGTTAATCATTTCGCCGCGAGTACCATTGCGCTAAATAAATTGCCTGCACAATCATGGCAATGCGGAACCCCAATTCGAACACTTTGCTGACCAAATAAAAGGTCGTCCCCGATACCACCACCGTATCTCCGGGCAATAAGGTGGGATTCTCTTTTAAATTACCCGTATCGACAAAGCTTTTTACGTCCACGTCGATGACAACGCTCGAGTCTCCCTCAGCCAAGGTGCGGACGACGCGGATTCTTTTGATGCGCGCGTCTTCCCGCGGGCCGCCTGCCCAGGAGAGAAGCGAAACAAGATCCGTCTCGAGCGGTACCATGTACTGCCCGGGCATGTTGACGAATCCCCATACATTGACCGGCATCAGCACTTGATCTTGTCCCCCAAGATAGTATTGAGCAGCGCGGCCGGTTGCAGGTCGTTGCTGCCCAAATGCCAAAGTGTTCCAGCTGAGCATGAAAAGCATCGCGGCAATTGCTGCACGACATCTCATGGATCATCTCCTGCCGAATAGGCTTGGTTCAACGCTTCAGCGCATGTCGATCACATCCGCTCCCTCAGGTGGCGAGAAAGAAAAGTCGCGCGGCGTCAACTTGACCGACGTATCGATGTTTTTTACCTCGAACAGGGTGATGTTGTCATTTACATCGGTCTGCTCGATTTTGCGAATCAACCGGCTCTTTTCATCGATCCAAAGCTTCATGCAGGTAACGTATTGATCTTCGGACTTGGCCTTCATGAGCACGCAGCGAACACCTTCCGCATCGGACGGAGCAGGTTGAGCCGTGTACTCGGTCAGGTATTTGTCGAGAAACTCTTTGATAAAAGGATTGTCGCTCGTTGCATTTTCCGGGCGATCGATGACCACTTGATTGTTGGCTTTGGTGTAGGTCCAAAGAACCTTGCCGTTGGTCACAATCAGCTGTTCCGGCGTTTCGATGCGGAATTGGTTGCCGTCCAGGCTGCAGACGCGACCGCTGATGGTCTGAACCTCACCCGTCAGCTTCCAGTGAAAGGTCTGCGTAAACTCGGCGCAGACCGATTTAAGCGACTGATAGGACTTTTGCACGCTGCGCAAAAAATTGTCCGTTTCCACGTCGGCGAACAGACAACCGCCCGCAGCCAGAATTAAAAAAACGATTTTACCCGTTTTGCTCATCGACACCTCTTTTCATCTCTTCATGTTATCTCTCGATCAACCTGCCCACTCTTTTGCCGCGCAAATGACCGCGGCGTCCAATGAGTTGCACAAGCTTGTATGAAGCTGCAGCTCTAAAGTTCCTCATCTTCCTCTTCATCCTTGAAATTCATCGCTTCCAGGTCAGCCGGAGTCATGAGCACCTCGCGCGCTTTGCTTCCTTCGAACGGTCCGACCACACCGGCTTCTTCCAACTGATCTATGAGCCGAGCCGCCCGCGAATAGCCGACCTTTAATTTGCGCTGCAGAATGGAGACCGATCCCTGACCGCTGAGAACGACGATCTTCATCGCTTCTTCAAAGAGCGGGTCGCGATCACCGCCTTCCAGCGAATATTCGCCTCCCTCTTCCTCTTCCGGCTGATAAGCCGCGAGGGGCGCTTTGTTGAACTCGGGCTGATGGCGGACAAACTCGATCAGCTGTTCGATCTCCTCTAAAGAAATATAAGCGTTATGCAGACGAATCGGCTCGGCGCTGCCCGGCGGCAGAAAGAGCATGTCGCCGCGGCCTAACAGCTTTTCCGCACCGTTCATATCCAGGATGGTGCGCGAATCGACTTTGGTCGGCACTTGGAAGGCGATGCGCGCCGGGAAATTGGCCTTGATGACGCCGGTGATCACGTCCACCGACGGCCGTTGCGTAGCGAGAATCAGGTGGATGCCTACGGCCCGCGACATCTGCGTCAGCCGCGCAATGGGCTCCTCCACTTCTCCGGATGCATTGGCGGTGAGCATCAGGTCAGCCAGCTCGTCGACAATCAGCACCAGATAGGGCAGCGGCAAAGGCTGCTCCTGTCCGCTCGGCGCATAGAGGCCGTCACGAATTCTTTGGTTGTACTCATCGATGTTTCTCACACCGGCCGCCGCCAAAAGCGAATAGCGACGTTCCATTTCCAGCTCGACCGATTTCAGCACTTGAATGGCCGATTTGGCGTTTGTGGCGACTTTTTGTTTGGCGCCGTCCACATAGTTCAGATGATGGCGATAAAGCTTGGCATAAGCGGAGAGCTCGAGCCGCTTGGGATCGATCAAAACGAGCTGAGTTTCTGCGGGAGTGGACTTGAACAGGATTCCGGCGATGATGGTGTTGAGGCAGACGCTTTTACCGGAACCCGTAGAGCCCGCGATCAGCAGGTGCGGCATTTTGGCCAAATCCGCATAAAAGGGTTTGCCAAAGATGGTTTTCCCCAACGGCATGGTCAAGGGGGAAGCGGCGGCGCGAAATTCGGGCGTATCGATCACTTCGCGCAGGTAAACGATTTCCGGTTCGGGATTGGGGATTTCGATGCCGATCGTCGATTTGCCGGGAATCGGAGCGACCACGCGAATCCGTTGGGCGCGCATAGCCATCGCAATATCATCGGCAAGCGACACCACGCGCGAGAGACGAATGCCGGGGGCCAGCTCCAGCTCATACAGCGTGATCACCGGCCCCGGATGAATCTCGACAACCTGCGCCTGAATGCCGAAATCCTCGAGCTTTTCTTCCAAAAGTCTGGCGTTGGCGCGATAGTCGTCTTCGCTCAAGCCGCGCGAACGACTCTGCGGCAGGGTCAGCAGCTCCAAAGGCGGTTTCCGGTAATTCTGCAGATAGGAGAGCTGCTCTTTATAATCCAACCTGGCTTCGGCTCGCGGCGCTTCTTCCGGCGACTCTTCAGCCTCTTCTTCCCGCAACTCTTCGAGAGGCTTTACCGATACTTGAGGCGGCCTTTCCAAATCCGATCGATGAATCTGCAGTTGTTGACGACGGAAAGGAACACCTTGGTCTTTATGTACCTCTTCCTTAATCTTTCGTGTTGCCTGCTTTGGCCGCCCCACAGAATGCAGATTTGCCAATTTCCCAAAGAAATCCTCAAAGGGAAGTAAAATGTCCGAAAGCCGCAGGGTCGAAATGAACAGCACCGTGAGAATGACGGCACCGATGAGAAAGATAACCGCTCCGATGGGGCCTAAAACCACAATCATGCCTTTAGCGATCCAGCTGCCGAGAAGCCCGGAAAATTCGATTCGCGAGGATCCGCTTGCGGCGCTGCTTACGCCGTCGACAATGGCAAAGGCGACGGAGACATAAAGGGCAAAAAGAAGCGTGTAAAACGACCATCGGATCAGCGGATAGGGATCTTTGTGCAGCAATCGATTCCATCCCCAAAAGAAAATCAAAAAGGGCAGAACGATGGTTGCGTAGCCGAGCGTATATCGAACCAAAAAATGCGACAAGTAAACTCCTGCCCAGCCCGCAAGATTGGTGATCCGTTGACCTTCGAAAATCGATGCGGGTGTTTCTTCAGGCGAGTAGGAATAAAGAGCGGCAAAAAGCAGAATGCTGAAGACGATGAGCAGAATCCCCATGATCTCCTGCTCTTTTTCCGGGCTCATCACCGCAGCGGTTCGGCGCGGACTTTTTTGCACCACGCGTCTTTTTCTTCTTCTGGTCATGGATCATCCACTATGAAACAATTCGCACCCTGCCGTTTGCATATACAGGCGCAACGGCAAATTGATCGAGTTGAGCGCAGAAGGCAATATCCGGCCCGAAACCGATCTTTTGCAGAAATTTCCCATGGGGACAATTTTCAAGCAATTGTATCGTAGATCCATTCCACTGCTCGGCCAATGCAACGGCTTTTTCGGCATCCGGAGTCAACCTAAAGACATTCGGCCTCGACAGCATCAGCCTGCGGATTGTTTCACCGCAGCAGACGGTATCTTCGATCGAAGCCTTGCCGTCGTTGCCCGCAGCGATAAAACAGAGATCGCATGCGGCATCGGCCAGCCGATCGACCACCGCCTGCAGGTTTAGAAAAGATAAAACAACGACTTCTTTCGCAGCCGAGGAATTAACCAGCGCCCGCGTACCGTTTGTGGTGGTGGTAATCACCCGCTTTTCGATAACAGCTTCGGGTTTATACTCGCGCGGTGAATTGCTGAGATGAAATCCGGGAATCTTTTTGCCGCCTCGTTCACCGCCCAAAACGACCTCGTCGGATGGAAAGCTTGAATAGATCGCTAAAGCATCCTCAACAGTCAAAGCGGGAATAACTTCACGACAGCCGTTCTCCAGCGCCGTCACGATCGTTGAAGTCGCCCGCAGCACATCGGCCGTTGCCGCCACTTTGCCTTGCACCCGCTCAGGCTGGATGTCTTCCGCTTTCTCGATGAATTCGATTGTTCTCGGCGGCATTTTTACCCTTTGGGGCGATAAAAGGGCGTCTTGACCACCATTCCCGGCACGCGTTTGCCGCGCACATCGACCTCGAGCGGCGTACCTTCGGCTGCCGCATCGATGGCGACGTATCCCATGCCGATGCCCTTTTCGAGCATGGGAGAAAAGCCGCCGCTGGTTACATGACCAAGAAGACGGTCGCCTTGATAAAGAGCATAACCGTGCCGCGGCACAGCGCGGCCCTCTACCGTAAAACCGATCAGTTTGCGTTGAAGGCCCAGCTCGCGCACCCGCAAGAGCGCCTCGCGGCCGATGAAATCGCCTTTATCCAGCTTGGTAATCCAACCCAGTCCCGCTTCCAACGGATTGGTCGTGGCGTCGATGTCGTTTCCGTATAGACAGTATTTCATTTCTAAACGCAGAGTATCCCGCGCGCCCAGACCGATGGGTTCGATCTCGTATTTTCGGCCGGATTCTATAAGCGCCTGCCAAATCTGCACGGAATAGCTGCGATCGAAACACAACTCAAAGCCCGGTTCTCCCGTATAGCCGGTGCGGGAAACGACGACCGGAAATCCGGCCACTTGTCCGCACTTCATCCAATAATACTTGATTTCCGACAGCGGCAAATCGGTCAGAGGTTGAAGTACGGCCTCCGCAAAGGGACCTTGAAGAGCCAATAGGCTCAACTCGTCGCTGCGGTTTTCCATCTTTACGCCCTCCATCAGGTGCCGCTGCGCCCACTCCCAGTCCTTTTCGATGTTTGCCGCATTGACGACCATCATGTAATGATCTGCAAAACGATAGACCAACAGGTCGTCAACGATGCCGCCGTCTTCGTAACACATGGCGCTGTACTGCACTTGATCTACGGCCAGCTTGGCGACATCGTTGATGGTCAGGCGCTGCAGAAAAGCAAGTGCATTCGGACCGCTGACAAAAAACTCACCCATGTGCGACACGTCGAAAAGCCCGACCGTTGTGCGTACGCGGCGATGCTCCTGCAGAATCCCCGCATACTGAATGGGCATGTAAAAGCCTGCAAATTCCACCATCTTGGCATTTAATGCAATATGGACATCGAACAGAGCCGTCTTTTTAATTTCCATCTGTGCTCCTTTCTTTTCGGCCTGCTCATCGGGTACGTATCGATTCCCTTCATCTGAATTGGGAATCGATCACCGGAACGTCGCCCCATGGATTTTTCAAAATGAAATTACAACTATCTTGACCATACAGTCAAGCAATAAATTGGCATGAAAAAAGACCTCCCAAAAGCAGCCGTTTCGGGAGGTCGAGGATTCAGCGGGTTAAGTTCAGGAAATCATTAAAGAGGACAAAGATCATTAGGGCCAGCAACAACGCCATGCCGATCTGTTGCACGGCGATTTTTATTTTGTTGGAAATTGGTCGACGAATGAACGCCTCGACGGTCAGCAGCAGCAGATGGCCGCCGTCTAAAGCCGGAACCGGCAACAGGTTCAGCAGAGCCAGGTTGATGCTCAAAATTGCCGCAAAGGCCAAGAGGTCAATGAAACCGCGTTTAGCTACCTGTCCGGACAGCTCGGCGATGCGCAATGGACCGCCCAACGCTTCTTTGGCTTTGACCTTGCCGGTAAACAGCGCCGCAAAGGATTTGAGGATCATGGTCGTCTTGTCGACGGTCATCAACGCGCCCATACGCACGGATTCGAACGGTCCCAAAGGCTTGCGCACCGTTTGCGGCATAATACCGATCAACCCGACATCCAGCGTCGGATCATATTTCGGCGTCACATGGGCGAAAAACGGCTTGCCGTCCCGCTCCCATTCGATGTCCAGAGTCCGATTCGGCGCCTTGTGAATGATTGCCGTCAGATCTTCCCACTTTTCCACCGGCCTGCCGTCGATGCTGAGGATGCGGTCGCCGGGCTTGAGTCCGATCGAATCAGCCGGACTATGCGGACTGACGTTGCCGACAATGGGATAAAGCGGCTCTGCCGGGACTTCTATACCGGTGGTGCCGATAATCAATGTATAGAGGAAGAAGGCCAGAAGAATGTTGAAAATCGGTCCGGCCGAGATAACCAGGAACCGCGCCCAAACCGGCTTGGACATGAACTCGTAAGGTTCTCCTTTCAGGGTGCCTGTATCGAGACTCTCGTCGATCATGCCCGACATCTTGACATAGCCGCCGAGAGGAACGGCGGAAATGCAATAGTCCGTATCACCGATCTTTTTGCCGAAAAGGCGGGGAGGAAAACCGATTGAAAATCGTTCCACACGGATGCCGACCAGCTTAGCCAGCAGAAAATGGCCGAATTCGTGCACCAAAACCAGCAGACCGATGATGAACGCAAACGGCAGACCGTAGGCGTATAAAGTATGCAAAAAATTGCTCATAATTCCTTTCCCGCAGCACAACGCTGCCGATGATTCATACCGTTCCAGCCTCGATTTTCTGCCGAACGGCGCCAATTAGACGAGGCTTTCCGCAAAAAGATTCTTTTATTTTAATTAAAATCGATATTTCCGGCAACACTTCTTGCCCATTCGTCCGCCGCAATCAATTCCTCGACACTCGGCTGGCGGACGATCTGATGTGCCGAAAGCGTTCGTTCGATGATCGCCTCGATTTGGTCGAAGCGGATCTCGCGGCGCAAAAACCTCTGCACCGCGATTTCATTGGCGGCATTGAGAACTGCCGTCGATGTCCCGCCGCTTTCCAGCGCCTGGTACGCCAACGCCAGGCAGCGAAACTTTTCCAAATCCGGCGGCTCAAAGTCCAACGAAAAAGCGATGGAAAAATCCATGCGCGGGAATTCGGACGACCGACGCTCCGGCCAGGTTAAGGCCAGTTGTATCGGCACACGCATGTCCGGCTTGCCCAGCTGCGCTTTGACGGAGCCATCCCGAAAGGCAACCATTGAATGGACGATGGACTGGGGGTGAACAACAACGCGCACGCGGTCCGGCGTCAGGCCGAACAAGCGGCACGCTTCGATCACCTCCAAACCCTTGTTCATCATGGTCGCCGAGTCGATGGTGATCTTGGCGCCCATCGACCAGTTCGGATGCTTGAGCGCCTCCTCGACGGTGACCGAGGCAAACTTTTCCTTGGGCAACAGCCGAAACGGACCGCCTGAACCGGTGAGCACGATTTCCTCGATCGCCGAGACGTCTTCGCCCATGAGACATTGAAACACGGCGCTGTGCTCGCTGTCAACGGGCAGAATCCGCACGCCTTTCTCAGCCGCTCGCTTCATCACGTGCTCGCCGCCGATCACCAGGCTTTCTTTATTGGCCAGCGCCACATCGCAGCCTTTTTCCACGGCGGTCAAAGTCGGCAAAAAGCCCGCCGCACCGACGACAGCATTGACCAGCAAGTCCGCATCGACTCTTTCGATGAGCCGAACAAGCGCCTTTTTGCCGGTAAACAGCTCAATATTGAGCCGCCGCAGTTCTTCGATTACCTCGAAGGACGGCTCCGCTCCGCTGATTGCTGCGGCGCATGGGCGAAAATGACGACATTGTTCCAGCAGAACATCGATCTGAGTGTGCGTAGAAAGGGCGGCCAAAGAAAGCAAATCCGGATTGGCCTCGATGCACTGCAGCGTGTTACGGCCTATCGAGCCGGCCGATCCCAAGAGGATGATTCGTTTGCTCATGACGAACTGCTCATGATCGAAAACCTTTCGAGTAGGCGCATGGCCTCCTCGCGTTCGTTCGGCGAAGGCTCTGCATCGAAAAAACGAATGCCCAGCTCAGCGGCAAAGGCATCACGAATGTAAAGAACGGCTTGTCTTTTGTCAACGCCGTGCGGTAAAACATGATTTAGCGCCACGGTATGCCGCTCCATAAAGGATCTCAGTCGCGGCCGCATGGTTTCGTCGCGCACGGCCACATAGCGGGTAATATTCAAATGCTCTTCTCCGATCAGGATGGAGCCGTGCTGCAGCACGCCGTTGCTGATTCGCCGCTGGGCGCTCCCGACCAGTTTTCTATTGCCGATAACGATTTCATATTGCGCTGAGGAGGCATAGCAAAGGGCGGCCGGCTCCCTTCCATCGAATTGCGGCGTTCTTTTTTTGCGTTCAAAGTCGACCGGTGCGCCGAGGCGGCGCAGGCCGCGCACCAGACAGCGGCTGATCAACTCATAAATTGTTAAAATGTGCTCGGAGAAATATCGACTGCTCGGCGGTAGAACGACCGCATAGGTGATCTCATTTTGATGCAAAACCGCTCTTCCGCCGGTCGGCCGATAGACGACGTCGATGCCGTTCTCTCGACAGCGGTCGAGGTCGAGATCCTGCTCGGACTGATGATATCCCAAAGAAATCGTCGGCACTTTCCAGTCGTATATACGTAGAGTCGGCGGGGTCTCGCCGCGTGAGGCGGCCAACGTCATTGCCATATCGAGGGCCATATTGTACGCCCCGGGCAATGCTCCGTCATGAATGAACCGCCACAGTTCCTCGGCTGAGCCGCTCACTCAGATAATTCCCCGTTCTGCCTTTTCAATGAACTCCAGGATGTGAAGAACCTCGGGAATGAGCTCGACTTCTTCCCGAATGCGGGCCACCGCCTGGCTGACATTGAGGTTGGAACGGTAGATCAGCCGATAAGCGTGCTTTAGAGCGCGCATGGTCTCTTCGGAAAAACCGCGCCGCCGCAATCCGACCGAATTCAGTCCCACAAATCGCAGCGGTTCTTCCGAAGCGAGGATATAGGGCGGCACATCTTTGGTGACTCGGAAATGGCCGCCGACCATGACGTGTCGGCCGATGCGGCAGAATTGATGTACGCCGGTGAGCCCGCCGATGATCGCCCAATCTTCGACCGTTACATGTCCCGCCAGCTGCACCGCATTGGCAAGAATGACATTGTCGCCGACGATGCAGTCATGCGCCACATGGGTGTAGGCCATCAGGAGGCAATTGGAACCGACGACGCTCTTGCCGCGCATCTGCGTGCCGCGGTTGAGAGTGCAGAACTCGCGCACCGTCGTGTTGTTGCCGATCTCAAAAGTGGTCTTTTCCCCGCCGAATTTAAGATCCTGCGGCAGCGTCGCAATCACTGCGCCGTGATGAATGCGGCAGCCGGAGCCGATGCGCGCGCCGTCGGCGATCAATACCTGTGACGCGATCGTCGTATTGTCGCCGATTTGTACATCGCCTTCGATGATCGTATATGGGCCTACGGATACATTTTCGCCCAGCTCGGCCTTGGGATCTACGATGGCCGTCGGATGGATGGACGTCACACTTGCCTCTTCAGATAGGGGTTATTTTTGCTCTCGATCGACAATGGCAGCCATCAATTCCGCTTCACAGGCCAGTTGATCGCCGACGTAGGCACGGCCGTACATCTTGGCCATGGAGCGCCGCAGAGCCGCCAGCTCCACCTCGAAACGAAGCGTGTCACCCGGCTTTACGGTTCGCCGAAACCGAACGTTGTCGATTCCGGAAAACAAGACCAGTTTGGTGCTCGGGTCCGTCTGAGCATTGAGTAAAAGAATGCCGCCGGTCTGCGCCATCGCTTCGATAATCAGCACGCCCGGCATAATCGGGTTGCCCGGAAAATGTCCCTGGAAGAACGGCTCGTTGGCCGTCACGTTTTTGATGCCGATGACATGCTCGCCGGGGACAAGGTCAAGAATCTTGTCGACAAGCAGGAAAGGATAACGATGCGGGAGGATCTTTTGTATCGCCTCATTATCCAGGAAAACGCCTTTCAGATCATCGACCTGATATTTTTTGCGAATGAGCTTTTTCTCGTACTCTTTGCGGATCAACTTGACCAGCTCGGCATTGGCCTTGTGGCCTGAGCGCGCGGCGATCACATGTCCTTTGATCGGCACGCCCAACAGCGCCAGGTCGCCGATCAGGTCGAGCGCCTTATGACGCACCGGCTCATTGTAATAGCGCAGCTCCTTGCCGTTCAAGATGCCGTTGTTGGAGAGCTTGACTTCCGAGTTAATGCCGAAAAGTGCGCGCAGCTCTTCCAACTCCTTTTCGCTCATCTCACGGTCGATGATTACCAACGCATTGTCGAGGTTGCCGCCTTGAATCAATCCCGCACGCCACAGTTCTTCTACCTCATGGAGAAAACAAAACGTCCGCGCCGCTGCAAACTCGGTTGCAAACTCTTCGTGTAAAGAATACATCGAGGTATATTGAGTTCCAAGTGCGGGATTCTTGTAATCCACCATAAAGGTGATGCGAAATTCATCGGACGGAAAGACGACAATATCGACGCCGCGGGAAGGATCGGAATAAGTGATCGTCTTGTCGATGATCAAATAGTCGCGGAGAGCTTCCTGCTCGACAATGCCCGCCTTGAGCAGAACCTCGACAAAAGGCAGTGCGCTGCCGTCGCCGACCGGCGGCTCGTTGCCCTCGACTTCGCAAATGATGTTGTCGATTTCCAAGCCGCTGATGGCGGCCAAAACATGCTCTACCGTATGAATGCGCACGTCGCCGATGCCGATGGTGGTTCCGCGCGAGATGTCTACGACATGATCCACATCCGCCTTGATGTCCGGCGAATCGGGGATGTCCGTTCTTCGGAAAATAATGCCGGTATTTACCGGCGCCGGTTTAAAAGTTATTTTCGTACGATTACCGGTATGAAGTCCTACCCCTTCGTAAGACGCTTCAGTCTTGATGGTCTGTTGGTTTTTCAGAGCTGCCTCCTTTTCCCAAATCCGATCGATAACTCGACAACTCGGATGCCAATTCATCCACGCGTTTCTGCAGGTCTCGCACCTGCTTCAAGAGCTCCGGCAACCGCGCCAAAGCGGCCTGTTCGCGACGTTCTTCCAGAAAAGGCCGCGCCGGCGTGCCGGTGACAAATTCTCCCCCGGCCACTGACTTGGTGATGCCTGCCTGCGCACCGATCTTGGCCTGATCGCCGATCTGAATATGGCCAGCAAACCCAGCCTGACCGCCGATAACGACATATCTCCCTATTTTGGTGCTGCCGGAAATACCTGTCTGAGCAGCTATAGCCGTATGCTCGCCGATCTCGACATTGTGCGCCACTTGAATGAGATTATCCAGCTTGGCGCCGCTGCGGATGATCGTCTCGCCCAACGTCGCACGGTCAATCGTCGTATTGGCGCCGATCTCCACATCATCCTCGATCACGACGATGCCCATCTGCGGCAGCTTGTGGTAGCGGCCGTCTTTGAACGCAAAACCGAATCCGTCGGCGCCGATCACGGCTCCCATATGAATTATGCAGCGGCTGCCGATGCGGCACTCTTCGCGTACCGATACGTTGGCATAAATTAAAGTGTCCGAACCGATCTGCACATTGTCGCCGATGAAACATAGAGGATAGATGACGGAGCCGTCCCCGATTCGGCAGTTTTTGCCGATCACCGTATACGCGCCGATGGAAACGTTTTTCCCCAAATGCGTGCCCTCGCCGATGACGGCGGTAGGATGAACTCCAGGCGCAACAGCCGGTTCGCGTTGATAGAATCTTCGCGCGCACACAAGAAATGCAAAATAGGGATCATCTGTACGCAGCAGCGTTTTTGCGCAGGACGGAAAGTTACGGTCTACCAAAACCGCCGAAGCAGCCGTTGACTCGATATATTTGGCATATTTTGGATTGGCGATAAACGTCAACGTCCCCGGCGTCGCTTCCTCGATCTTTGCCAACCCGGAGATAGTGATGTCACGCTCACCTTCAATGGTCGCGCCGACCCACGAGGCGATCTCGGCCAAGCTGAAGGGCATAGCAGACTCGAACGCTCAAAGACTCAGCGGCCGCGCGATGACTTGCCGGTTGAGGTCAGTCCTTTTTCCAATTCCTCGATGACCAGCTGAGTTAAATCCTGCTGGCTGGGGCTGGCGTAGACGATGTTACCGGCCACGACATCAAAAATATAATCGAACCGCTCTTCTTCACCGATCTTCTTAATGGCGGCGTTGATCTTGTCGTAAACAGGCTTCATGATCTCTTCCTGTTTGCGAAAAAACTCGCCGTTTTGACCCCATTTTTCGTTTTGGAACTGCTGAATCTTTTGATAGAGCGCCTGAAGCTCGGCCTGTTTCTCTTTCTGCCGCTGTTCGCTCAGAAGCAGAGCCTGGGATTCCAGCTGTTGACCCAATTCCTGAAATTGACTCTGCATTTCGCGCGCCTCGGCTTCCCATTGCTTGTTAATTTTGTCCAGCTGCTCCTGCGCGTCCTGCGCTTCTTTATAAGTCGCAAGGATCTGCTGCGAATTGATATAGCCGATCTTTTGCGCAAAAGCCGGCATTGCGGCAGCCAAAACGGCGAGCAGAATAATGGCTGAAAGATGTAAAGATCTCACGTTTTCCTCCGTATTTTTTGCAAAAATAAGAATAATTGATTTTCTAAACAAGCACCGTTTCTACAAGTTTGACTGCATTCCGGCATTTCTGATCGGAACTTACGTCAACCCTAAAAGCTAAAAGCTCCTGCCGAAAACGAAATGCATCTTCCATTTGGGATCCGGGTTGCCGTAATAGTCGACGCGGTCAAAGCCGTATCCGTAATCAAAGCCGATAATGCCTATCATCGGCATAAATACGCGCGCACCGATACCGACGGAACGCCTTAAATCCAGCGGATTGGTGTGCCGCATATCAAGCCAGCTGTTTCCCGCTTCGGCGAACAAGAGCGCAAAGATGGTCGGATTCGGCGCGATGGGAATGCGCAACTCGGCCGTATACTTGAGCAGGGTCTTGCCGCCGTCTTCGACCATGCGATAGCCGGCGAGCGGATCTTCGTAGCCGCGCAGAGGAGTTGATCGCGAAAGGCCGTCGCCGCCGATAAAGAAATATTCCATATAGGGAATGCGGCCGTTCTTGCCCAACGTCTCCATGTAACCGGCCTGGAAGCTGGTGTAAAAAACCAGTTTCCAGAACGATGGCGTGAACCAGTCGAGGCGAAAGATCCATTTGTGATAGCCGACATTGCCGCCGAGAAAACCGCCGGCCAATTCGGTCGTCAAGGAAACATCAGAACCTGACGTCGGGAATTCAGGACGATCCAGGCTGTTTCGCGAAAATATCTGCGTGATGCTGCTGCTGATCAGCGGCCACTGCTCATTAATGATATTGTTCGGGTTTGCTTCGATAATGTATTGATTAAAGTCGCTCAGCTCGGTTTTGTCGATGCGGTAGATCCAATCGCCGCGAAAGAAATCATCCGGCCATTGCAGGCGCCGCCCGAGCCGCAACGAGGCGCCGGTGCTGACCTGCTTGTAGCCGATGTAATAGGCGTCGCGTTTGGTGTCGTAAAAACTAAAACCGGCTAGCGTGGGGGTATCCAAAAGCCAAGGCTCGGTAAAGCTGACGCTGAAGGAACGGTAGTAGCGCCCGAACATCCAGTCAAAGCTCAGCCTCTGGCCGTTGCCGAAGAGATTGGCCATGGCCACGCCGACGCTGCCGATCAGGCGGTCGCGTTCGCTCCAACCGGCCGACATGTTTGCCGTGTCCGTCGATTTTTCCTCGACTTTGAATTCCAAGTTGACTTTTTCTTCATCGATCGGCTGGACACCCGGCTCGACATTGGAGAAATAATTCAACATCCAAACATCGCGCTGGCTTCGCTCCAAAAGCGACTTGTTGAAGGTCTGGCCGGGGAAAATCTGCAGCTCGCGGCGGATGACCTTTTCTTTGGTTTTTGTATTGCCGGTTATATTGATCTCATTGATTTTGGCCTGTTTACCTTCATTGACCAGAAACCGAATATTGAGTCGCAGCGGATCATCCGCTGAAGGCTCTTCTTTGGGCGTGATGCTGGCAAAAATATAGCCCAAATCGTAGTACATACCGCCGACGTGCTGAAAAACCGATTCGTCCAGCGCCTTTTTGCTGTAGCGGTCTCCCGGCGAAAAGCGAAGGTTGGCCGTCAGCTCTTCAGCAGTAAACACCTTGTTACCGACCCATTCCACATTGCCGAAGGTGTAAAGCGGGCCTTCGTCCAACCAAACGGCAATAGTCATCTTGTCGCGGGCGTCATTATAATAAAGACTGTCCTTTACAATCGAGACGTCCCGATAGCCATGATTGCGATAAAAATCGAGCAGCTTGCCCAAATCCTCTTCGTACTTGGCTTTATCAAAATCGGCGCTGCGCCACCAGCGGTCTTCTTTGGTGTCTTTCAGCTGTTTGCGAAGCTTGGAATCCGAAAAAGCTTTATTGCCGTGAAACTCGATCCGATCGATCTGGACTTTTTTCCCTTCGTCAAAAACAAACCGCACGATCGCTCGATTCGGATTCGTCTCAGAGGGTTTAGTAATAATGCGGACATCCGCCAATAAATAGCCTTTTTCCTTGTATTTCTTGAGCAATTTGGCTTTCGCGCGGCTGAGGGCGCTCTGCGATACGATTTGCCCGGGATAAAAATTCAAAACCTCGTCGATGTCTTCTTTTTTAAGCTTTTTATTGCCGGCCAGTTCGATCTTTTCCAGGCGCGGATATTCTTTGACCTGAATGGTAAGGAAATATCCGTCGCCGACCTGTCGATCAATATAGAGCTGAATATCGGAAAAAAGATTGAGCCGCCAAAGTTTACGGATAGCTTCCTGAACCCCTTCAGCACCGATTTCCGCCCCAGGCGTGATGCCGGACTGCATGCGGATGATGTCGGCGTCGGTCGTGGTATTGCCCGTGATCGAAACGCCGAGCACTTTGATCTTTCGACTTTGAGCAAAAATCGGGACTGTCAGCAGCAGTAAAACCCACACAGCCCATCGACTCTGTCGACCCATACACCTCTCGATTGTTTGACAAAATTCAATTTAAGAAAAAATAGCCGGATGTCAAAACGATTTGTCTTTTAAAAAGGAAACCAATGGCGAAAAACGATTCGCTTGTCGTCGCGGTTGTAGTTCATCAAACTATCGTAATCATATTCCAGTTCCACAAGAAGCTGAGGATGAATCTGAAAGTCCAATCCGACGGTATGATGAAAGCCGACCTCCTTGCTTTTGTATCGGTAACTCACGCCGGATTCGAGTTGACCGGTGTACTGCAGAAAGAGCCTGTCGGTCAAATATTTCCCGACGATAATGCGGGTACTCTGCAGCAGGGCGAGCCGCCGATTGAGTTCCAAGTTGTTGTTCAAATTAAATTGCAGGAGGTTACGCGTCAAGGGAGAACTGAAACGCACGTAATCAAGGCCCAGCATATTCGACAGCTCGCGTTCCAACGGCCTAAACAGCGGGCGCAGGAAAAAAGTGTCGGCGCCCTTTCCCAAGGTTTCCACGGCATCTCTGCGCAGGTTTCCGCCGCCGTAACCGAGAGCAGAAAGCACCTGAGCCTCGTTGCTGCCCAGCATCGGATTATCACTGGAAAGCTTGAAACGGATGCGGTCGATGCGGGCGCGTCCTTCCTCCTGCCTTACGATGTCGTCGACCGACTTTTTATCCATGGTATTGTCGACCGTCTGCATGGAGAGAAAGATGTTCGAAGAGAGGCCGAGGGAATCCGTAATAGTGGTCCGCGCCTGGCCGTAAACGACCGGAATGAGGCTGCTTCGGTCAAAGTCTACGCCCGCCTGCTCAAGGCGAAAGTTCATATCCAGATACTCCAGGAAACCTTTTGTAGAACGTAGACTGCCTTTTATGCGAAAAGTTTCATCGGCAATGCGGCCGGTGAATTCCAGCCCTCCGACACGATCGTCGAGTTTGAGATTGACGTAAACCTCATCTATGGCAGCCGGAAAGCTGCGGGCAAAGCGAACGTTCTTTTGCGGAACGACTGCCAGATCCCAGATAAGATTATCGAGAAAGCGACGAACTTTATCCGACGGCTTTTTGCCGCTTTCATAAAAAGGATACATAATTTCCGCTTCCGAAAGCAGGATCGTACCGCGCAGA
Source organism: Candidatus Zhuqueibacterota bacterium (assembly GCA_034506455.1). GTDB lineage: Bacteria > Zhuqueibacterota > Zhuqueibacteria > Residuimicrobiales > Krinioviventaceae > Fontimicrobium_A. The sequence goes on along the minus strand of JAPDPN010000010.1, from coordinate 11,087 downwards.
GTCACCCCGTCTTCGGTTCGTGCAAAATAAAACTTTTCTCCGTTTTCGCGCCCCAATAACTGCAAAAGACCGAATTTCTGCGGCTCCATCAAACCGACGAAATTCAGAGGTACGCCGTTTCCAGGCGTCTCGAGCAACAAAACACCGAGATTGAACAGGCCGTCGCCGAAAGAGAAATCCGCCAGCGGCCGACTGCAGGGCACCAGCTGCGCCGCCTCGCTGTAAATTCGGAAAGGCTCCCCGCCCATTAACCCGGACAAATTGTATAGTTTGAAAATGCCCGTTTCCGGCTCATATCTTAATTTCGCCTCTACCTTTTTGACGGGCGGTACCACCGAATCGAACTCCAGCGAGGCGTTCGTCAGACTTAATTCAGCATGCCTAATTCTTGGGTTTATCGGCGTTCCGCGCAATAACACCGCAAAGCTGCCGTCACCGAAAGTTTTTTTGAAAAATTTGTCCAAGTCAGACAGCACGGCAAGCAGGTTGCCGGACCCGCTTATATTGAAAGCCAGACTGTCGTTTTTAGCGAACGGCCAATATCCGGAAGCGGTTATCTGATAAACATCCTGTCGCAAAAGACGGATCGAATCAAATCGGATGCGCTTGTTCTCAGCATCCTCATTCTTGAGATGAATCTCCAACTCGTCGAAGGGCGACTTCCATAACCGTCCGTCCTTTAAGGCAATGATACCCTGAATCTGCGGGCTCGTCAGTTTTCCTTTTATACTGAGGTCGACCAGCGTCTGGCCTGCGATTATCGTATCACGATCGATGAGCCGGTGCACGTTTTCGGCGCGGAAACCGGCGCCTTTGATCGACAGGTCGACCTGCTCCATGCCGCGGTCATAATAACCCTGCGCCATCAGCAGGGTCGTCGATTCCGCATTGAACAGCAATCGATAAAGATGAATTTTTTCCTGATCGGCTTTCAGATCGGAAATAATCTGATAAGGTCCGAGTCCAGATATAATAAGTTCATCTATGATAATATTTCCTTGAAAATTAGGCCGATTGGCCGGACCCTCAAATTGAATGGAGGCAGTGGCTTTGCCTTGCAGGAGATCATCGCCTAAAAGCGCACCCAAATCGAGTGCACGAGAATTCAATTTGCCCTTGAGGGAGCGTTTTCGCAGGTTAACGTCCAAAGCTGCCGAAAAGACGTTGTCGAACTTGAACTCTTCCAAAACAAGGCGTTCTTCGTTTCGAACGAGGCGAAAAGTCCCGATGTATGGAAACCTTGCGGGGAAAAGACGACAAACGCCCTTGATAAGGGTTGTTTTGTTTCGCGCTCCGGCTTCTGCTTCTATTGCCAAAACGACTTCCTGATCCTGTTCGCCTTCGGCATGTTTGACAAGAGCCTTGCCCTGCCATGCAGATGGAACGCCTTCAACAAGAAGCGAAATTTTAAGGCCTGAAACTATATCCTGAAACGGCGCGCCCAACTCTGCAAATTGGAAAAGTCGCGGAAGTGCATCCATCTGCACTCTGAAGGAGGGTTCTTGTCCGGCGAGCTGAATTTCGGCCGCTATATTCAAGGAATCCGTTGATTCGGCGGTCTGCAAATCAAGAACAGATCCCCGATAGGAGAACCGGAGCGGCAGTTCAGCGGAATGTCCAAAATTGTCCGACGGAGAAAGTGAATAAACGCCGCTGACAACAGGATCAGACAGTGGGCCGGAAAACCACGCTTCCCCTTTGCCTCCAACGTAAATAACATGTCCGCCGAGAGAGGCTTGAAGCAGCTTATCCCCCCTCATCGTTGCGGTTCCGGAAATCGCCAAATCATTGCCGTCACGGGTCAGTCGGCCGTTCGCCTTTAGATGATGGCCGAAAAGGTTTGCTTCCAGATGAGAAAAGGTGATGGTGGACTGCTGATACCGGAAAAGAGCAGAAAGATTCGTGATTTCATTTTTACCAAGCTGAGCTTTATTGCAGATGATTTGACCATCAATTTCAGGGTTTCGCCGATCACCGGCGATCTTGAGATGAACTTCTGCCCAACCGGCCGGAGCTTTATCTTTCGGCCATATCGGCAAGCCGGACAAAGCCAAGCGCGGTGAATGTACCTCCAACTTGAGCCGATCGCCTTGGCCCCAACCGACGCTTCCGAAAAAAGAGATCGGACTTTCGGCAAGCATCAAGCTGCCGTCGAAAAGGTTCAGAGTTTCGGATTCATAGGTAAAACCGCAGGAAAGCTCCCTAAACTCGAGCGACTTTTGCAAAGCCCACCCTGAAGCCCGAGCAATCTCGCCTTGGCCGCTGACTTGAAAGCGTCGGCTGTTAGAAGCCGAACGAATTTGCACCGAGGCAGACAATCTTCCGCCGTTCAAAGCGAAAGGAAGTTTCTGCGGAATAACGACGCCGTTCCCCAAGTCAAAGTCGTGCAGAACAAGCGAGAGAGTATCCGGACGCAGATTCTGCACGTCCGCCCTGCCGACGATTATAAAGTTCTTTTTGTCAGAATTTCCCAGGCTGCCGGACAGATCGATACTCAGCGAATCGTTTCGATAGCGGAAAAGGCCGCCTTCCAGGCCGCGGGCTGCCTCTACAGTTGTAGATTCATCCACGGCAATGACAACTCGACATTTCTTGACGGAGATAAAGTGGAAATGCCGCAATAACAGGGGCTCGGCCTGAGTGGAACTTTCTGGTTGAGTCTCTGTTTGCAATGTTGCCAAAAAGCTGTCCAGTTTAGGTAACGCAACGACAAAGGTGGGTTCAATCAGCAGGGCGTCGTGAGAAAGCTTTTTGACGTCAAAACCGCGGGTTATCAGATTTAGAAAGCTGTAACCGAGTCGAAGATCTTTGATGGTAATTTCAAAAGGCAGCGCGGGATCCTTGAACTGCACATCCAAAAGGTGTATGTTTCCAAAGCCGAGATGGACTCTTTTGATGCGCAAACCCTGCCCAATCAGCGGCCTCAATTCTCCGACGATGACGCGGCGCAGGCGTTCGTTCGCCTGAAATAAGCGCCAAATTTCCATGGCGCTGAAGAGAAAGGCGACCAGAAACATAAACAGGAACAGTGCCCACCGCCGCTTACGCACAGGAAAACCCGCATTTGTTAATAATGCCCGTCTGGTTGATCACAGCGACCGAACTTTTTCCGGCAATCTTTCGGCAGAAAACATTTCCTGCCTGCTATCTTTAAATTGGTTCACTCAAACTCTAATTAAAAAGAGCCGTGACCGATTCCGCCGAACCGCCGCTCGCGGTTTTGAAAATCTTCGATTGCCTGACAGAATTCTTCGGCCGTAAAGTCCGGCCACAGCGTCGGCGTAATATACAATTCCGAATAAGCGATCTGCCACAATAAAAAGTTGCTGATTCGCTTTTCGCCGCTGGTGCGTATGACCAAATCCGGATCGCCCAGTTCGGACGTCTGCAGATAAGAAGCAAAGATCGCCTCATTGATGCTTTCGGGCGTAATCTTGCCTGCCAAAATGTCGTTGCCGAGCGCTTTTACGGCTTGAACGATTTCCTGCCGACCGCCGTAATTCAAAGCCAAGTTCAAAACAAGACCGGTGTTTTTTTCCAACCGGCGAATCGAACCCTCGATTGCCGCCCTTGGTGCATACGGCAGCCCTTTGATATCGCCTATCACGGTCAAACGTACATTCTTTTTTTCGAGATCGTCGATCTCTTTGCGGATCGTTTTGAGCAGCAAATTCATTAAAGCCGAAACTTCATTGGCAGGTCGGCGCCAATTCTCACACGAAAAAGTATAAAGGGTGAGAACGGAAATACCCAGCTGACCCGCAGCCTCGACGATTCTCCGCACGGTCTCGACTCCCGCGTTGTGACCGGCGGTTCGCGGCAGTCCGCGTCTTTCCGCCCATCGACCGTTGCCGTCCATAATAATACCGATATGCCGCGGCAATTTACCTCTGCTCTTGATACGGTCGACTATTTCCTGAGGAATGCTTTCCAATTTCTTTCAGATTCTCCGTGAGAAAACTTTATAATCTGCAACAAAAAAAAGCCCCGATACAATCGGGGCATTGACTATGGCGATGGTATTCAATTTACTGAGCGTTCTCAGCTTTGTCGAAATAGTATTTGCCCTTCTCGCTGTCGCCGATGTTGACGTAAGCAACGCCCAAATTATTGTAAACCGCAGAGTCGACCTTAATGCTCGGATTACCGGACGCAATGCTCAAAGCTTTTTCCATGTAAGGAATGGCCTGGCGATAGTAACCGAGAAGTTCTTCTCGTTCTTTGGGAGTAACTTCTTTCCCGTTTAGCTCCTTTTCGACCAGTTTTTTGCGATAGTCATCGGCAATGCTCAGATAGGCGTTTCCGACCTGCAGGTTGGCGTCATAGTCTTCAGGATTGGCAGCCAACACGTCGTTAAACAGCTTGATGGCTTCCTGATAGTCGCTCTTTAAGAAATAAAGCCGCGCCAAATTGAAAAGCAGGTCTTTATCGCCGGGGTTCTTTTCGAGAGCCTTGATATAGGTTTCTCGAGCCTCCTCGCTGCGGCCGGAAAGGTCGTAAGCCATAGCCAAATTCGCGATGGCGTCGCGATCGTCCGGATTCATTTCCAGAGCTTTCTTTTCCAGCTCAATGACCTTATCGTACTCTTTGAGCGTAAAGTGGAGGTTAGCTAAAAGATTAACGGCGTCACGGTTGTTCGGCTCGATTTCCAAAACTTTCGAAGCGTATTCTTTTGCTTTTTCCAAATTGTCGGCACGAGCATAAGCAATGCTCAAGGTTTTGTAAGCGTCGATGCGGTGCGGATCGATCACAGTTGCCGTTAAAAAGCTTTCAATGGCGCCTTCCACATCGTTTTTCTGCAGTCTGGCAACGCCGCCGTTATAGGCATTTACCCAGTTTTTGTCGCGGGTGTTTTTAATCTGCGGCTCAAACATGGGCGAAATGGCCAGCGACTTGTCGAACATCTCGTTCATGCGCGTCCAATTTTGCTTCTGCGCCATTCCTTCACCGAGCAGATAGTAAGCCTCGGCATCGTTCGGATAGAGCTGAATCGCCATCTCGAGCTGTTCGATCGCCTTATCCCAATTATCCTGCTGGATATAAACTTTGGCCGACGTCACTTCTTTGGTCTGGCAGGCCACGAAAAGGATGCCGATGATCATCAAGACGGCGCCCAAGCGCACAAATGTTCTCATTGCAAAAATCTCCTTTATAAAGTTGATTGGCTGACTAGAAATTTACAGTTAAAATGCGATTTTATCAAGTATTATTTTAGCCATTCCAATAATTTGGATTCATCGGGGAATTTAATGACGCCCTTTTCGGAGACGATGGCGGAAATAAGCTGGTGCGGCGTTACATCAAAAGCCGGATTCAAGACCGGCACGTCTTCAGGGGCGATCCATCGATCGCCGATTTTTCGGACTTCATCGCCGCTCCGCTCTTCGATGACAATGTCGTCGCCGGTCGCCGTATCTTTATCAAATGTGGACAGCGGCGCCGCTACCAAAAAAGGGATTTTATGTTCTTTTGCCAAAACCGCGAGCCCATAGGTCCCGATCTTGTTGGCGACGTCACCGTTTCTGGCTATGCGGTCCGCCCCGACAATGACGACATCGATCAAGCCCTTTTTCATGACGTAAGCGGCCATATTGTCGGTAATCAGCGTTACCGGAATCCCGTCCTCCATCAGCTCGAAGGTGGTCAGCCGGGCGCCCTGAAGCAGCGGCCGAGTCTCATCGACATACACCTGCACCTTGCGGCCGCTTTCGACGGCCGCCCGCACGATACCCAGAGCCGTGCCGTAACCGCCGGTCGCTAAAAAGCCGGTATTGCAATGGGTAAGGACACCCGCTCTTACGGGAAGCAACGAAGCTCCGTGTCGACCGATCAATTTGCATCGCTGCACGTCATCGTCTAAAATGCGTTGGGCTTCGGCCAGAAGCGCCTGTTTGATCTCACGTAAAGGGCGATTCAAATGCCTGGTCAAAACGCTGCGCATCTGCGCCAACGCCCAAGTGAGATTTTTAGCCGTCGGTCGCGCTGCCGCCAACTCGTCCATGGTGCGATTGATGCGCATCAAAAATGTCGGTCGATCCGCTTCGTCGGCCCGCCAGATCGACAACACGACGCCGAAAGCTGCGGCAATTCCAATTGCCGGCGCACCTCGAACCGCGAGGCTGCGGATGGCGTCGATAACGCCGTAATAATCGGAAATTTCCAAAATGACCAGCTCTTCAGGAAGTCTGGTCTGATCCAGTATGCGAACCTTGCCGTCATGCCAAGATACTGACTTTAACTCATCCATCGCCGACCTGTTCTTCCGTTCGCTTAATGCAAATATTTCTCGACTACGTCCGCTGTGCGACGAGCTGCACCCAGGCGTTCATGGACGAAAGCCTTGACCCGCTCTCCGCGTTCTCTGCATTCTTGCGGATTTTCGAAAAAAAGCGTCAACAAGCGCTTAAACTCTTCAGCGGATTCAAAAGGATAACCCAAGCCTTCAGCGGTCATTTCCTTGGCTTCAGGAGAATTGCGGTGACGAGGACCGTAACAAACAACGCATCCATGCGCGGCAGGTTCCAATACGCTGTGAACTCCAGGTCCGAAAGCCCCGCCCACCACTGCTGCAGCTCCCAAAGCGTAGAGATTTGCCAAAATGCCGATGCGGTCAATCAGCAGCACTCGAAATTGATCGCCCCTCCCCTGTTCCAACTCGGCAAGTCTTTTACAAGAAATACCTGCAACCGTAAACCGATTTTCGAGATCCTGAAGATGTTCCTTATCGATTTCGTGCGGAGCAAGAATGAGCTTAAAGTCGGGCTGTATTCGAATCCGCTCAATGAGCGGCTCCAAAATAACGGCCTCATCCGACGGCCAGGTGCTGCCGGCAACACAGGTTGCAGAGCGCAAAAAACAACCGGAATCAAGCAAAAATTGGATACGGCTCGTTTCCATCGACCGTTGATGGACGCGATCGTAGCGGGTATCGCCGCAGAGGTAAATCTCTGCATGCGGTGAAACGAGCTTGAATCGTTCTCGGTTCGGTTCCGAAACCACGCAGACGGCCGTAAAGGAATCCATCAGCAGACGATGAGCGAATTTGTACCTCCGAATGGATGCATAGCGTTTATCGGAAATACTGCCGTTGATCAACAGGGAGGGGATGCCCCGTCGCCGTAATCGCCATTGTATATTCGGCCAGACATCATGGCGGACGATGATATGCACGGCAGGCTTGATCAGATCGATAAACTTGGCGGATGTATAAAAGCCGTCCAAGGGAAGATAGGTAAAAATTACGCGCGGATGGCGCCAGGAAAGATGGTCATAGACCGAGGGTGAGAACAGACTGACGATGATCCAATCGTTCGGGAAGCGGTCGGCCAACTCGATAATAAGGGGAATGCTTTGTTCGAACTCTCCCATCGAGGAGGCATGCAGCCATAGACGTCTTGCATGGGTAGGAACAGAGCTGAGCTCTCGGCGCAGATTACTGAACAGACGCCTTCTGCCCCATAACGTTCTTCGAATCTTGGCATTAAAAAATCCCGCTGCCGCAACCAGGGGCAGCAGCGGGATTCTGACAATATTATAGAAAAGGATGAAAATTGAGAGCATGCCTGGCGTTGAGAATTAGGGCTGCGCGTTGAAAATCTTTAACGATGAATAATCCTTGCCGATAATAAGCCGCGCATCGACCTGGTCTTTGCCCGACTCCTTGACTTGAAAGACATATTCTTTGTCGATGCCTATCTCTTTGCGAAGCCGCTCGATGGCTGCCTTATTCGTTCCTTTTAGATCGATCAACGTCGTATGCTCATAATTCCAATGATCGGCGTTGCCTGTTCCGATCACCTGATAAGGTTTTCCCGCTAAATTTGTCTCGACGCGTTTGGCGATTCCCGCAACACCGCAGCCGTTCTGTATTTCCAGAGTCAATACGCTTTGATCCCCTTTAATCGAAGAGGGAGGGATACTGCCGATCTGTGCCTTTTGGAAAATGCTCTTTGCAGACGAAAAAATCAGCACAAGATTGACGGCTACCAACAGATAGATGAAAATCAGCGACGGCCGGATCGGCCATGTCATGGAAGGCGTTTTGGAGCTGCTTGTCCGCCTTCGCCTGCTGCTTGTCAACTTGCGATTCAAGATTTCACCTGCCTATTCGTTATAATTCATAAAGGGGTAGCCGACGGCGCTGCGAAAGCCGGTGCTTACGGGATACCGGTGGAAATCGAGTTGCAGTACAGTATTGGCAGACGGCTGCCAGCGCAGCTGAGCGCCGGAAAGAAACAGTCCGTTATTCAGAATCGGCGCGGCACCCGGAATAGATAAAGGCTGATGCGCCATACCGAATTGAACGGCAACGTTTAAAGGCTCGGAAAACTGATAACGCAAGGTATTCAGATAGAGTCCCTGCGTAAAGCCTCGGTTGCCCACAGTCGCATAACTAAGAGTATAGCTTTGCGTCATGGAAAAACGCGAAGGATCCAGACCCAACATGTCCAACAGACCGGCGGTGCGCATCCCGGTACCAAAGTTGCGCGCTCCAATCTGTCCCTTGAATTGCGCAAAGACGGTTAAAGGAAGAATCAATGACAAAACTATAAAGATTCGTTTCATATCACCCAACCTCTCTTTTCGTCCTTATTACCTAACGCGTAAACCTGCTTAAAAATGCCCGGAAAAGGTAAAACGGTTGAGAGAGCCCAAAGCTCCCAGAGAGGTAAACGAATAATCAAATGCGTATTTGTTCCAAATAAAGCCCAAGCCCACCGCTGCTCCGGCCAATGTATCCTTGGAAGAATCGACGGCCATTTCCGCTCCGTAACGGTCATAGCCGAAGCGCAGGAAAAACGACGGCGTCAACGTAAATTCGCCGCCGAGCGCAAAAAGCCATCGGCTGTCGTTGTATTGATAAAAGTTGACTGCGTACAAAAGGGGCAAGTGCGCCAGCCGTTTCGAAAAACCGGCGCGAACCTGCAGCGGAAGCGGGTATTTCTCCGTAAGAAAAGCAGTCAGCTGCGTTCCAAGGTTAAAGATGCCCACTCCCAAAGTGAGATCGTGTTTCGGGATACGAAAAGAGGCCGCAATGTCCACTGCGGCTGCAGAGGCTGAATAAGCGTCAATTGCAGAATGAATGTATTTGATCGTTGCGCCCGCGCGGAGGTTTTCGATCGGCGACAGCGCATAAGCTGCGCCCAAGACAAAGCTGTTTGCTCCAAACTCGCCGAGCTCCTGCCCGGAAGCATCCGTGCGCTTAAAGGCACCGTAATTGCGGTAAAGAATATAAGCGCCCGCACTGCCGATGCCCAGGCGGGGGTGAACATAGCCGATAAATCCGGAGCTCAAATCGAGCAGATCGTCCTGGTAAGAAAGTGCAGCCGTACGATTCTCAATAGCGGCAATTTCCGCGGGATTATAATAAAGTGAATGGAGATCGGCAGGTACGGCGACAAATGCGCCCCCCATTCCCGCAGCCCGCGCGCTTACCTGCATTTTGAGGAATTGAAAGCCGGACGTTCCGGCTGAGGATTCTGCGAAAAGTGAAGAAGCTGCTGCCGTGAAGAAAAGCAGAAAACGCCCGGTTTTCATGCAAATGCCCGATTTTACTGAAGTGAGAGCCACCTGTCGGAATCGAACCGACGACCTGCTCATTACGAGTGAGCCGCTCTACCGACTGAGCCAAGGTGGCTTATCTGTATAAAAATTTAAGCCGTTTTTAGAAATAAATCAAGGGAAATATCATCTTGCGTTGCCTGTGCGCCGGCATGACGAGAAAGTATAGGCTTTTAGTGCAAGATCAGGAAAAAGCGCACCGACACCCATAAACTGCAATAACCGGCAAAAAAAACGCCCCGCCGGTTAAGGGGCGAGGCGTCTCAAAATGCCTAGGCCTTAGCGCCGATAGCCGCCTGAACGATTACCGGAACGGTAGCTGCTGCTGCCGTATCCGCCGCTTTGTCGGCCGCCGCGATTATCCTCGCGACGCGGCCGCGCCTCATTGACGACAATGGCTCGGCCTTTTACTTCCTTTCCGTTCAGTTCCTCAATGGCCTTTTTGCCTTCCTCAACCGACTCCATTTCGACAAAACCGAAGCCGCGGGATTCGCCGCTGCTTTGATCACGAATAACCTTTGCCGATTTGACCGTCCCGATTGCGCCGAACAATTTTTCGAGGTCTGTCTGAACAACATCATAAGACAGATTGCCTACGTAGAGATTCATGGAAAACTCCTTTATAATTTTTTGATTTTTTCTTTTTGCGGAATTTTTCCGCCAATGTTAATTTTTGAGTTAGTGAACGTGTCCGTGCGCAATTTCTTCGGGGGTAGCGGGACGAATGTCCATAATCTCGACTTGAAAATGCAGCTCTTCGCCGGCAAGAGGGTGGTTAAAATCGATGACTACCGTGTCGCCGTCGATTTCAGCGATGCGGCCTTCGACCACATGCCCGTCATCGGTTTCGAATTCCAAAACCTCGCCCTCTTCCAACTGATCCGCATCCGAAAATGCGCTGCGCTCCCATTCCTGCACCAACTCGTCGTCGTACTCGCCGTACGCCTCGACTGCGGGAACGACAATGGATTTTTTCTCGCCCACCTGCATGCCGAGCATCTGGTTTTCCAAGCCGGAAATGATCTGATCGGCTCCGCACAAAAACTGCAGAGGCGGACGGCCTTCTGAGGTGTCCAAGAGATTTCCCTCGCTGTCGGTGAGAGAGTAATGCATCGAAACCACCATATGCTTTTCAATCTGCATAGGTCGTTAACTCCTTTAATTGGTTCTTGTTGTTGTTACGGGGAATATCTCAGGGACCAGAACGAAAGGCGTCAAAAGAACGGGATCAGTCAAAGTCTCAGAGAAAACTCCTCCTTCATTTCCAATATATCAATCTTTTAGGTCATTCGCAAGCATTATCTTGCCCGCAGCGCATCAATAAATTTTTCGCCCTTTTATCAACCGAACGACCGCTTCAGCTGCAAGAATTAAAATGAGCCATATATGAATCCATTTTATCGAATCCTCAGGCCAAAACAAGCCCCATTCAAAAGATTTCCATGAAAAAGGGAAAAACCAAAAATAGCCGCTGCCGATATGACGTTGCAGCAAATCCAAAAGGAAATGACAAAAAACTCCGGCGG
>JAPDPN010000009.1:30213-45260 GCA_034506455.1 Candidatus Zhuqueibacterota bacterium | reverse complement strand
TAGTCGTTGCAAACCATTCCGGATGCGCTTCTCCATAAGACAAGCGGCCGTCGTCGTTCAGGTCGCCTTGGTAGTTTTCGCTAAGCAGATAAGGATCTGTGGGATATTGTTGATCGGGAACAAAAACCGGATGATTGTAAAGGTACGGCCGATCGGGGGTCAGGATGGTCGAAAGAAGGCGGCGGCTGCCGGTATTGGTGCGAAAGCCGTACAACCGCAGCAAAGGCACATCCATGTTGAGACCCCGAATCAAATTGAGGCGATTTCTTCCCCACCATTGGATCATTTCGGCATCAGGAGAATCGATGCGGTCGGCATCGAACCACAAGCCGCGCACGGCAAAAGTCGGAGAGAAAGCTTCGTGAACAGGTGCCAAGTCAATTATGGACTTGAACTCAAAGGCGGTTCCCTCTTCGCCGGGGAGGTACCAATGAACGCCCCATCGTTCCAAAAGCTCATACACACCGTACAATAGGCCCGTAGAGGTGTCGCTGCTGATGACCAATCCGCGCTGTTCTTTTTCGGAAAACGAGTCATAGCGGAAAAGCGGCTTGGATCGTCGGTCTTTACGGCCGTACTTGCGGGAGATCTGCGCCGCTGCCTTGAACTTTGCCTGTTTGGGAACACCGATAAAAATGAAATTCCCTGACGACGGCGCGCTCTGTTCCTTAACGATCGGCAGACGATCCGGAGGCAGGTTCAACAGCCTGCATAGATGACGCTGCAGCTCAACCGCGGCAAACGCTGTTCGGCACACATCATCGTCTTGGGAGGTTTGATCCGACCAGTTTACTGCAGGCCAATCCGCCGCTGCTTCAACAGCGTCTTTGTAGGAGCCGTAATCCGCAACGATGGTGCAGGTTTGATCGGGAGACAAAAGTCGGAACGAGATCTCTTGGCGGCTGCAGCTAAAAAAAGCAGCAGCAATAAGGGCGAGGGGGATGATCGATCGCATCGGTTCTGCTGATTTGGGTTCTGTATGCTTTTCAACAAACCAAACGAATTGCTGCAGACAAAATAAGGATTTTTGCACAAAGAAAAAAGGAGATGCACCGCAACCCGTTAGTGGGTAACGTACCTCGCCACCTTGTCCAGCTTGCGGTTCACATAGATGGAAAGCGCAGGAACCAGGCCATGACTATGAATCAAAGATTGAAAGCGGGAGCGGATGTGTTCGATCATCGCCTCTAATGTCTCGAATTGTTCGGGATCGATTTCATCGAGCACTTTTTGAAAAGCGTGAACGCCGAGCAGCTCGTTTTGAAAGGTGGCAAGATTCTGCAGAATGACTTTTTCACTGACCTGTTTGCTTTTCTCATCTGCCCGGCACTGCTCGATCAGGTGCTCGATGTCGGCCTGGAGGTCTTCCAATTCAATGCGCAAAATCCGCAGATAGTTTTGTTTGACCGCCCGCATAGCTTTTCTCCCTGGAAAGGTTTTCCTAAAGAGAAGCTTTGGTTTATCCAATTATTAAAACAGAGGAAAAGGTTGCGGGCTTCCATACTGTTTTCATTCTGCTGTAAATAGGCCGATCTCTTCTGCTTTTTGCAAATGGGATGCAGCTTCATCCTCGCGTCCCAAGCGGTGATAGACCTGAGATAACGCCTGATGAACCAGCGGATTTTGCGGCCTAATGCTCTGCGCCCGCTGCAGGTAACGAAGCGCCTCTTCAGGATCATGAGCCGCATAAAGCAGCCCATATCCCAAGAGCGCGTAAAAATTTTGCGGATCTGCCTCGATCGCTTGGCGGAAATAGATTTCTGCTTCGACAGGCAAATTTTTTTTCAGAAAAATGATGCCCTGAGCAGCAGTAAAGTCGGCGTGAGACGAGAGCGCAGCGGCGGTGCGATATTCCTCCAGTGCGGCATCATAGCGGCCTGCCGCTTCGTATCTTATGCCGAGGGCAAAATGTCCGCGGGCTCGTTGAATGGCCGCTTCTTCGGGCTTGCCGTTTGTTTCAAGCCATGAGGCGTATGTCTGCCTTAACTCGACGTCGTTCGGCAAAAGCTGTACCGCCTGCAAAAGCCGAACTCCGGCCTCGGCCTTTTTCTGCTGAAAAAGCGCCAGGGCATATAGTTTGTGAGTCCTGGCCGAGATCTCTTTTTGTTGAAAAGCCTTTTTGAACGATTTTTGTGCCGCCAGGGAATCGCCGCTTCGCAGCTGCAGAACGGCAGTTAACGCATAGGCCTCGGCATTGAACGGATCAAAGGCAAGCGCCTTTCGACACAGCTGCAGCGCCGCAGCAATAGAATCTCTTTCAGCCAATAGTGCCGCTTCGTTGAGCCGCGCTCGGGCAAGCGAAAGATTTCGTCGACGCAGGTCCCCTTTCTGCTGATAAATCTGCGCCAGAAGCTCGAACGGCGTAATGAGTTCGGGCTGCAGCGCCGCGGCTTTTTCGAGATGTCTTTGCGCCTGCTCGAAATCGCCGGTCAAAAGTTTAGCACGGCCTAAATTGGCATGCAGCATGGCGTACTCGGTTGACCAGCGTGAAATGTCGCGACATCCGCCCAACAAATCGCTGAAACTTCCCGTTCGATTGTCCGCTGCATATGTGCGCCGCGACTCGCGGAGACCGGTATAGAGATCCAATGCCTTCTCATAGGCTGCCTTTGCCTGAACCGGATCTTCTTCCGCCAGAATGTTGCCGAGATTGTTGTAAGCCATTGCGTTATGGGGTTCCAAGGCCGCCGCCTTTGCAAAGGCTTGTTTTGCTTCGTCGTTGCGTCCCAATTCCATAAGCAGATTCCCTTTATGGATAAAAAAGACGGAAGCGGAGCTGTCTGCGCAAAGCGCCTTCTCTATGAAACGGAGCGCCTCTTCCAAGGCGCCGGCGCGACTCAAAACGACGGAGAGATTGAACAGCGCGGCAGAGGAGGTGCTGTCCGTTCCCAAAACACCGAGAAAATCTTCGGTCGCGGTTCGATAGTCACCTTTTTCCATGCGGATCAAGCCGCGATTGTTGCGGGCGCCGGCCATGCGCGGATCGATCTGCAGCGCCTGAGTATAAGCGGCTTCGGCCTCCTCCAGGCGGCAACGTTGCGCATGGATGTTGCCGATGTAAAAAAAGATCGTCGCATTCTGTGGCGAAAGCTGGGCGGCTTTTTCGAAAGTTGCCAACGCGGCATCCAGATCGCCGCGACTGTGCTGGGCTTCTGCCAGATCGAGAAGAATGCCTACATCCTCCGGCGCAAGCTGTACGGCGCGGCGGTAGAGCTGCATCGCCTCTTCTGTACGGTTCTGCTTTTCAGCAATCTTGGCCGCCAGAATATAGGCCGAAGCGTTGTTCGGCTCGCGGCGCTGCGCTTCCAATGCCGCCTGACGCGCCGCCTCGAACTCGTTCAGCTCAAGGAACGCATATCCCAGATCGATGTAAGCCTTGGTATAGGCAGGCTGCAGCCTGATGGCCGTCTGAAAGGCGGCAACGGCCGAGTCCGGTTTACCAGCGCGAAAATATGCCGCGCCGAGATTGTTCGCGGCAATCGGACTGTTGGGCAGTGCTTGCGCCGCTTTGCGAAAGTAATCGACGGCTTCTCCAAAGCGGTTTGCCTCCAAAGCTTCGCTGCCTTTTTGCGTATAGTAGGCAGCCATTGTCTGCAGATAATTCTCGATCTCCTTCTGCTCACGGCTTCCGGCGCAGGCGAGCAAAACAAGGAATACAGGCAAAGCTGTTTTTTTCAGCATGGGCGGCTCCCGTCATTGGCAGATCAGCGAGGTGTATGTCTGCCGTTTCAAAAAATGAAAAAGGGCGATCTTGAATCGCCCTGTCAAACGGCTTAAATGCCTTTCTTTTTTAAAATTTTGTCGATCTCGTCCATTACACGGTTCATCTTGGCCATGGTCTGATTGAACGGCTCGGAGGTGGTCATGTCGACGCCGGCCTTTTTCAACAGCTCGATCGGATAATCCGAGCCGCCGGCAGAAATAAATTGCAGGTACTTTTCCAAAGCATTCTTTTCTTTGCGTAGAACTCTTTCGGCAAGCGCGGTCGAGGCGGTAAAGGAAGTAGAATATTGATAGACATAAAAATTGTAATAGAAATGCGGAATATACGCCCACTCATAAGCATACAGATCATCCACTCGACACACGCCTTTATCGTGGCCGTAATATTTGCGGAAAATATCGCCGTAGATGCGGGTCAGCGTTTCGCCGGTCAACGCCTCGCCGCGCTCGGCGAGCTCGTGAATGCGCAGCTCGAATTCGGCAAATTGCGTTTGACGAAAGACGGTGCCTTTGAGGCCGTCGAGATACTCCATGAGCAGCGACAAACGCGTGTCGTCGTTACGAATCGTTTTTAACATGTATTCGATAAGCAGGGCTTCGTTAAAGGTCGAGGCGACTTCGGCGACGAAAATCGGATAATTGGCCAACGGATAAGGCTGATGCTTATTGGAATAGTAGCTGTGCATGGTGTGTCCAAGCTCGTGCGCCAGCGTGCTGACGTCGTTATAGGCGCCGTTAAAATTGAGGAGAATGAAGGGATGCACGTCGTAGGCGTCGCCTGAGGAATAGGCGCCGGACCGCTTGCCGACCGTCGGATAGACGTCAATCCAGCGCTCCTCCATTGCCTTTTTGACCGTTGCGACGTACTCGGAGCCCAACGGCGCCAGCGCCTGCAGAACCAAAGCGTAAGCTTCTTCGATCGAATATTTGAGGTCGATTCCGGCGACCGTCGGTGCGTACATGTCGCTGTATTTCAGCTCATCGACTCCGAGCAGACGCCGCTTGATGTCGAGGTAGCGATGAAACGAGGGAAGGTTGGCATTGACGTTGTCGATAAGGCGGTAATAGACATCGAGAGGAATGTTGTTGGCGTCGAGCGCGGCAGCCAGACAGGAATCGTAGCGGCGGCTTTTGGCGTAAAAGATGTGGCTGTTGACCGCCGTCGCCAACGAGGTCCCGAGCGTGCTTTGAAACCGCTGCAAAGCGCCGAAAAACTCGCGGAAGACCAGTTCACGATCGGCGAGATTCGCCGCCGCGCGATGCTTGGCAAACCCTGCCGAAGTCAACTTGACCTGCTCGCCGGTGCTCAGCGTAACGGTCGGGTAAGGCAGTTCGGCGTTGGTAAAAATGCTGTAGATGTCGTGGGCGGCGCCGGAGATACGCGACGATTCGGCCAGGATGCGCTCTTCGCCTTCGCTGAGCCGATGCGCTTTTTTGCGCAGCAGATCGCGAAGATAGAACTCGTACACGGCCAAACCCCGTTCCTCGCGAAGAAACCGTTCTAAAGTTTCGGCGTCGATCTGCAGAATTTCCGGCTCGATGAACGCCGATAGAGCGCCGATTTCTGCAGCCGCCTGCTGCAGCTCCTGCACTTTGGCTTGATAGATCGGATCCCGCGTGTCCAGATCAAAGCTCTGCTGCGCATAAACCCAAAGACGATTGAATTCTTTGTTCAGATTGCTGTTGAAATCCAGGCATTCGCGCAAAACAGCGGGAGATTCGGCCAATCTGCCTCTATAACGCGTGATTTCGCGATATTCTGCCGTTACCTTGGCTTTCGCCTGTGCCCACGCATCGTCGCTGTCGTACAGATCGCGCAGATTCCATTTGTATCGGTCTTCGACTTGCGAACGTTCCATCTGTCCGTATACCAAACCATTGACAACCGCCGTCAGCAGTATCATCTTGATTGCTCGTCCTGTTTTCATCGTTGTCCTTTCTTTGCGAACTAGAGGGTGCCGCCTGTTGCTTCGACGGCAAAAATGGGCCGAATGTCTATCGGTGCATCTTTGAGTTCACGCAGGAATCGATCCATGAGCGGTGTCCGACGCTTGTAACGCTCAATGAGCTGCGCCGCAGCCTCGTAATCACCGGTCGCTTCGATAATCAATAGTCGGGCCGCAAGCTCCTGCAGGCCGGATTTCAGCTTGGCGGCATCGTAATCCAAACGTCCGTCGGCCGTCTCGAAAAAGCCGCCTTTTTCTAAAAGGAAATTGAACTGAATTGCCACTCCGGCGCCGTGCGCCTCATCGATGCCGAAACGAATCGAACGGAACATACCGCCGAGGTAAGAAGCATATATGCTCTCCAACGGCAAGTCCGTATAAACACCCTTGCGAATGAGCTGTTCGAGCGTCGTCATGCCGAGTACATCGGCTTTGCACTCTTCGATGGTGGAATAAAGATTCTTCAACTCTTTACTGACGGTTGTCTCCTTGCCGTTTTTGATAATGAACCCCGGCCCCAGTCCGTGGCTGACTTCGTGCATGAGGACATGGTTAAAATAGGCATCGAAAGAGACCTTATCCAGCGCATGAGGCGCAAGAACGACGCGGACGATCGGCATCCAGCAGAGTTCATATTTGGCGCGGGCTATATTCTTCAGCATCACCTTTTTCGAGCCTTTGGCTCGACGAACCCGCTCATCGTTCGGCAGGTTGAACGCCGTAGTCTGGATGCCTGCTTTGGTATCTCCCGCGGAAAAGATCTCGTTGACCACTTTGATGGGCGAGCTCGAACCGCGGCTGAAATTTTTGTAAGCGTCAGGAATCGGTAAGGAGGCCTCCAACTCGTGCAAATGGTCGGTTACGCGCTTCAGCTTTTCGCTTTCTTGATGATCGACACGGCAGATGAACGCTTCGTAAGCCGCTTTATAGTTAAAGAGCGCATCTTCATAAACCTCATAGGGGCCGATGACCACCTCGAGATCACCGGCCAGATCCATCCAAGCCATATCGCTCTCGAAATAATCATCAGTGATCAACGCTTCGGCGCGCAAAGCGAGATATTTGGCCAGAGACGGATCATCGGTCAACGCTGACGCTTCTTTGAGCAACTTTGCGGCTTTCGCTACCGGATAGGCCTCATGATACGGCACGGCAATCAATTTTCCGTTTGTCCGCCGAATAATGCGGAATTCGTTAGCAAAAGCTGCTGCTTGATCAGGATGCTTTTGCAAAAACTTCTCAAACTCTTCCCGCGTCATGTCCTCGGGATAAAACCCGGCCCCCAACGGTTTAGGTTTTCGGTCAAGAAACGGCTCGTTTTCGACAAGTCGATTCCACCGCCCGAACATGACTTTGAACAATTCCAAATGATCAGACAGACCGGCCTCCTGCAGCTTTTTACGGATTTTGGGATTAGCCGGATCAACCTGCATCAAAAACAGCTCGTCGATCTCTTTGGCTGCTTCGATCAGCTTTCCCAATGCCTTGCGGTCACCCTCGGAAAGCCCCTGCAGATCGACCTCGATCGGCGCCGGCGCCAGTTTGGCCAATTCGGCCCTTACTTTTTCAGTCGGGGCGCGTTCCGGAAACGGTTCGTTTGATGAGCAACCCGCAAGGATAAGCATGACAAGCACTCCCCAAAAGCTGATGCGCATAATAACTCCCGTCTCTTTTATTGCTGGACAATTGCTGAAAGGACATAATGCCGAATAGGCATTAGAGTTCGTTCCATCTGCGTATAGTTGTAATTAAAGACGTTGTTGACGTTGAGCGCCAGGCGCAGACTGCCGCGCTTCCAGGCTGCGCGCAGGTCGAGGACTTTTTGCGGAACGCGTTCGTCATTGGGATACACCTCGACCCGCTCGATGCGCGAGACGTACCGAAAATCCGCCCCTGCCTCAAAACTGCCGAAGGTGTAGGCGGCGGAAAGTGTCGCCAGGCTTTTGGGACGATAGGAAAGGACCGTGTTTTGCTTGAGGTCCTGGGGATTCATGAAGGTGAAGCCAAGGTTCAAAAACAGCGGCTTGATCGGCTGCAGCGTTGCGGTCATCTCCACCCCCGAAATGCGCGCGCGCGTGACATTGATGAATCGGATGACCTGGTTTTCGTCCGGCCGCGGTTCGATCATATCCCAATAATCATTGATAAAGCCTGCAACATCAACATAAAACTGCGGCCGCGGCGACCAATTAATGCCGGCCTCGTGCGACCAGGAGCTCTCGGATTTCAAATTCAGATTGGGTACAATGACCAGGCCGCTGTAGATGCCGTTGGGAAAGCGTTCCGACATGCTCGCAGCGCGGAACCCCCGTCCCGAAGACGCGCGCAGAGCGAGCTCCGGCCGCAAATGCCACACAACCCCGGCTTTGGGGCTCCATTCACTGTCCCGCAGCCCGATGTCCACCCACTGATGGTCGTACCGTGCCCCCAACGTGAGGTTGACGTTGCGCAATACCCGCCGCTCATTCTGAATATAGCCCGCCAACGTGTGTTGATCGTGATTGCCGACCAGCCCGGATTTGACATGATCCCAGCTCCCTTCACTGCCGATAATCAGCGAGTTTCGCTCGCTGATCTGCCAGTCGGCCTGAATTTCATAGCCCGGCTTTTGCGCCGTCGAAGCGTTCAAATTGTCGTGGAAATAGTTCTTCCAATAGTTGGTATAGTACGAAAGCCGCGATTGCAGTCGCAGTTTTTTGCTGACGACCCATTGATGCTGTAGATTCAACAAGTATTTATGCGAAACCACATAATCGCCCAGCGCCTCGGGGTTCACCTCCAACGCCCGGCGCTGACTGCGCCACATCAGACTGCTCTGCCGTTCGCCGCCTTCATAGCTTGTCATCGCCGTCAGGTAATGATTGCCGCTGAAACGATACGCCCACTTGATGCTGCCGTTGTGACGAAGGTAGGACGTGTTTTGCGCATAACCGGTCGATTGGTGCCGGCCGGCCGCGACAAGCAGCTCCGATCTGCCAATCTGCCGGGCATGATCCGCATCGACATCGGTGAAATAGAGCAGCTTATCCGTCCACCGCCATTCGGGATAGGCGGGGCGATCGTAAACTCCGGAAGCCAGCCGCAGCGTCGTGGTCGGTTTGCCCCCGGGTCGCTTGGTCACCACGTTGACGACGCCGCCGAGCGCGCTCGAGCCGTACAACGCCGACCCCGCGCCTTTAACCACTTCCACGCGTTCGATCTGCGTAGTCGGAATGTTGTCCCATTTGATGTCGCCGCTGTCTCCGGGCATGACCGGTACACCGTCTACCACAAGCAGCACGCGGCTGCCTGCGCCGTAATTGAATCCCGATGAACCGCGGATGTTGATCTGACTGCCGATAAAATTCACTCCGGAGGCATACTGCAGCACTTTGTCCAAGTAGATGTCGCTGCGCGACAACAGCTCTTTCTGCGTCAGTACCCCGACGCTGTTGGGAGAATCCGAGATGTTTTGGCGTCGCTTACCTGCAGTCACCACCAATTCCGGCGTCTCCAAAACCGTCTCCGTCATTTCAATATGCAGAGTTGTGGTCTGACCGGCCTGAATCGATACGTTGGTCTGGCGATGACGCTTGTAGCCGATCATAGTAAATTGCACGTCATAGGTCCCGACCGGAATGCGCTTTAATTCAAAGCGGCCTGCGGCATCGGTAGCGGTCCCCATCACCGTGCCGACGAGGGTAACGTTCACTCCCGGTAGGGGAGCTCCGTTTTTCTTGTCGACGACTTTACCGGCCAGAACTCCGGTTTCGCGGGGAAGAGCGTTTCCGAGAAGACCGACGAGCAAAGCCGAAATCAGCATCAGGGGCTTCATGGCAAAGTTCCTCCGAAATCGAGCACGAGGCGAATGCCTCTAACGACGGTCGTATCGTTGGGCACTCCGACGGCCGCGGGCAAGAGATCGCTGGGACGCTTTTTATACACGGCTTTGATGCTTTCCACACCGATGGGCTTGTTCTCCTCGATCAACAGCGCGCCGATGAGACGATAAGTGCCTGGGGGAACAGAGATCGAAAAGGCTGTCGAATCAAAGCCTGCCGGAATCGGCGGACTGAAAATGATATCGAGCAGACCGGTAGGCAAGATAAGGGGCGAAGCGATGACGAGCACTTGTCGCGCCGCCGGCGGCCAAACACCCTTGGCGACCAACATGCCTTGGATGGCGCTGGCCGTTTTCGGCCGTGCTTTGGAAAGATCCGCCGTAATGTCGATACCCTGCACCAGCGTTTTTTTGTCGGGAATAACCACTTGTCCCGGCGAAAAATAATTGTTTGTCGGGAAATAGATGCCGATAATGTTGGTCACATCCCAAGGCTGATCTTTTTCCTTCCAGACGACGCCGACGGCGGCAAAGGTCATGGGCGGCGTCCAAATGACATACTGAGCAGAATCCACGAATGTCGGCAACGGCTCGCTCATGACAATGTCGCTGATCGCCGTCGGCGGGAACTTGGTTGCCGCCACCACCATCACTTGATCGGTAGACGCCGGCCACTGCTTTTTAAACCGCACCGTGCCGGACAGCCCGCTGCGCGTCGGTTCCAAGCCTTGATCAATTCGGCAAGCCGGCACAACTAAGGCAAAAATCACTAAAGCCCACAAGCGTTTCATGGAATACCTCGAGCAATAAAAAAAGCCTCGAAGCTGAAGGAACGCCTCGAGGCTCCATTTTATTTCTGTCGAGCTAAAGTTCGACTGAATAGACGGTCATTAGAACTTGTACTCGATGCCGACCATCAGATTGTTGACGTTCAGGGTGTAGGTTCCGGCCAAGTTCTGCGCAGCCGAGTTTTTGTCGTAAACCCACGTCGTGACCGTTTTGTCGCCGATGAAAAGCTTTTCGTAATTGAAGGCAAGAGAAACCGAGCCGACCGGTACTGACAAGCCCAAGGAAAAGACGTTGCGGCGATTGATGTCCGGGATCATAACGGTCAGCGTCTCGTCGACTGCCGCCGGGGGCTCGCTGTAAAAACCGCCGCGAATTTTCGCCGTACCGGCAGTGTATTCAAAACCGACGCCGAAACGCAGCGTATTTTTCCAATTCTGCACCAACTCCGCAGCCGTGCCGCCGTTCTTGTCCTCGATGACGATCGTATCCCATGCGGACCATTGCGTATAGGCAACATCAGCAGTCAACACGGTATTCTTTAGCCCCGAATAGCTTACGCCGATGCCGAATTTGGCCGGAAGCGGCAAGGCCGTTTTTACGTCCTTTACCGGCTGCGGCACAACCTGGCCGGAGAAGTAGTTGGTCAGGATGAAATATTGATCCGGTGTCAGCATGCCTTGTTGCAGCATCGGCGTAAACACCGAATCGGCCAACTGAGTCAGGGCAGCCTGATACGGCATTACCTCCGGGAAATAAATGGTGTTGCTAAAGGTTCCTTCGAGGTTCTGATCCAGATAATACTGCACCGAAGCGCCGATGCTGATCTTGTCCGTTGCCTTGAAGGTGACACCGAAATTGGCGCCTAGGCCGGTGCCGTTGCCGTCGAGTTCGGCCTGTGTCAGCAGATGATCAAAGGGGTATTGCCGCATTCCTGTAAGAAGGTTGCTCAACCCTCTGACGGCAGCAAAGTTGTCCAGCATGGGTGCCAAAACGGGATGATAGAGATAGGGATTCTGAATGTAGACCGGTTTGCGGATGTAAATGTCAGTGAGCAGGAAGCTTAAACCGGCACCGACAGCCAGCTTGTCGCTGAGCTGAACCGCCACCGTCGGGTGAATGTCGATGACCTGAAGATTGCTTTCATATTCGACGTTGGGATATTTGGTGCTGTAGGTGTCGAACGGTCTGCCCGGGACACGGCCGTAATTGCTGCTTACCGTGCGCAACAAATCCCATTTGGAGCCCAGACCAAAAGGCGCCCAAACACCGAGGCCGAAGGCAATATTATTGCCGACTTTATAAGCTACGCCGGCTGAGGGTAAGAAAAAGGCCTGTGATTCATTCGGCCTCTCGTTGCGATAAACACAGCTAAAAGGATAGGTGACATTCCTTCTCATGCCGTAAAGACTGTTGGCAACCGTAAAAGTCGCCTGCGGAAAAACGACCTGGAAACTTGCTCCCGCCGTCAGTCCTTTGGTGAACGCCAAACCGGCAGGGTTCCAATACATGGCGCTCCAATCTGCAGCAACTGCCCGATAGTTGCCGCCCATCGCCTGCGCGCGCGAACCGACGCCCGTCAACTCTACGCCCGACGCCAATACCGTCGTAAAGGCCGCCGGAAGAATCAGCGCGATGGCCATAACCCTGACTATTGCTCTTTTCATTGTACCTCCGTTGCAGATGATATGGTTTTTACCCAATAGAATCTTCGGAGTGCAAAGCCTGAATAAACGCAGCTATTCTACAAAAAAAATCAACTATTGTCAACACTTTTAATAAATAAGAGATACTAACTTTATACCCGGTTTGGAATGATTTCAACCTTCGACGTCGGCACAGATTCTTGAAGATCTATTCGACAATTTTCTTGCTTTTTAAACCGAGTTTCTTTACTATGTTGAAGAATATTCAACCACTTTAGGGAGGTTTGAGTATGGATCCTTCAAAGCGTGAACGTCTGCTTAAAGCAGCCATTAAGCTTTTTGCGCGAGACGGCTTTTTCAAAGCCAAAGTGGAAGAAATCGCCAAGATTGCCGGCGTTGCAACAGGCACGACGTACCTTTACTTCAAAAACAAGGACGATCTCCTCATTTCCATATTTGAAGAGGAAATGACTCCAATCATCGAGGAAATGAAAACAGCGATGACGGCTCTGCAGTCTCCTCAAGAGAAAATACTTGCCTATATCGCGCACCATTGCGAAACTGTTCGCAAGAATCCCGACCTGGCAATGCTGCTCATCGTGGAGCTGCGCCAAAGCAACAAGTTTTTGCACGATTACCAGGGAACCAAATTCAAAGAGTATCTTGAACCGTTGGGAGAGGCCTTTTTGGAAGGTCAGCGCGCCGGAATTTTTCGCGCGGACATTCCGCCGACGATTTTTAAACAGACAGTTTTCGGCGCCCTCGATCAAATTTCCACCAATTGGATCCTCTCCAAATCTAAGAAAATCGATCTTGCAGCAGCCGGCGAATGCGTCGGCAAAATTCTGCTCGAAGGAGTGTTGATTAGGTAGACCATCGCATCCGACTCGCAAGGGTCGGATTTTTTTTCTTCTGACCATATTGTCGAAAAAAGGATGATCAGCAACGAGGATCAGCTTTTCATCATCCATCACAGCGAAATTGCGCTGAAAAAGGGGAATCGCTCTTTTTTTGAGTCGCGTTTGCGGCAAGCGATGCGCCGCGCCTTTGCCGATATCAAAGGCGTACGCATCGTCAACGAGTACGGCCGCATGTTTGTCTATCCCCCTGCTGAAGCCGACCCGGATCTGTTGCTCTCTCGACTGCAAAAAGTCATCGGCATTGCCGAGATCCGCGTCGCACATCGCGGATCGACCGATCCGGAGGAACTCAAACAGCAGGTTTTGGAACAGGTGCGAAATCTGAGTTTCGAGAGCTTTTGCGTCGATACCCGTCGTGCCGACAAATCGTTTCCCCTGACCTCAGTCGAAATAAACCGCCTGGTCGGCGCCGAAGTACACGACCGCCTGGGAAAGCGCGTGGATTTGCGCAACCCCGAATTAACCGTTAAAATCGAAATCTTTAACCGCAAGGTCTATTTTTCGGTCAAATCGGTGCCCGGAGAACGGGGGCTGCCGATCGGCAGTACCGGCAAAGTGCTCAGCTTGATTTCTTCGGGCATCGATTCGCCGGTTTCTTCCTTTCTTATGATGAAGCGCGGCTGCAGCGTCGCGTTTGTTCATTTTCACAGCTTCCCTTTTACCGAAAAAAGCTCCTACTACAACGCCGTGGAACTGGTTAAACGGCTCAACATCTATCAATTTCAATCTAAACTCTATTTGGTGCCCCTGGCCGAACTTCAGCGGGCGATCATTCTTTCCGCACCGACCAAACTGCGCATTGTGCTTTATCGACGCATGATGCTAAGGCTGGCGGAAAGGATAGCGATTCGGGAGGGATGCCGCGCCCTAATTACGGGAGACAGCCTCGGGCAGGTGGCTTCGCAGACTTTGCCCAATATTGCCGCCATCTCCGAGGCCGTTCGGATACCGATCCTACGGCCGCTCATCGGTATGGAAAAAGATGAAATCATCCGCATCGCCAGAAGGATCGGCACTTATGAAGTCTCTACCGAACCCTACGACGACTGCTGCAGCTTTATGGCGCCCCCCAATCCGGAAACCAACGCAAAAATCGCCGAGGTATACGAAGCAGAGGAAAAACTCGGCGACTATCAATCCCTACTGGAGGAAGCTTTGGCTAAAACTGAAGTCCGGCGCTTTTGTTTCCCCGAAGCCTGATGGTCACGCCGTTTGTTCCGATTCAACGAATCGGAAACCCTTGCATGCTTGCCGTTAATAACTTATATTAACTTTGTGATTTTCAACGGGGAAAAATATTTGGCGCTTGCGCCGCTGGCCGGCTGGTCTGATTCTCCTTTTCGGCAAATCTGCCGAGAATTCGGTGCCGATCTTGTCTACTCCGAGATGATCAGCGCCGACGGTGTGGTGCGCAATCAGGCAAAGACCCTCAAGTTGGCGGAATTTGTCGAGTCGGAACGGCCGATCGGACTGCAGGTTTTCGGTGCCGAACCGGAAACCGTCGCCGAGGCTGCCCGTATCTTGGCTCAATTAAAGCCGGACTTTATCGACCTGAACTTTGGTTGCCCCGCCAAAAAGGTGGTTCGCCGAGGCGCCGGCTCTGCTCTGCTCAAGGATTTGCCGTTACTGCAAAAGATCGCCGCTGCCGCCGTGCGCGCCGTCGCTCTGCCGGTTACCGCCAAACTGCGCAGCGGCTGGGATGCTGCTTCCATCAACGTTGTCGAAGCGGCTCAACGCCTGGTCGACGTCGGCATCGCCGCAGTGACCATACATCCCCGAACCCAGACGATGCAGTTCGGCGGCAAGGCGGACTGGTATATCATCCGCAGAGTCGTCGAAGCGGTTTCGATACCGGTTATCGGCAACGGCGATGTCAGGTCCCCGGCCGACGCACTGCGGATGTTCGAAACGACGGGCTGCCGCGGCGTCATGATCGGACGCGCCGCCTGCGGAAATCCATGGATTTTCCGCCGAACCCGTCGGTTTCTGGACCACGGCGTTCTCCTGGCTGAGCCTTCACCGGACGAAAGAGTTCGAACCGCTCTCGACCACCTGCAAAGATCCATCGAAAAGATGGGCGAAAAGCATGCCGTCGCCTTTATGCGCAAACAGTTGGTACATTATTTCAAAGGACTTCCTCATGCATCTCTCATCCGACAAAAACTCGTTACGGCAAGCAGCTATCAGGAAGTTGAGCTGGCCTTAA
>JAPDPN010000009.1:2298-30113 GCA_034506455.1 Candidatus Zhuqueibacterota bacterium | reverse complement strand
CCTATGCCCTACGGCGACTTGGTTGCTCAACGCGTGCAAAGGTTTGCTTCCTATGACGATCTGAAAAAATATCGCTGTACCATCGAAGAGATGGAAGAGTATGAGCCTCACATCGCTGCCGGTTCGGTCGTTTTTGCGGGCGTCGACTATGAGGCAATTTTGCGCGAAGCGGAAAAGGAAGCCGATGTGATTTTATGGGACGGAGGCAACAACGACATTCCTTTCTTTACGCCGAATGTGCATATAACCGTCGTCGATCCCCTGCGGCCGGGTCATGAGATCCGTTATCATCCGGGTGAAACCAATCTGCTGCTGGCCGACGCCGTAGTCATCAACAAGGTGCCGGAGGCGCGTTTGGAGGACGTTCGTACCCTTTACGGAAACATACGGGCGGCGAATCCGCGTGCCGTCATTATCGAAGCCGCGTCGCCTATTCGTTTGGAGAGACCCGAGGTGGTCGCCGGCAGGAAAGTCCTGGTGATCGAAGACGGCCCCACCTTAACTCACGGAGAAATGTCTTTCGGCGCCGGCGTCATTGCAGCGCAAAAGTTCGGCGCGGCTGAAGTGGTCGATCCGCGGCCTTTTTTGAGAGGATCGCTTGTCGATACCTTTCGTCGTTATCCCCACATCGGCAGTCTGCTGCCCGCCATGGGCTACGGCGAAGAACAAATGCGCGACCTCGAAGCCACCATCAATGTCGTCGATTGCGATGCCGTCATTATCGGCACACCGATCGATCTTCGCCGCGTCATCCGCATCGAAAAGCCCTCTACGC
Organism: Candidatus Zhuqueibacterota bacterium; assembly: GCA_034506455.1. Lineage (GTDB taxonomy): Bacteria > Zhuqueibacterota > Zhuqueibacteria > Residuimicrobiales > Krinioviventaceae > Fontimicrobium_A. Next base: position 29,338 of record JAPDPN010000009.1, on the reverse strand, counting down.
GCGTTTTCTATGATCTTCAGGAAATCGGTCACCCCGACTTGACCGACGTTTTACAGAGTATGTTGACACAATCCTAATCATTGATCATCAACCAGGGACTGAAACGCTATGGAACAGACATTGGCCATCTTTAAACCCGATTGCCTCGAAAAAGCCTTGTTGGGCAAAGTCCTCGACAAAATCCTCACGGCGGGATTTCAGATCAAAGCCATGAAGATGATCAAGCTGACCCGTAAAGAGACCGAGTCTTTTTACGAAATCCATCGCGGCAAGCCGTTTTTTACCAAGCTGGTCGAGTTCATGACCGAAGGCCCGGTGGTTGTCGCGGTTTTGGAAAAAGAAAATGCGGTCGCCGATTGGCGCGCTTTGATGGGCAAAACCGACCCTCATGAGGCAGCCGAAGGAACCATTCGTCATCTTTGGGCCGAGACCGTATCGCGAAACGTCGTGCACGGCTCCGACTCGATCGAAAACGCCCAACACGAAATCAGCTTCTTTTTCAGCCAGGTAGAACTTCTCTAAAAGGATCGCCGGTCAGGCTGACAAATAAATTTGAATATAATTCATAAAAAACGAATTTTTGCTTGACTCTTAAGGGATTTATTGCTAATTTTGCCGCCGATTTTTCGAGGATGGCTGTGATCAGATTTTTTCTCAGTCGGATCAAGGAAGGGCATTCAGAATTTGAAGAACAGGTCAGCCCTTTCGATATTGAGCTCTTGAAAGAAGACGGCTTTACCTTTCCTGTCGATATTTTTTATTTGGTCGACAAGATCGGAGAGGAAATATTTGTCAAAACGCGGCTGAGGACTCGAGTTGAACTGGTTTGTGATCGGTGCCTGGAACCGTATGTGCTGGCACTGGACGAGACCATCAGCTCGATTATGACGCCGGACGAAAAGCTGGCCGCACGGAATGATGAGGATATCTATCTGATCGCCAAGACGACCAATGAGGTCGACATTACCGAAGCGGTAAGGGACACGTTGTTGCTTGCGATCCCTTATAAAAAGCTTTGTCATGTGGATTGCAAAGGGCTGTGTCCCCACTGCGGTGCAAATCTCAACCTGACGCAATGCACCTGCGGAGACAACTATCGTGATCCGCGCTGGGAAGCGCTGAGCAAGCTCAAGTTCGATTAACCCTAACCCAATAGAGGAAACGATGCCGAATCCGAAACGTAGACATTCGCATTCCCGACAAGGAAAACGGCGTGCGAATTGGCGGGCCGAAGTGCCGACCGTTGTCGAGTGCTCGAACTGCCATCAACCCAAACTGCCGCACCGTGCATGTCCGAACTGCGGTTACTACAAAGGCCGTTCGATCTTTTTACCCCGCGAATCCTAATCTTTTTCTGCCTGCCGCAGGCTAATTCTATCCGATTTTTTCATGTAAAACAGCTTTTTAGATCGGAGATTGCGTGATTAGGATCGCATTGGATGCCATGGGGGGAGATAACGCGCCGCACGATGCCGTCCATGGAGGTGTAGAGGCGGCGCGCGCTTCCAAAGGGCGATTTGAAATCGTCCTTGTCGGCGACAAGGAGGTTGTGCAAAAAGAACTGAATCGTCATTTTCATATTCACGATTTGCCGATATCCGTCGTTCATGCCTCGGAAGTCGTCGGCATGGACGAACAGCCTTCCGTCGCGCTGAAAAAAAGCGATTCCTCCATTGCCGTTGCCATGAACCTCCACGCCAAGCGCCAAGTCAACGGTGTGGTCAGCGCCGGAAATACCGGCGCCGTAATGGCGGCGGCATTGTTCGGTCTGAAGCGCATCAAAGGGATTCGCCGGCCTGCGATCGGTCAACTTCTTCCCACCCAAGAGGGGCGAAAAGTGCTGCTGCTTGACGTGGGCGCCAACGTCGACAGCCGGCCGGAGGACCTGGTGCAGTTCGGCATCATGGGCAGCATCTATATGGCAAAGCTGTTCAATATCGACCGGCCGCGCGTCGGTCTGCTGAACATCGGCCATGAAGAGGGCAAAGGCAACGAATTGGCGCTGAAGGCCTATCAATTATTCAAACAGTGCGACTGCAATTTCATCGGCAATGTTGAAGGCAGCGACATTACTCGCGGTGTGACCGATGTCGTGGTGTGCGACGGCTTTGTCGGCAACATTGTGCTTAAAGCCGCCGAGAGCATGCATGGACTCTTTAAGATGAATATGCGTCGATTGGTGAAAAAGTATCTTTTTTCCCAGATCGGCGCCGTGCTGATGAAACCGACGCTCGATGGCATTCGCAAGGTTTTCGATTATCAGGAATACGGCGGTGCGCCGCTTTTGGGCGTCCAAGGCTGCTGCGTGATCGCGCACGGCAAATCGACTCCCCGCGCCATTAAAAACGCCGTATTGGCTGCCTACAAGTTCATCACGGAAGATGTTAACGGCAAGATCGAAGCGGAATTTGCTTTAAAACTGCAGAAAGAGTGACGGGTCTGTTTGCAACGAAAGAATCTTTATGATCAATAAACCTTTTTCTCGTATCGTCGGGACCGGCATGGCGCTGCCGAAAAAGATTTTGACCAACGCCGATCTGGAAAAGATGGTCGATACGAGCGACGAATGGATCAAGACGAGAACCGGCATCGAAACGAGATATATTGCGGCGCCCGATCAATTTACCTCCGATCTGGCGACCGAAGCGGCTCTCAATGCCCTTGCCGATGCCCGTCTGGCTCCGGAAGACGTCGATGTCATTATTTTGGCCACCATCACCGGAGACATCGGCTTTCCGGCAACGGCGGTCTTTGTGCAAAAGAACATCGGCGCAGTCAATGCCGCGGCTTTTGATATTCAGGCAGCCTGCACCGGTTTTATATACGCTCTGGAATTGGGCGACGCTTTGATCGCCGCCAAAAAAGCGCGCAACGTTTTAATCATCGGCGCCGAGTCGCTTTCACGCGTAACCGATTATACCGATCGCAATACCTGCGTTCTGTTCGGCGACGGCGGCGGGGCCGTCGTTCTGCAGCCTGCGGTGGATGAACACGGCATACTGGCCGTCTATATCCGCAGCGACGGCCGCCTGGCCGATCTTCTCAAATTGGACGGTCTCGGCACGAAACATCCGCCGACGCCGGAAAATTACGAAAAAAAGCTGCATTTCCTCCGCATGGAAGGCAAAGAAGTGTTTAAAAACGCCGTCACTTCGATGGGCGACGCAGCCGAGCTGATCCTCGAGCGCGCGGGCCTGACCACGGATGACGTCGATCTGCTCATCCCTCATCAAGCCAATATCCGCATCATCGATGCGACGGCCAAACGCATCAAACTGCCGCCGGAAAAGGTCTATGTCAACGTCAATCGTTACGGCAATACCTCGGCGGCATCGATCCCGATTGCATTGGATGAGGCGCGGCGACAAGGCCGCATCAAGCCGGGCGATGATGTGGTGCTGGTTGCGTTCGGCGGCGGATTGACGTGGGGATCCGCTGCCATCCGTTTTTAACCCAAGCCGAAAGCCGAATCCGCCATGTCGACAGCGCAAAAAATCGCTTTTCTCTTTCCAGGACAGGGTTCCCAATATGTCGGTATGGGGAAAGACCTGTTCGATGCTTTTGAATCCGTACGTCAACGGTTCCGTTCCGCTGAAGAAATTTTGGGCTTTGATCTGGCGAACATCTGCTTCAACGGACCGGACGAAAGACTGGCACAGACACGCTATACCCAACCGGCAGTTTTCGTTCACAGTTTTGTCGTGTATGAATTGTTGCGGGAAAAAGGCATCGAACCCGCGTGCGTTGCCGGTCACAGTTTGGGTGAATACACGGCGCTGACGGCTGCGGGCGTTTTATCCTTCGAAGAGGGACTCAAGCTCGTGAAGCAGCGCGCAGAGTTGATGCAGGCGGCCGGCGAAGAAGCCAAAGGCGCGATGGCGGCGATCATCGGTCTGGAAAAGAGCCAAGTCGAAGACATCTGCCGCACCGCATCCGCTGAGGGAACCATCATCGCCGCGAATTTCAATGCGCCGGATCAAATCGTCGTTTCAGGCACGGAAGCGGCTGTGGCGAAAGCAATCAGCCTTGCTGAAGCCGCCGGTGCCAAGCGGGCTGTCAGGCTCAATGTCGGCTGTGCCTTTCATTCCCCATTGATGCGCCCGGCGCTGGGGCCGCTCAGTCAAGTTGTCGAAACGATCGAGTTTCGCGCGCCGGCAGTCCCCGTATTCAGCAACGTCAGCGGAAGGCCGTCTACGGATCCTCGGCAGCTGAAAGCGGCGTTGATCGAACAGCTGTGCAGTCCCGTGCAGTGGGTTGAAACCATTCAGCAGATGCAGGCAAACGGTGCGGAACGCTTTATAGAGGTCGGGCCGGGAAAGGTCTTGAGCGGTTTGGTGCGTCGAATCGACCGCTCGCTGAACGTTCTCTCCGTCGGCACTGTAGAACAATTGACGCTTTTGGAGGAAGGTAATTGATTTCATTGGAAGGCAAGACAGCCGTCGTTACGGGAGCAGCCAGGGGCATCGGCGCCGCCATCGCCGAGGCGTTGGCTGCCGCAGGATGCAGCGTCGTCATTTCCGATATCGATTTGACGACTGCCGAAGCAACGGCCGAGACCATACGCAGCCGCGGGGGCAGAGCGATCGCGTGCAAAACCGACGTCTCGGTGCCCGAGCAGGCAGAGGAACTGATTTCGGCGGCAATTCGAGAATTCGGCCGTCTCGATATTTTGGTCAATAACGCCGGCATTACCCGCGATAACCTGATTATGCGCATGAGCGAGGAAGAATGGGATCTGGTTCTGCGCGTCAATTTAAAAGGCGTTTTCAACTGCATCAAGGCGGCCTCCAGACCCATGCTGAAACAGCGCGCCGGCAAGATCATCAATATTGCGTCGGTGGTGGGAGTTATGGGCAACGCCGGCCAGGCGAACTATTCGGCCTCAAAAGGCGGAGTGATCGCTCTGACCAAATCGGCGGCAAAGGAGTTTGGTTCGCGCAACATTCAGGTCAATGCGGTTGCGCCCGGCTATATTGAGACCGATATGACGCGCGGCCTGCCGGAATCGGCAAAGCAGAGCTTTTTAAACTTGATTCCCTTGCAGAGAGCCGGACAGCCCAAAGATGTCGCCGATGTGGTGCTCTTTTTGGCTTCGCCGCTTTCCGATTATGTGACCGGCCAAGTCCTGCACGTCGACGGCGGCATGGTCATGTGAGGAGTTACGGTCCGTAGAATTCAAACCATAATAATCTCAATATCCAGGAGGTAGAAACATGTCAGCTGTGGAAGAGCGAGTCAAACAAATAATCGTCGACCAATTGGGTGTCGATGCCTCGCAGGTAACGGAAGACGCTTCTTTTATCGATGACCTCGGCGCCGATTCTTTAGACACCGTCGAGTTGGTGATGGCCTTTGAAGAAGAGTTCGGCATCGAAATTCCCGACGAGGAAGCGGAAAAGCTGCAGACAGTCGGTGATGCGCTGAGATATTTGCGCAGTAAAAATCTTGCCTGAGCCGACTTTAGTAACAGAGGCGGCATCAGCCGCCTCTAACTTTACCACAGACCATTCCGCAATTATTTTCTTCAAACTGAACCAGCAGCCGAGATCGGAAAAATTGACCTTTTAATCAGGTGAGTTATGAAGTTGAACCGGGTGGTTGTCACAGGCATGGGGGTGTTTACGCCGGTCGGGAACGATCTGCAGACCTTTTGGAACAATCTTGTCGAAGGGAAAAGCGGCATCGGGCCGATCACCCAAATAGACGCCTCGAACCATGCGACAAAGATCGCCGGCGAAGTCAAAAACTTTGATCCGAACGAATATCTCGACCGTAAAGAGGTCCGTCACATGGATCGGTTTACGCAGCTGGCGCTTGCGGCTGCCGACCAGGCGGTCAAAGATTCGGGCATTCGCTTCGAAGAGACCGATACCGATCTATTCGGCGTCATCGTCGCTTCCGGCATCGGCGGCATGAAGACGTTCGAAGAACAGATCAAACTCTACCTCGCGGGCGGCCCGCGCAAAGTCAGTCCCTTCTTCATCCCAATGCTGATTGCCGACATCACTCCCGGCCATATTTCGATCCGCTACGGTTTAAAGGGCATCAATTACTGTACGGTTTCGGCCTGTGCATCGGCTTCGCACGCCATCGGCGAGGCTTTTCATGCCATTCGCAGCGGCATGGCAATCGGTGTGATCACCGGCGGCAGCGAAACGCCGATTACCGAAATGGGACTGGCCGGTTTCAATGCGCTCAAGGCGCTCTCGACGAGAAACGACGAGCCGGAAAAGGCCAGCCGTCCCTTCGACAGCGACCGCGACGGATTTGTCATGAGCGAGGGCGCCGCCATTCTGGTTTTGGAAGAGCTGGAACATGCCAAGCGGCGCGGCGCCAAGATCTATGCGGAAATCGTCGGTGCCGCTTACACGGCCGATGCTTATCACATTACCGCGCCGGTCCCCGGCGGCGACGGCGCCAAGAGGGCCATGCTGTTGGCGCTCAAAGACGCAGGCCTTGCGCCCGAACAAGTGGATTACATCAATGCCCACGGAACTTCGACGCCTTTTAACGACAAGGTCGAAACCGAAGCCATCAAGGCCGCTTTCGGCGAGCTGGCTTATAGGATAAAGATCAGCTCAACTAAATCCATGATCGGTCATTTGCTCGGTGCCTCGGGCGCTGCCGAAGCCGTCGCCACGATCATGACCCTTTATACCGGCACCATTCACCCGACCATCAATCTCGAAAATCCGGATCCCGAATGCGATCTCGATTACACACCCAATAAAGCCGTCAAAAAGGATGTGCAGGTCGCTCTTTCCAATTCGTTCGGATTCGGCGGGCATAACGTCTGCCTGGCTTTCAAAAAATACTCTGATTGACTCTGCATGAATCGTCTGTTCTCCAGGCTGGTTGAAAGGCTCGGACTTTATCGTCGTCCGCATAAGAATTGGAAGGATTTGGAAAAGCGTTTGGGTTACCGCTTCAAAAATAAGGAGCTTCTCCACCAGGCACTTAAGCATCGGTCGTACCTCGTACAAAGCGGAGAGCACCGCAACGCCTCCAATGAGCGGCTCGAGTTTTTGGGCGATGCCGTGCTCGGTTTTCTCATCACCGATTACCTCTATCGTGAATATCCGGATGAAGCAGAGGGGACATTAACGAATTACAAGTCTCTGCTCGTCAGCGGTACCACGCTCAGCGAGTTTGCTTCCGAGTTAAAGCTGGGCGACTTTATCCTCCTAAACGATGCCGAGAGCCGATCCGGAGGCAGAACCCGAACCTCCATCCTCTCCGATGCCTTTGAGTCTCTTATCGGTGCCCTCTATCTCGACGGCGGTCTGGAAGAAGCGCGCAAATTCGTTCTTAACCGTATCGCAGGTCGACTTGATTCGCTCCTCGAAGAGGGAAAACTGCGCAACAGCAAGAGTCTGCTGCAGGAGCTTGCACAGCATTCGAATTGGTCCGGTCCCTTTTATCAGGTTGAAGAGGAGAGCGGACCCGATCATCAAAAGATCTATACCGTTTCGGTTACTGTAAACGGTAGAAAGATGGGGATAGGCAAGGGCTCTTCAAAGAAGCGGGCGGAGCAGAACGCGGCCGCCGAGGCGCTTCGACGGCTGAATATCTCCTGATTGCATCCCTAGGGGAAAATCCTTTGTTCTTCAAACAAAATAGTTTAAATTCCGCAAAAACGGTTTAGCTTTGGATTCATTCGTTACCATCGCGTCTCCCTGCGAAGCCGAATTGAAGGAAAAGAGCAGCCGTTTTCTGGCTTACGCTGCGCCTGTCGCCTCGCGCGAGGAAGCCGAACGGCTGATGGAACAGATTCGCAGGACACATTATGATGCCTCACATCATTGCTACGCCTATCGCATCGGCATCGGCAGTGAGGAAGTGACGCGAGCCGTTGATGACGGCGAACCGGCAGGCAGCGCAGGCAAGCCTATTCTCTCCGTCATCCAGGGTGAAGATCTGACCAACGTTCTCGTGGCGGTTACGCGGTGGTTCGGCGGCATCAAACTAGGAGTCGGAGGCCTGGCGCGTGCTTATGCCGAGTCGGCCAAAAGAGTACTGGAGTTATGCCGAAGAATAACCTGCTACGAAACGACTGTTTTTGAGATCGAATTTCCTTATCAAAAGCTAAGCCCGATATTAAAAGTCGTTGAACAGTTTACGGCATCAGTCATCAGCACGGATTATGCGGATACCGTACGCCTCTATGCAAAGATTCGGCGATCTCGGGCTGAGTCTTTTATTGCCGCACTGCAAAACGCTACCGCAGGCCGGATAAAAATAGAAATGCAGTAGAAAGAATTCTATGGCATTGGCACTCTTTATTTTGACGTTCATTTTGAGCGCTTTTTTTTCCGGATCCGAAACCGCATACATTGCCGCCAATCGCCTCAAACTGCACGTTCATCGACATCGAACCGGGAAAGAAGCTTCGCAGGATCCATTGCGGGCCGATCAAAGGTTTCTGGCTGCAACACTCGTCGGCAACAACATCGTCAACACGGCCTGCGCCTCTCTGGCTGTCTATTTATTTGCCTCCCATATTGATAACACTCTTTTGGTATTGAGCACAACGGCGTCTTTGCTTCTTTTTGGGGAAATCCTGCCCAAATCCGTTGCGGTTCAGCTGCCGAATGCCGTCATTCGTCCGGCAGTCCGTTTTATCAATATCTTTTATCTGTTTTTTTTCCCCTTTATACGCATGGCTGAGGCGGCGACGAGCCTGATCAACCTTTTGCTGCATCACGAGAAAAAGACCTATCATCTCTTTTCTGCGGAAGACCTGCCGCTGCTGGTGAGAGAATACGGCGCCGCCGACATTGTCAAACCGCATCACCTGCAGCTCTTGGGGCGTGCGCTGAAAATTCGCGACCATCAATTATGGGATGTTATGGTGCCCCGCACGGAAATCGTGGGAGTGGATTGGGATGATCCGCCGCAGACCGTACGGGAGGTTTTTCTCAACAGCGGTTACTCGCGGCTGCCGGTGTTCGTCGGTCAGATAGACAATATTATCGGCTTTTATTACGTCAAAGATTTATTCAGCTCTCCTCCGGACAAGCTGCCGCCGCTGCGCGAACCTCTCTTCCTGCCTGCTTCTCTCCATGTTTTGGAAGCCATGCGCCGTATGAAGGAAAAAAAAGTTACGGCCGCTGTTGCGGTGGATGAATATGTCGGCACCATCGGCCTGGTGACGATGGAAGACATTGTTGAAAAGCTCGTCGGCGCCATCAATGACGAGTTCGATCACCCCGTCACGGGCGTAAAGGTCATGGACAACCGCATGTTGATCGTGGAAGGAAAGACGCCGTTGGAAGAGTTAAGGGACCTTTACAAAATAGACCTGCCGGAGGGTGACTATGTTACGTTCAACGGGTTTTTAATCAATCATCTGGAAAGAGTGCCGCAAAAGGGCGAAAAGCTGACTGTTTCGAAATATCAGATCGAAATATTGGATGCTACACCGACCAAAGTTCTGCAGGTCAAAATCACTTTTCCTGCCGAGCAGAGCTTGAATCAATCGTAACTGCAAGAGGAGACGCGTCATGGTAACAAAAAGATGTTGTTCGGTTGCAACTGTTCTCGCGGCAATTTTTGTTGCAGGAATTCTTTATGCTCAGTCGTTCGAAGGCTGCGGTATTTGGCGAATTCACGACGGCAATCGGCCGCGGCCGCCGATCATTTCGCCGCCGACTTGGGGGACACAGAATGAACCCGGGCTGCCGCCCTCAGATGCCGTGGTCTTGTTCGACGGCAAGTCGCTCGACAATTGGCGCGCCATGGACGGCAGTCCGGCCAAGTGGATCGTCAAGGACGGTTACATGGAGTCGGTAAGCGGCGCCGGTTATGTTCGCACCTTACAGGGTTTCGGCGACTGCCAGCTGCACATCGAATTCATGACGCCGACCCCGCCCAAGGGAACCAGCCAGGGCCGCGGCAACAGCGGCGTCTTTCTGATGGGAATCTATGAAGTGCAGGTGCTCGATTCCTACGACAACGTAACCTACGCCGACGGCCAATGCTCGGCGATCTACGGCCAATATCCGCCCCAGGTCAATGCCTGCCGCAAGCCAGGAGAATGGCAGACCTACGACATTCTCTTCAAGGCGCCGCGCTTTGACAACGACGGCAAGCTGCTCAAGCCGGCCGTCATTACCGTTTTTCACAACGGCATCCTGACACAGGATCACGTCGAGATCATGGGACCGACGAACTGGTGCAGCCGAACGCCCTACAGCAGACACCCCGACAAGCTGCCGCTGGCGCTGCAGGATCACGGCAATCCCGTTCGATACCGCAACATCTGGCTGCGCGAGCTTCCCGCCTACGGCCGTGCCGATGCCCATCGCAAAGTGCTGATCTTTGGAGAGGCGCAGCTCAAGAAATATGTCGGTACCTACAGCTCGCGCGGCGGCAAAGTGACCATCACGCTCGATGACCAGCGGCAATTGCACGCCGATTTTCCCGGCGGCAGTGCCGAGCACCCCATTCTTGCCGAATCCGAAACGCGCTTTTACTCGCCTTTTGTCGATGCGGAATACGAGTTTGTTTTCAAGGGGGATCAGGTCGTCGGGCTCAAAGTCAATGTTACGCAGGGCGGATGGGCAGAGTACCAGCGGCAATGATCACTCAGCAAAAGGCGGGTCGGAGAAAAACCAAGTCGGTGGACGTAAGTGAGTAAATCGGCCAAGCCGTAAGGCCGACTCTACAAACAAAAATAATTATAGGGGTCTTTATTATGGACTCTATTTTCTATTATATCCTGGGGATAGTGGGTGTTCTCATCCTGTTGGGATATTTTATTTTCAAAGGCGTGGTGATCGTTCGGCAGGCCGAAGCGATGGTCATCGAAAGGCTGGGAAAATTCCATCGGCTGCTCTATTCCGGGTTGAATTGGATTTTTCCGTTTATAGACAAACCGCGGGTATTGGATTGGCGGTATGTAGAATACGATGCGGACGGCAAGCCGATTTTTCAGCAGAAGAAAATCACCGCCATTGATTTGAAGGAGACGTTCCTCGATTTTCCACGCCAGAACGTCATCACGGCCGACAATATTTTTATCGAAATCAATGCACTGCTTTCCTACCAGATAGTCGATCCTAAAAGCGTCGCTTATAAAATCAATAATCTTCCTTTTGCGCTGGAGAAGGAAACACAGACCTGTCTGCGCAGCCTGATCGGCGAAATGACGCTCGATCAGATTCTCTCCTCGCGCGAAACCATCCGGCAGAAAATTCGCGCCATGCTCGAATCTTCCACCGAGTCTTGGGGCATCAAGATCAATAATGTGGCGCTGCAGGAAATCAATCCGCCGCCTGATATTCGCGACGAGATGGAAAAAGTGATGCGCGCCGAGCGCGATCGGCGCGCCACCGTCACGGCGGCAGAAGGGCAGAAAACGGCGGCTATTCTCGAATCTCAGGGAGAGCTGGAGGCGACGATCAACGCCGCTGAAGCGGAGAAACGCAGCCTCATCCTCAAAGCGGAAGGCGAGGCTTATGCCCGTCTGCGGCTGGCGCAGGCTGAAGCCGACGCTATACGCCGAATTGCCGATGCATTGGAGAGCAAAGGCATCGAGCCGACACAATACATGATCGCCATGCGCTATTTGGAAACGTTGAAAGAGATGGTAAGCGGCAAAGACAACAAGGTCGTTTATCTTCCGATAGAAGCTGTCGGCGTGCTCGGCTCTCTCGGCGCAATTAAGGATCTCTTTAAGGACCTGAAACCGATTGAGACCAATTTCATAAGAACAGGGGGGGACAATGAGCGAGGCAATCAGTCGGATCAAGGATTGGCCTGAACATGAACGGCCGCGCGAACGGCTCATGAAGTACGGCGCCGAAAGCCTTTCGGAGGCTGAATTGTTGGGCATCATCCTGCGCGTCGGCAATCCGAAGGAATCGGCCATGGAATTGGCCAGACGTCTGCTGATCGAATACGGCGGGCTGCGCGGCATCGATCAAAGCCAAATCGGCGAATTGTGCCGGACAAAGGGAGTCGGCTTGGCCAAGGCGGCGCAGATCAAGGCTGCGCTGGAATTAGCTAAACGATTGGTGCAGCAAAAATGGGACGGCAAAGCCGTGCTCAACAGCGCGGAGGCAGTCTATCAATATATCCATCTGCGGATGCGCGACCTGAAACGAGAAGAGTTTCACGTGCTCTTTTTGACCGCCCGGAACGAATTGATCGACGAAAAGACGCTCTTTGAAGGCAGCCTGATGGAAAGCGTCGTGTCGCCGCGGGAAATCATTCGCACCGCCGTACAATTGGCCGCTGCAAGCGTCATCCTCCTGCACAACCATCCCAGCGGCAACCCTTCTCCCTCCGAGGAAGACCGTCGGGCGACCGAAAAAATCAGCAAGGCATGCCGCTACGCAGACATCAGCGTGCTCGACCATATCATCATCGGCAAGGACTCTTTTTTCAGTTTCGCCGATCACGGACTTTTGCCGCGATGAAAGGGCGCGCTGCATTTCTTTTTTTGCTTTCATTGCCGGCCTTAAGCTGCCGAACGCCGCGAATCGTCGGCACCACATATTTTGCTGAAAACGGCATCGAGAAGATGCCGGTCAATTTGTTGCAGGAGGAAGGATCGCTGGTCATTAGAGGCATCTATCTGGCCGCTCCCCCGCTGTTTCAGCAGCCTATGATAATGACTCTCATCGAGAAACAAATTGCCTATGCCTTATTGGATGGCCCTCTGCCCTATGAGTCCGGCGACTATGTAGAGGTCCATGGCGAAACGCGGGTCAATTCGGATTTAAAAGAATTGAGGCTTAAGACTGAGCCGAACAAAATCAAGCGCATTGCAGACTACGCTGCTCTGTTCAAGCAGGCCCAAGGTGACTATCGTCGCCTGTTATACGCGGCTGAAACCACAGCCGCCGATTGTCCGCAAAAATTGCCGCCTTTTCCCCAATTTTTAGCATTCCTGGATGAAGAGCACGGCAGCTTTGTAGCATTTTTTTCTGCCGCCGATTTGTTGTATTCGGCGCAGATTGATCTCGTTTACGACGTATTAAGTAAAAAGCTGGATCGCGTCTACATCAATTGCCATTTCAAAGGAGAGTGATTTGAGTCGAATTCGGCTGCTTATCGGATTGCTGATCTTGCCGGCGTCGGCAATACTCGCTGAAGAGATGATGATTCGTCTCGACCTGCGCCGGTTACCGCAGCCTCTCAAACGCATGGTGCCGGAGGCGGAAATCGTTACCATTGATCGAGCGGAAGGTTTTGCGGACGTCATTGTCAATGAGGGGCTGCTGAAAACGCTGCAAAAAAACGGCGTTTCGGGTAAAGTCGTAATTAAGGACATTAACGCCTATGCCGATTCGCTGCGGCAGAGCGGTTACCTGGCGCACTTTCACAGTCCGCAACAGATCCTTGCCGAGCTGCAAAGAGCGTCAGCTGAATATCCCAATATCGTCGCTCTGCAGGACATCGGCGACGGTTTTTTGAAGCAGCGTGGTTTTGGGGGGCAGGATATCTGGGCAATCAAGATTTCCGACGAGCCGGAAAAAGAAGACGATGAGGAAGCGGATGTCCTTATCATCGGCAACATCCACGCGCGCGAAATCATTACACCGGAAGTCGTCCTTTACTTTATGAATTATCTGCTCACCCGTTACGGTAAAGACCCTTGGGTGACGCATCTGGTCAACAACCGGGAGATCTGGCTCATCCCTACTATGAATCCCGAGGGATTGGATCATGTTTTTTCCGGCGATCCGGCGGATCGCGGTCGAGAAGAGCGACGCAATCCTTTATGGTGGCGGAAAAATATGCGCGACAACAACGGCGACGGTATCTTTTCCCCTTATATGGACGGAGTCGATCTGAACCGTAATTGGGGCTGGCAATGGGGGATCGACGACCGCGGCTCCAGTCCGTATTACGGCGAAGTTACCTATCGAGGCGCAGCACCCTTCTCGGAGCCGGAGACGCAGGCGCTGCGGGATTTCGTCAAACAGCACCGCTTCGTCGTGTCGCTCTGTTACCACAGCTACAGCAATTTATGGCTATACCCATGGGGATACACCTTTGATCCCCTCCCTGAGCCGGTCTTGCGTGTATTTAAGGAACTGGCCGACAGCTGTACGGCTTACAATGGCTATCGCGCCCACGCCGCGTCGGAACTCTATCTTGTAAACGGCGACAGTGACGACTGGCTTTGGGGCGAATGCGGCATATATGCCTTTTCCCCGGAAGTAGGGCACCCGGATTTCGACGGCTTTTTCCCGGACACTTCCCGCATCCTGCCGTTGGTCTCCGAAAATTTGGGCGCCAATCTTTTCATAACTTACGTTGCAGGCGAGGAACCGCGGATTTCTCTCGTAAAACTGCCGGATGCCAAAGTCAATCAGACGGTTCGTATTCAGGCAACCGTTCGGCCGCCGATCGTTCTAACCACGCCGGTCGAACTGGACAGCACGGCAGTTTTCCTGTATTACCGCTACTCTGATGATTCGACTTTTCGTACAGTTTCTTTACAGCCTGACCCGATGCCGGATTCTTTTGTTTCACAAATTTCCTTTTTGAGGCCGGGGCGGGTCTATTATTATGCAGAAGCAGCAGATAAGCGCGGCAGGCGCGGCTATCATCCGCGGGGCGCACCTTTGGCAGTCGATTCACTGATGGTCTATCCGATGACAAGGGTTACCGATATTGTTATCGGCACTCCGTTTTCGGTTTTCCCAAATCCGTTTAACAGTGAAGCCTTGATCTCCTTTACTGTAACCGGCCGAGAGCAGGTTCTCCTGCAGATCGTCGATCTAAGGGGAAGAGCAATTCGCACTTTATGCAATCAATCCTTAAACGAAGGCACTTACACCCTGCGTTGGCAGGGTGATTTGGCTGACGGCTCGCAGGCTGCATCGGGAATTTACTATGTAATTCTAAAGAGCGGCAGCCGCCGGAGTGTAAACAAAGTGGTTTTGCTGCGCTAGCCTGCAAAAAAAAGCCGCCGAATAAAATTTTCGGCGGCTTTTTTTGCAAAGGTTTCTATTTATTTTATCAAAGTCATTTTGTGATGGATCGTGCGTTCTCCGATCCTGAGTTCGCAAATGTAAATGCCCGACTCGACCAGGGATCCGTCACTGTTGCGGCCGTCCCAACTAATGCGATAAGTACCTTCATTCTGAAAACCGGAAAAGAGGCTCTTGACCATTTTTCCGGATAAGCTATAGATCGTCAGCGATACATCGGCCGCTGAATCGACACGGTAACGGATTTCCGTCGTCGGATTGAACGGATTGGGATAATTGCTGATCAAGTCAAAGGATGCGGGCACAGGGCTGTTTTTCGCGGAAGAGAGAGCCGCTGCAACCGGGCCTTCGAACGTGCTGACGCCTTCCGTTGAAATGCTTTCGACCAGGTACCAGGCTGTATTCATATCGGCGGGCGGTTCATCCTCAAAGACATATTGGCGCGGTACGGACGAGGTTCCCTGCCCGAGTATCAATTCTTTGTTAATACGCTCAAACCCTTCATCTTCTCGGCTGCTGCGGTAGAGGTTAAAGCCGAGGTTGTTCACTTCCGTTTCAGTTCGCCATTCTATGCGGACAGTCCCGGTTTCGATCGGCTCGGCTTTGAACAAAGAGAGCTGCACCGGCAGCGGAATATCCTGCAGATTGCCGGGAATCGGATAGTAATCGCCCGTAATGTCTCGATCACCGGCGTCAAGGACCAAGTAAGAAGGCGAGCCGGCCCAGGAGAGAGTCGCCTTTTCATCGCTAGTGTTGTAATAGATGATGACACGCAAGACCGTCACCCAGTCCTTGCCGATCGCAGAATACGGCTTTTGAGCATTTTTATCATAAATGTAGGTCCAGGTTACTTTGCTATAGGCTGTACTGTAGCCGTATTTATGAGTGTAGGCGGGACGGGGGAAGAGATAGTGCACGAACGAAACGGAGGTTACTCTTTTTTCGAGCGTTTTAGAGATCTTGAAGCTGCCGCGGTAAAAGCTGATGAGCGGGGTTCCATAGTTGCTGAACGCCTGAACATCGACAACCAGAACACCGTTGTCGTTGCTGACGAGCTGCAGCCGAGTAAAAACTTTAGCATAGGCTTCTCCGGCAACCAGCAAGGCAAAAAGCACCAACACGATCACAATCTTTTTCATGACCAACCTCATCATGTAGTTATTGGTTAAGATCTTTTTGTTGGGCAGAGGAAAACTTGATGCAGGGTGCAAAGAGAGCCTTACTATTCCTCATCAACTCAATCGAATATACAAAAGAAAATAAAAATTCCGTAAAAAAATATCAAGAGTTAAAAATTTTTATGTCTTTTGCAAGCTTCAACAAAACAGCTCCGCCTATAAATTCCTTGAAAATGGCGGCGGAAATCGATATACTTGCGCCGAAAGAACAAAAAGGAAAAAGAATGCCGGGTCAAACGATTCAGATACTTCCTGAAATCGTTGTCAATAAAATTGCTGCCGGCGAGGTGATCGACCGCCCCTCTTCCGTGGTCAAGGAGCTGGTCGAAAATGCCATTGACGCCGGGGCGACGAGCATTACAGTGCTGCTGAAGGACGGCGGCAAATCTCTGATTCAGGTTGTCGACAACGGTGTCGGCATGTCGGAAGAAGATGCCGTGCTTTCGTTTCAGCGGCATGCTACATCCAAGATTCGCGATATACACGACGTTGAACGGGTACAGACCCTCGGTTTTCGCGGCGAGGCGCTGGCGAGCATCGCCGCTGTTTCCCGCGTCGAAATGAAGACCATTCCGCAAGGCCAATACGAGGGCACTGTGGTCCAGATCGCCGGCGGCGTCATTCATGCGGTCGGCAAAATCGGCGGCAATCCGGGTACGTCGATCGCCGTAAAAAATCTTTTTTTCAATACGCCGGCACGGCGAAAATTTCTGCGGGCGGATTCTACGGAATATCGCCACATCCTGACCATGATGAACCGCTTTACCTTAGCTTATCCGGAGATCGAATTCACCCTCTATCACCAGGATCATCAAGTCTATCATCTGGCTAAAAGTGATGCCCGTACGCGGATTGTAGAGGTCCTCGGAGTTCTCGGCGAAAATTTCCTCGAAGTGACGGATGAAAATGCGCTTTTTGAACTGCGGGGATTTATCGCCAATAAAGATGCGATGCGAAAGACGCGCGATGATCAATACCTCTTTGTGAATCGACGCTGGATCAACGATCGAATTCTTTCTTCAGCCGTTGCGGCCGGTTATGGAGAGATCCTGCCTAAGGATCGATTCCCCGCTTATGTTTTGTTCTTTACCATCGATCCGGAGCGAATCGACGTGAACGTTCATCCTACAAAAAGCGAAATCAAATTTGCCGATCAACAGGCGCTGTTTCCCTTGGTGCGCAGCGCCGTCCGCAGAGCGCTTTTTAAAGAGGAGACGGTGCCCGACATCCGCCCGACGTCATCCAATGCGTGGCGAAAAAGCGCACGATTCGGCTTTTCGCCGCTGGAAGAGCTGCGCACCACCCTTTCTCATCAGCGTACGATTGATTTTGACGCCGGTCAAGCGTTTTATGCTCCGCCGGATCCGGAATCGAAAGCAGCCGCGCCGATGGAAGCCGAGGCGTCTGAAAAAAGAAAATTCTGGCAGATTCACAATCAGTACATTCTTTCGGAAATCAAAAGCGGGCTCGTCATCGTTGATCAGCATGCCGCACACGAACGGATCTATTACGAACGCGTCAAATCGGCGCTGCGCAACCGCAATGCCGCGTCGCAGCAGCTGCTTTTCCCTCATACCATCGATCTGCCGGCAGAGGATTACGAGCTGCTGCTCGAAATTCTGCCGTTTTTAGAGCGTATGGGATTCGTTATTAAGGGCTTCGGCTCGCGCACCGTGGTTTTGGAAGGGATACCGGCCGGGCTGCGCATCCGCGCCGAGGAAAAGATTTTGCCGGAAATTCTCGATGAATACAAACTGAATCAGAACACGGAAACCGACGTGCAGGAGCGGGTGGCCAAAAGCGTGGCTTGTCGAGCCGCCATCATGAGCGGCGACAAGTTGTCGGAAAAAGAAATGAACGCCCTGATCGATCAGCTCTTTGCCTGCGAGACGCCCTACTTTTGCCCGCACGGCAGACCGACCATGATTACTTTGACTTTGGAAGAACTTGACCGCCGCTTCGAACGTACATAGAGTGTTGGTGCTCGTCGGCCCGACGGCTGTCGGCAAAACTGCTCTTTCGCTGATCGTTGCGGAGCAGGTCGGCGCCGAGATTGTTTCGGCCGACTCGCGCCAAGTCTACTGCCATATGGATATTGGTACGGCCAAGCCGACTCCGGAGGAGCGTAGACGCGTGCCGCACCATTTTATCGATGTGCGCTCGCCGGTTGACTATTACAGCGCCGGTGAATACGGCAGGGAAGCGCGGGCCTGCATCGAAAAATTGCTGGCTGACGGCCGGCCCGTCATGATCGTCGGCGGTTCGGGGTTTTATCTCCGCGCGCTGATCGACGGACTCTTTGCGCCGCCCCTCTCGGATCCGCAGATCAAAGAGCTTTGGCGACGGCGCATTGCCGAGGAAGGCAAGGAGGCGGTCTTTGATTTTCTTCGACGCGTCGATCCAATGACGGCCGCTCGTCTGCATTGCAACGACGCGCAACGAGTGGTGCGCGCCTTGGAGGTCTATTCCTTGACCGGTCGTCCGCTTTCCGCTTGGCAAAAGGGCGAAGAAGAACCGGCAAATTTTCCGACCTGCTGGATTGGGCTGACGAGGTCTCGCGAACAATTGTACAAGCGAATCGAGCAGCGCGTGGACGAAATGATTGCCGCCGGTTTGGTGGAAGAAGCCGAGTCGTTGCTGCAGATGGGCTTTTCGCCGGACCTCAATTCGCTGAGGACCGTGGGATACCAGGAGGCCTTTGCCTTTTTGGCCGGAAAAATGAGTCGGGAGGAAATGATCCGACAAATCAAACTCGAAACGCGACGCTATGCCAAGCGGCAATTGACCTGGTTTCGTCGCGATGACCGCATCCACTGGATTGACCTCGACCAAATAGAAACGGAAGAGGCGGCGCAGGAGATCCTTCAGATTTGGCGGAATGAACCTTAAAGGCGCCGATGTTGCTGTTCCGGCTTGTGGGAGTTAAATCATGCACAAAAGAACAATTTCGCTGTTGAGCGTATTTGTTGCGGTAGGCTTTCGTTTAGAGCTTTTTGCGGCAGACATTTTCTTCAAACAGCAGATTCGGCAGGAGGCCGCCACGTCTTCAGGCCAGATCCGAACGATAGTTGAAGATACAACCGATGTATGGTTGGCCAATGGAAGGGCCTCGATCAACAGCCGCCAATACAAAACCGTGTTTGATTGGCAAAAAAGGCTGCTTTTTATCGCCGATCATCGAAAAAAGACCATCGTGCAGATTCCGCTCGATTTCGACAGGCCGATCGATCAGGCGGCTTCGCCAATGAGTCCGCAGGAACGAACAGAATTCCAAAGAATGTTGGGGCAGACGACCGACCTTCGGGTATCTGTCCAAGCGACAAACGAGCGTAGAACGATCGGTCGATGGGAATGCCGCAAATATGTGCAAACGCTAGAATCGGGCGCGACCCAAATCAATGCGGAGATTTGGGCGACGCAGGACATAGCGGCGGATGAACAGCTCTACGCCCTCTATTCGGCGGCACTTTTCGCACAGATTCCCGGCGTCGGGCCTAATTTAAAGTCCGTGATGGAGGAGATGAAAAAGATCAAGGGCGTTTACGTTTTGCTGCTGCAGCAGAGGGAGATGATGGGCCAAACCTCTACGAGCCGCATGGAGCTTTTGGAATATCGTGAGGCTGCCGCGCCGGCCGATGCGTTTGCCATGCCGGCCGATTATCGGAAGCAGGCGCTCTGAGCGGTCAGTCAGAGTCCTCACCGGTTTCCTGTTCCTCGAGGCGACGAACATTCGGCGGGTTCCAGCCGACGACGGAGCGGCTGCGAATACGGGTCAAATAGGGAGAAAGAACGGTGCCGGGCATAACGCGCACGTCATCCTCGATTTTAATCGCGCCCATGCCGGTTCCGGCGCCGATGATGCAGCGGTTTCCGATCTCGATCAGGCCGTAACGAAAGCGCCCTCCGCCTTCATAGGCGTGAACGGTCAAGCGGGAAAAAGCGCCGATGAGCGTGTTGTCGCCGATAAAAATCAACTCCGGGCGAAAGTGATCCAGCCAAACGCCCTGCATGATTTCAGTGTTTTTGCCGATGTGCACGCCCATAAGCCGAAGGAACTTGTTCTTCAGCGGGGTGCCCTTCATAATCAACGACAGAATAAGTTGAAGGAACAAAAGTATGCGGCGCGGAGTCGAAACGTTGAGCTTTCGCCAATTGATCGAGTTTTTCTCTTCCGGAAGACCGAGACCGTGGAAAGTGTAGTGGCGTTTTACGGGCGTCAGAAACTGCTCGAGGGCGCGGCGGCCTTCCGGAGTACGCGGATCGAGATGGTCGACCGGCACCCCCTGACCGCCCGAACTCTTTGAGATATAGATGCGGCGGTCTTTTCGTCTTCCCAGCTTGACGGCGCGTAAGACCATTTCGGTCGTTACTTTACGCATGACCTCTTCGGGTGAAAGATCCCGAAAGCGTTTCATAACAGCCTCCAAAACTCAATTCGAACGTTACGGAGTCGGCTATATGACAATTAACGAGGTTGTCGCCAAACATCGCGATTTTTTTATGAGAATTCCCGGCATTACGGGAATCGGCGTCGGCAGGGAAGGGGAAAAGGAGGTCATTGTCGTGCTGGTTATAAAAAGCTGCCGAAAATTGCTGCGCCGAATTCCTGAAGAGCTTGAAGGTTTTCCGGTTGTCGTTCGTGAAAGCGGCGCCGTTCAAGCTCTGTAAATCGCTTTCCGTCCTTAATAGCGTTTATTCGAAAGAAAGGATCCACTGCACCGCTTCGTAAAGGCTGGACGCTGTAAAGTCTGCAGCCGATTCGCCGGTCTCCTGAAGCAGACGCACGGTTCGGCATCCTGCGGCGCGTCCGGCCTGAACGTCCTCTTCTTTGTCGCCCACCATAAACGACGCCTGCAGATCGATGCCGTACTCTTTATGCGCCGTCAGCAGCATGCTCGGCGACGGTTTGCGGCAGCCGGAAACGGGTCGATTGGGGTCATCCAGGCAGTAATAAACCGCAGTAAAAAGCTCGCGTCCGAGTAGATCAAGCGTTCTTTCGTTGACCAGCGTGACCTGTTCTTCGGTTATCAGGCCGCGGCCGACGCCCGATTGGTTGCTGATAATGAACATGCAAAAGCCCGCCGCATGCAGCAGGCGACAGGTTTCCACGGCGCCCGGCATGAGCGTCACGTTTTCCGGATCGCCGTTGTAGGGGACATTTACGATCAAAGTCCCGTCACGATCAAAGAAAACGGCTTTTTGCGGATATGCTTCTTTCATTTTTTGCTATGAAAAAGGGTACTGTTAGAGGCGAGTTCTGCGCGCAGCTCTTCCGGAGTGACCGTTGCAGTGCCGAGTTTGCCGACGACGATACCCGCGGCGTGGTTTGCGATTTCGGCCGCCTCGACGGCGGAAAGACCGGCTGCCAGAGCGGCGGTGACAAAGGCGATGACCGTATCGCCTGCGCCGGAAACATCATAAACATCACGGGCGCGCGTCGGCGTGTGATAAGGTTCGTTCGGCGGATCGAACAGCATCATCCCTTCCTCGCCCATCGTGATCAGAAGCAAAGAAACCCGCCACTTTTCCAAAAGCAGCCTGCCGACTTTGATCAGCTCTTCATGTTCTTCGCTCTCCGGTAACCCCAACCACTGGAAAGCCTCTTTGCGGTTCGGCTTGACCAGTGTCACACCCGACCAGTCCAGAGGGTTGTTCGGATTCGGATCCACCGTAACGATGCGCATGTGCTCTTCCGCCAACGCCACGAGTCCGTCGAGAAGCGGCTGCGTGATAAAGCCTTTGCCGTAATCTTCGACGATGACGGCGTCGATTGTGGGAAAGAGCGGCCTGATCCTTTCCAATACCGTCTCGACCTCCTCTGGTCGAATCAGCCGCCGTTTTTCGCGATCGACGCGCACCACCTGCTGATGTCTGGCGATGATCCGTGTTTTGACGATCGTGTGAAAATCATCCGCCTGAAACACCGCTTCGTTCGAAATGTTGCTGCGGCCGAACAGCTCGAGCAGCTTTTCGCCGGCGGCGTCGTTACCCAGCAGACCGCCGAGAGAGGTGCGGATGCCGAAATCCGCCAGATTTCTTGCAACGTTGGCCGCCCCACCGGGATACCAGCTCTCGCCGGTCACCTGCACGACAGGCACCGGCGCCTCGGGGGATATGCGGTCTACCTTGCCCCAAATAAATTCGTCGAGCATGAGGTCGCCCAACACCAGAATGCGCTGCTTTTGTAACAAGCTAATGATTTCATCGATCCGCTGCAGAGAATCCATCGGTTATCCTTCAGTCTATACTCGCGCCAAAGAGCTTGCATAATTTACAAAGAATGCTTATTTTTTCAATCAGAATATCGACCAAATAGAGGCGCCCGACGCAAAAGTATTCTTTTGGAGAAGCGACGGCTTTATCGAAGAAAGAAGAAAGGGCGAAGGGCCGAAACGATGCAGATCCGTCGACTGCGTCGTTGGGCCGGCATGTGAATAACTGCCGGACTGTCACGGGCAAAGAAGGTTCGTGGAGCGCTATTTGGCTGATCGCTTATGCTGCACATGAGCTGATGCAGTCAAAAAGGCTTCCCTTCTTGCGGGCGGCCATTTTTTTTATCAGCCCGTAGCCTGATCTATTTCCCCATGCCGATCTGCCATTCGATTTTGGAAAGGAAGGGAGCAACATGCTGGTAATGAAATTCGGCGGAACATCCGTCGGGAATGCGGCTGCTATTCAGAGAGTCTGTTCGATCATCGCCGGTCGCTCGGCGCAAAAGCCGGTCGTCGTTACTTCCGCGGTCGGAGGTGTGACCAATAAGCTGGTTCGCCTGTCCAAATTGGCGGGGCAAGGCGAGCGAAAAGATGCCGAATCCCTTTTGGAAGAAATTATAATCCAGCACCGAACCATCGCCGAGGAACTTGATCTGTTTACCGATCAAGTTTTTGCCGTTGCTTTCCAACAGGCGGAAGCTCTTCTGCGTGAAGCGGTCGCCCGGGTATTTGCCGACGGCAGACTCACCGATGAATCCTATGACGCCGTCATCAGCACCGGTGAATTCTTTACAGCCAATATGTTGCCGGCTGTGCTCCGTAAAAACGGCCTTGCCGCCGTTTTTGCCGATGCCCGCGCCATGATGATGACCGACGACCACTTTAGCGCGGCTCGTCCGTTGCTCGACGAATCGACCCCTCGCGCCCGCAGCATTCTTGTGCCGATTGTGCAAAGCGGCAAAATTCCCGTAACCCAAGGCTTTGTCGGTTCTACGCTCGACGGCCGCACCACCACTTTAGGGCGCGGCGGTTCCGACTATTCGGCTACCCTCTTCGGCGCCATGCTGCAGGTGGGGCTTGTGGAGATATGGTCGGATGTTGACGGCGTACTCACTGCCGACCCCTCTTTGGTCCCCGATGCCCATCGCATCCGCTACATGAGCTTTCAGGAAGCGGCAGAATTGGCCTATTTCGGCGCCAAAGTCCTTCATCCCGCAACCCTGGCCCCCGCTGTAGAGCGCGACATGACGGTCAAGGTGCTCAATTCGATGAACCCATCTTTCGACGGTACGGCCATCTCCAAGCATCGGCCTGTAGATGCTTTGCATGAAGGCCGCGTCAAGTCCATTGCCTACAAGGAAGGACTGACGGTCATTACCGTCATCTCGGACCGCATGCTGATGGCGTACGGCTTTATGGCCAAGGTTTTTTCGGTTTTCGAAAAGTATGAAACGCCGGTCGATCTGGTCGCCACCTCTGAGGTCAGTGTGTCGATGACGATCGACAACACCAGGCGCCTCGAGGAGATTGTCGCCGAGCTCGCGCAAATCGGCAGCGTGCAGGTTGAAAAAGGAAAAGCGATCGTCTGTTTGGTCGGTGACGGTCTCAAAAAAGCCAAGGGAATACCCGGCCAGGTGTTCGGTCTTTTACAGGATACGCGCATTTCGTTGATCTCGCAGGGCGCTTCGGAAATCAATCTGAGTTTTGTCATCGATGAGGATGATTTAAAACGCGTGGTGCCTCGGCTGCATGATTATTTTTTCCAAGGTGAATTGGATCCAAGGGTCTTTGCATGAGGTGAATATGAACATCGCCATTTTGGGATACGGGCGCATGGGTAAAGAGGTCGAGCGTCAGGCGGCCCTGCGCGGCCATCGTATAACGGCAATTTTCGATGTCAACGACCATTTTAGCCGCGACAGCGACTGCCGCGGCGCCGAAGTGCTGATCAGCTTTGTAACGGCCGATGCGGTGGTCGAAAATGCCCGTGCGGCTGCGCTGCTCGGACTCCCGCTCGTCGAAGGCACCACCGGCTGGTATGACCGAATGCAGGAAGTGCGCGCCATTCCCGAACTGACCATGCTCTATAGTCCCAATTTTTCCATCGGCGTCTATCTGTTCACCTTGATCGTCGGGCGGGCAGCGCAACTGTTGGCGAACACCCATGCGTATGACTGTTTCATTCATGAAATACACCATCGCGGCAAAGCCGACAGTCCAAGCGGCACAGCAAAAAAGCTTGCCGAAGTGGTTCTAAAGAATTTTCCGGATAAGAAAAAAGTCCTCGCCGACACCAGCCGCGGCGTCATTGATCCTGAAGCGCTTCATGTCACTTCGACGCGTGCCGGTCGAGTGCCCGGAACACACATGGTATGCTTTGATTCGGCCGCCGATGAGATCTTGTTGCAGCATACGGCCCATGGACGCGAGGGCTTTGCATTGGGCGCGGTTCGCGCCGCCGAGTGGCTGGTCGGACGCAAAGGCATTTTCACGATGGATGATTTTATGAACGACATTGCCCCAATGGGCAAATGAGCCTGAAAAACGATTTTTAACCATGCGAGGTAAGCCATGAGCAAAGAGAGCAGCCGCTTTCGCGGCGTTACCGTGGCGCTGATCACGCCCTTCAAAAGTGATTTTTCGGTGGATGAGGCGCGACTGCGGCGCCTGGTCGATTGGCACATCGAGCAGGGGACCGACGTTATTCTCGCCTGCGGAACAACGGGCGAGAGCGCTACGTTGAGCCATGAAGAGCATCGACGGGTGATCGACATCGTCATCGAGCAGGCGGCCAAACGAATTCCGGTGCTGGCGGGCGCCGGCAGCAACTGCACGGACGAAGCCGTTTCGCTTACCGTACATGCGGAAGAGTCCGGCGCCGATGGTATTCTCTCCGTCGCCCCCTACTACAACAAACCGACGCAGCGCGGTTTGTACGAACACTTTAAGGCGATTGCCCAGGCAACCAGACTACCGGTGATTCTTTACAATGTGCCGGGCCGCACGAGCAGCAATATTGCCGCGGAAACGGTGCTGCAGCTTGCAGAAATCCCGAACATCGTCGGCATAAAAGAGGCGAGCGGTAATTTTTCGCAGATCATGGAGATCTTGCGCCGCAGACCCCAGGGATTTCTGGTCCTCTCCGGCGATGATGCTTTGACGCTGCCGATGATGGCGCTCGGCGCCGAGGGCGTCGTTTCCGTCGTTGCCAACGAAGCGCCTGCCATGATGAAGCAGATGGTTCTTGCAGCGGCAAACGGTGATTGGGATTCCGCACGCGCCCTGCATTTTAAATTGTTACCGCTCATGGAAGCAAATTTTTGGGAGAGCAATCCCATTCCGGTCAAGGCCGCCTGCGCCATGATGGGTTTGGCGGAAGACGTGCTGAGGCTGCCTTTGGTGCCGATGAGCGAGGCCAACCGCGAAAAATTGCGGCGGCTGCTGCTCGAACTCGGCCTGATCTCATGACCCGCAGAAAGGAGAAAAGTTGAAATTTTTCAAATACCACGGATTAGGGAACGACTATCTTGTGCTGGATCCCGCTCAAGTCGGCCGTGAGTTGACGCCGTCCGAAGTTCGCTTAATCTGCCATCGCAATTACGGCCTCGGGTCGGACGGCATTCTCTGGGGACCCTTGCCGAGCGGACGCGCTGAATTCGGTCTGCGCATCTTTAATCCGGACGGCAGCGAGGCGGAAAAATCCGGCAATGGTCTGCGTATTTTCAGCCGCTTCCTTTACGACAGCGGCTTGGTTAAGGATCAGCCTTTTCGGCTGGACACGCTCGGAGGCGTGGTTTGCGCGCAGGTATTGGAAAAGGGCAGGATGGCGCAGGTTGAAATGGGACGGGTAACGTTCGACAGTCGCGAAATCCCGGTCGCGGGACCGCCGCGTGAGGTGCTCAACGAAACGATGATGGTTAAAGACCGAGAATTCCGCTTTTGCGCCGCTTCCATCGGCAATCCGCACTGCGTTCTGCCTTTACAGGAGGTGTCGGAAGAACTGGCGCGCACCTACGGCCCGCTCATTGAAACAAACGAGCGCTTTCCGAACCGAACCAATGTGCAGTTTATGCAGGTCCTCGATCGCGGCAACATCCGCATCGAAATTTGGGAGCGGGGCGCCGGCTATACCTTGGCCTCCGGAAGCTCGAGCTGCGCCGCTGCCGCCGTCGCAAGACGGCTCGGCTTGGTCGACTCCCAAGTTGCCGTACACATGCCGGGAGGACAGCTCAAAATTTCCATTGGAGAAGATTTCAGCATCAATATGACCGGCCCTGTGGTGCGCGTGGGGCAAGGTGAAATCGATGCGGAAGCGTTTGCCGTGACCGTAGATTGAGGATACACTTATGGCCAAACTAAACCGGAATTACGATCAGCTCGCAGCGGGATACCTTTTCCCCGAAATCGGCAGAAGGGTGCGCGCTTTTGCGGCCGAACACCCGAACGTAAAGATCATGAGACTGGGCATCGGCAACACCACCGAACCCTTGACGCCGACGGTTGTCAAAGCGCTCCATTACGGCGTTGAGCGCCTTGCCCATCGGGAAACCTATCGCGGTTACGCCGACGATTCAACCGGCGAACCGGAGATGAAAAAGGCGCTGCAGGAGTTTTACCGAAGAAGGGGGGTTGAACTCGACCTTTCGGAGATCTTTGTTTCCGACGGCGCCAAACCGGATTCCGGCAACATCCAGAGCATCTT
>JAPDPN010000009.1:0-2198 GCA_034506455.1 Candidatus Zhuqueibacterota bacterium | reverse complement strand
ATCAAAACCGGACTGCAGGAGATCGGCTTTACCTGTTACGGCGGCGATAATGCTCCCTATGTCTGGGTCAAGACACCTAGCGGTCTCGGCTCATGGGAATTTTTCGACGTTCTGCTGCAGCAGGCGCACGTCGTCGGAACGCCGGGCGCCGGATTTGGCCCCAGCGGAGAAGGTTATCTGCGTCTAAGCGCCTTCGGCCACCGAGAAGACGTCGAAGAAGCCGTGGAAAGCATCCGGAAAAACATTCGGCTGAACTGACGAAAAGACCGAAGGAAACGAAATGAATCTTTTACCTTACAGCGGCGTGAACAGCCAAGTCATTGCCGAAGCGGCGCAACGCTTCGGAACTCCGCTCTATTTATATGATGAGCAGACCATCGTCCATAAATGTCGCGAGCTGCTCGAAATGCCCAACGCTTTCGGACTTCGGGTGAGCTATGCCATGAAGGCGAACGCCAACCGCGCCCTCCTTCAGCTGATAGCAAGCATGGGCCTGCATTTCGATCTCAGCTCGGTTTACGAGGGGCTTCGCGCTCATGCCGCGGGCATTCCTTATGACCGCATGATGTTGACGACGCAGGATGTTCCGACCGGTGAGGCGCGCCTGCACCTGCAGGAAATGATGCTGCAGGGTATGAAATATAACGTCTGCTCGCGCCGCCAGTTGGAACTTGTGGCCGATTTTGCCGCCGAGCATCGCCTCAAGCTGGCTCTGCGCATTCATCCCGGCGTCGGAGCCGGCGAATCGGTCACCCGCAACACCGGCGACAAGTACAGCTGTTTCGGCATCCATTTGGATGATCTCGAATCTTGTCTCGATTTTGCCGCCCGAAAGGGGCTGGTCTTTGACGAAGTCCACACCCACATCGGTTCCGGCGGCGACCCGCATCTTTGGCGTGAGAACATTGATCGCGAGTTGGGGTATGTCGAAAAGTATTTTCCGGATGCGGAAACGGTCAATCTTGGCGGTGGTTTTAAAGAGGCCCGTATGCCGGACGAAAAGCCCGCAGATATTCAGGACTTGGGCCGCTACGCCCGCGATCGCTTTCAGGCCTTTTTTCTGCGCACCGGAAGAAAGCTGCGGATGGCTGTCGAACCGGGAACTTTTATTATGGCCAATGCCGGCTTTTTGGTGACCTCGGTGCTTGACAAAAAGTCGACCGGCGACGACGGCTTTAAATTCATCATTGCCGACGGCGGTATGGAAACCAACACGCGCCCGCTTCTTTACGGTTCGCGGCATCCGTTTTACGTTGTCTCGCAGGACGGAAGGCTCCTTTCCAGCGAATTTGATCTGAGCGAGCTGTATCCCGAAACCGATTATCGCGTCGTGGTGGGGCGATGCTGCGAGAGCGGTGATTCGCAGAGCCTCGATGCCCAGGGTCACATCATTCCCCGGCTGATGGCTGATCCTAAAATCGGCGACTATCTCGTCATCGGCGGCGCCGGCGCTTATGTTTCGTACATGACGTTGGTCAATTACAACTCTTACCTGCAGCCGCCTGAAGTGCTGCTGAGGCGGGATGGATCTCTGCAGCTGATCCGCCGCAGGCAGACATTGGAGCAGATGGTCGCCAACGAGCTTCCGCTCAACGTATAAAGCTGATTTTCCCCTTGGCTACGATTCGCTCACTTTCCGGCGAATGAATGACATAAAAATAAATACCGGATGCGGCTGGTTCTCCCTGAAAAGTTTTTCCGTCCCAAATTAAGAGCGGTTCCGCCGCTTTTTCCTTCCATATCATGCGGCAGAGCGTGTCAAAAATGGCAAGCTGAATGGCCTCTTTTCCCAAGGGATTGGGAAACACGACGCATCCGTTTGCAGGGTTGGGATAGGGACCGGTAGCGACAGGCGCGAAATCCGCTTCTAAAGACTGCTCTTGGAAGGAGCCGTCGGTATCAATCTGCCGGATGATAAAAGTCCAGCGTGCGGCAAAAGGCGGCCGATGTGCAAAAGAGTACTCTTTTGGCTCGTTGGTAGTCCCCGCACCCGGAATGAAACCGACGCGCTCCGGTGGGCCGTTTCCAAGTCTGCGATAGATTTCAAAGCCCAAGTTATTACTCTCGGAAAGCGTCTGCCAAAAAAGCAGAACCGTATCCCCCTGTATTTGTACTTCCAATTTTCCCCATTCTACTGGCGTTGCCGGAGTAATTGTCTCTTTAACAGCATAAAAGACAATGTCCTGATCGAATGTCGG
>JAPDPN010000008.1:15777-48376 GCA_034506455.1 Candidatus Zhuqueibacterota bacterium | reverse complement strand
GGCACAAAAGCCTCGGGCGCCGAGCGAAGAAAAGGGAACCAAGGCTGAACCTCAACTGACGGCCGCTTCGGAAGGTAAAGCCGATTCTGCCTCAGTGATACAGCAAAAAGCTGCTCTCTCGAATACGGTGAGCGACTCGAGTGACGCGCAGGTTGACGATGAAGAATTGCCGCCACGCGAAACTCAGCCCGATTCCAACCGTCGTCCGCCGTCCGCCGCTTCACCGCCGCGAAGAATTGACGAATAAATTTTGCAGTCAGGATTAAGTAGTGGCAAAGAAATTTATCGAAAACGCGCGCGTCGTCGATTTACAGCCGTTTGGTGCCGCCAATTTTTTGCTGACCCTCGAATCGCCGTTGATCAGCCGAGCTGCAGTCGCCGGGCAATTCATAGAAATTGCCGTGCCGAGCTGCTCAGTCCTTTGGCGCCGACCGTTCAGCATCAACGACGTATCGACGGAAAACGGGCTGGTCGAAATTCTTTTTCAGATTTTGGGTAAAGGAACACGGGCGCTGGCAGAGGTGAAACGCGGAGATTACCTCAGCGTCATCGGCCCCCTCGGCAACGGCTTTCGGGTTGAGTCGACCATTCGCCGCGCCTTGATTGTTGCCGGCGGGCTGGGGATCGCTCCTTTTCCATTTCTTCTAAAAAGGTTGGCGGATGCTTCCATCCCCTCCGTGGTTTTGTACGGCGTCGGCCGACGCGAACAACTCTGCTGCGTTGACCGCCTGCGGGAGCGAGCCGAAGTTTATCTCTGTACATTGGACGGATCAGCGGGTGAGCACGGAACCGTCGTTGATCTTTTGGAAAAGTATCTCCAGGAGAATTCGCCTTTGCCCGGTCTGCACCTTTTTACTTGCGGTCCGACGCCGATGATGCGGAAAGTGCAAACCATTGCAGAAAAACACCAACTGTCCGGCCAAGCTTCGTTGGAAACAGTTATGGCTTGCGGCTTCGGCGCCTGCGTCGGATGCGCGGTACCCATGCGACATCCGCAGCAGGGGGTACAGGAGTACTATTTAGCCTGTAAAGACGGCCCTGTCTTTAAGATGGAAGAGATCATCATTCATGATTGACCTGTCGGTTTCCATTGGAGCCTTAAAGCTCCAAAATCCTGTGCTGACGGCCAGCGGTACGTTCGGTTATGCGGAGGAATTTGAAGGGCTGATCGATTTCCGCCTGCTCGGCGGCATAGTGACCAAGACGGTTACTTTGGAACCGCGACCGGGCAATCCGCCCCCACGGATCGTCGAATTGCCGAACGGCATGCTCAATTCCATCGGCCTGCCGAATGTGGGTGTGGAACGGTTCATCGCTGAAAAAATGCCATACCTTCGGCGCCTGGGAACGCGTCTCATCGTCAATGTGGCCGGACGAACCGGCGAAGACTTTGTCGAGTGTGTTCGGCGACTCGAAGCGGCGGACGGAATCGATGCCTATGAGCTCAATTTTTCCTGTCCGAACGTCAAGGAGGGCGGACTGAGCTTCAGCAGCGATGCGCATGTTGCCGGTCGCGTCACTGCCGCCGTGCGGGCGGTAACCAACCGGCCCCTGATTACCAAGCTGACGCCGAATGTTACTTCGATCAGCGACATCGGTCTGGCCTGCCAGGACGCGGGCGCCGATGCGGTTTCGGCCGTCAATACGCTGGTCGGCATGGCCGTGGATATCCGTACCCGACGCGCCAAACTGGCGACCGTAACCGGGGGCTACTCCGGACCGGCAATCAAGCCGATCGCTTTGGCCAAGGTCTATGAGCTCGCACGTCGCCTGAGCATACCGGTAATCGGTATCGGCGGCATTTGTTCAGCCGAGGACATTGTCGAATTCCTGCTTGCCGGCGCGACGGCCGTCCAAATGGGGACAGTCAACTTTTATGATCCGACGGCGACCGTACGAGCTGTAGAGGATCTGGAAAAGTTTTGCCGAGCGCAAAATGTTTCCGCGGTGCGCACTCTTATCGGCGCCATGGAGCTTTGAAAAAAAGTGGCCGCGATATTTGTGAAAAAACTGAGAGGGAGAGCAATGATTCGTCATCTGACGCTGCCGTTTTTTACCGCGCTGCTCTTGGCAGCGGCATGCGTGCCTTACTATCAGCAGGGACAGAGTATTCCTGGGGACGAAAATGCGCCGCCTGATTTCATTGCGGAGGGCCGGGCTTCTTTTATGGCCGATGAAATGCAGGGAATGCGCACGGCTTCGGGACGAATTTTCAATCTGCGCGAGCGGGTTGCCGCCCATCCGACGCTGCCTTTCGGGACCATTGTCGAGGTTACGAACCTCAGAAATAATAAAAAGGTTGAAGTGGAGGTCATCGATCGCGGACCCTTTGTGCGCGGCCGCATTATCGATGTTTCTTTTCAAGCGGCGAAAGAGCTTGGGTTCGTCGAATCCGGGACAACCGAAGTGCGTCTGCGTATAGTGCGGATGGGAACCGGCAAGACCAATTAGGAGGGACTCGGTTTGAATTGGAAATCTTTTGGTGTTCGCACGGCGGTCGCCGTCGTTTATGGACCGCTCATGTTGGCAAGCGTTTGGTTCGGCGGCCTCCTGCTGTTTGCGCTGATTGGAATTGTTACGCTTCTGTGTTATTGGGAGTATGTCAAACTAGTCGAGCGCAAGCAAGCCTATGCACAACTCCTACCGGGATTAATGGCCTCCATAATCGCCGTTTCCCTGATTTATTTCAAGCCGAACCTTCTGCTGCTTTATCTTGTTCTGGCGCCGACGGTCTTTTTCTTTGTCGAGATTTATCGCCGCCGCAGGTCGCCCTTATTAAATTTAGCAACAACCCTTTTCGGCTCCTTTTATTATCCCCTCTTTCTGGGAAGTTTTATTGCAATACGAAGGCTTGGAAGCGATTTCAATTTCGACCCTTATGCTCCGGCGACCTGGCTGATCCTGGTGTTGGTTGTCACCTGGGTGTGCGATACGGCGGCATACATGGTGGGGGCTAATTGGGGCAAGCACAAGCTGATCGAACGGATAAGTCCGAACAAAACGATCGAAGGGACCATCGCCGGCTTTCTGCTCGGCATGCTTGCCGCCTATGTTTGTCACATCACGTTCGTTCGTGTGATAACCCTCAAAGACTCTTTGGTGATCGGAGCGATCGTCGCCGGTGTCGGTCAATACGGCGATCTGTTTGAGTCGCTGCTCAAAAGGGACGCCGGGGTCAAGGACAGCAGCAACCTTATTCCGGGTCACGGCGGGTTTCTCGACCGTTTCGACAGCCTGACGACCGTTACTCCCTTGGTCTATCTCTATCTTCGTTACTTTGCGCTGTGAGAGCCAAAGTTTGCGGAGAAAAATCTAACGAAAGCTGTTTTTCTGGATGAATGACTCCGTCGAATGCCGCTGCAGCTGTAAAGCCGCAGCGGCAGTTTATGACGGAGCGGAGCGTTCGGATTGGCGTTCCCCCCTACCGTTCCTTATTCATTAACCTCTGCCGTAATACGGCGCTCCTTTCTTTTTCAAACGAATGCGGAAAATTCTTCCTGCTTCGAATTGACCGCCTTCATTCCCACGCATCATGTACAGATAGTTCGAGTTGCCCCAAGCCAGTCCCGCAGCGGAGGGCGTCAGTAGGGTCGGATAGAGCGGCTCGATGGAGCCGTTCGGATGCAAAATGAGGATCGGATTAGACCCTGAGGTGCCGAGTAAAATGTCGCCGTCATCTGCCAAGGCAAAACTGAGCAGCTGGGAGTCGGAATACTCGGTTTTGCTCCAATCGAGCAGCACAGTCTCTTCGCTGACGCCGCCCTCGGCCGTCAATCGGCTGCTAAAAAGGCCTATTTCAGGGAAGTCTTTGCGATCCCCGTAATAGATGCCCAAAACATAAAGACGATCGTCGACGATGCGCATTTCAAGGACGTTAAACCGATCGTACCTGCCGGTGTTGACGACGTTACCGCTCTGATCGATGATGATCAGCGGCGAGGACTTGCCGCAGACGAAAAGCCTGCCGTTCTTGTCGAACTCGACGACGTTATAGTTCAGCTTGGAGGTATAGATCTGCTCCATTTCGTTGCCGCCTGTGGGAGGCAGACGAAAAACGCCCTTGGTTTTGCCCACCGCACCGGCAACATAGAGATAGCCGCCGGGTCCTATGCGCATTTGAATCGCCCGCGTCATCGGCGGCAATGAGAACTCGGTCTTTACGTTTTCAGGAGTAATTTTGTAAATGATCGGCCCTTGGGCATAGGCATAAATATTTTCCTGATTGTCGATGGTGATCGTATAAAGCAGATTGCTGCTGGTGAATTTGCCCATCTCGTCAAAGAGCTTTTCGATGCGGTAAGGCCGGAACTGTGCGATCGTCAGCTTTTTGTCGACAACTATTTTGACGGTAATCGAATCGCCGGTGACGCGCGGCCTGCGAACCTTCAGCTCGGTAGGAGAGGCGCTCAAGAGCACCGCCCTTTCGTTATTGAAATAGACTTTGTTTTCTTCCAGCGACGGGCTGAAATTTTCGCCGATGATTCTGATTTCCATGTCATCAAAGAATTCTTTTCCGTCGGGGATGATTTGATGGATGACGGGGCTGCCTTCCAAATTAAGCTCAGGATTCCAGATCGCGGGCGGATTTTCATACGAACAGCCGCCGAGCAGCAGCACGCACGGCAGGCTGATAAGAATGAGATGTTTCATGACTCACGACCTCCTGTTATAGAGAAAACCGCGCGGAAATCCGCTGCACATTGTCAAAAACGCCGAACGGCGTGTAGGCGTAATCGAATACAACGCCGAAATAGGAAATACCGACTCCGTATGTAATGTCGTTTTCATCGTTGCCTGCTACATAGCCGATGCGCAGCGACAGAATGTCCATCAGAGTATAATCGAGACCGACGAGAAGCTGTTCGCGATGGGAGCGGTCATGCGCCGCGTCGATGCTCAGCACAGCCGACTGCTTGACGCCCTGCCAATCGACCAGATCGAGCAGATTCATCGAGATGCCGAGGGTAAAGACCAACGGCAGCTGAAAGCCTTCCTGGGCATAGCGTACTTCTTTGGAAAAGTTGCGCACCGACATGCCGAACTGCAGGCTCTTAAAGCCGGTCTTGTACAAAGTGCCGAAATCGAAAGCGAGAGGTGAAAGCTCGTTCTTGACCAGCTTGGTGCTGTCGGCGGTCGGGATGATGTTGGCGCCGAGCTGCTGGTGCACCCATTTGACCTGTCCGCCCACGGAAAAGCGGTCGCTGAGCGCACGGGAATACCCGAACCCGACGGCTGAAGCTCCCAGATCGCCGATGCCGCCCGTAAACGCCGGGTCGGTCGAATCGATAAAGCCTTTTTCGTTATTGGCGACGGTCGTCCAAATAATGTCGCCGTAATCGACCGATTGGACCGTGGCGCCAAAGACGCCGTAGCGGCCGCGCGCCGGACTGAAAGCTGCGCAGAGCGTGTTATGCCGAATGTCGGCAATCCAGCGGTTCATGGAGAGGGTGATGTCGAAATGCTTGTTCAACGTCGCCATACCGGCCGGGTTGAAAAAGAGCGAAGCGGAGCCCATTTCGAGGCTGGTCGCCGCTTCCGCCAAAGCAGAGGCCTTGGCATCCGATGAAACGGAAAGAAATTGACAACCGGTTTGGGCTATTTTCTCAAAGGTCTGCGGCCGGCCGAGCGAGACCGTCACCAACAGCGCCATGAGAGCTCGCACAATAATGTTCTTCATTCTGATCTTCCTCATGGTTCACCCCCGTTTTCAGCGAATAATGACGAATTTACGGTACGTCGAACGGCCGTCGGGAGTTTGGAAGTGGGCTATATAAAGGCCGCTGACCACAATCTGGCGCGATGAAGTAAGGGAATGCCACAGCTCGTCGCCGCTGCCGTCGTTGTGCTCGATGGTGTCGACCAGGTCGCCGCGTTCGGTGTAGATGCGGATGGTACATTCGGGCGGCAAACCGTAAAACGCCAGACGGTCGGCGCCGTCGTCGCGGCCGAACTGAATGTCGCGCGCTTCGATATGATAGGGGTTGGGTACAACGCGAATTTCAGCCAGGTCGTCTTTGGCCGGACGTCTGAGATAGGCCGGTTTGTTGGTCATGGTGAAGAAGCGGCTGCTGCGCAGGGGAACGCCGGGCTTGATGTCGTTGGTCGAACCGTTGTCCTTGGTCTGAATGTAATAATAATAGTCAAATCCCCGAACCGCCGTCTCATCATTAAAGGTGTTGACGACGTTTGCAGCAGAGCACTCGAAAATCTTTTGGTAAAAGGTGTCGGGCCGAGCAATAGCGCGGTAGATCTCATAGCCGTCGAAATTCGGCCAGGACTCGGCGCTGTTGTCCCACGTCAGCGTGATGCGGTTGCCGCCGGACTTGATCTGAAAGAGTTTCGGCGGCGGCGGCGCCTGAGGGATCTTGTATCCGCTCTTGAAATTGGCCATGGCGCGGCGAAAGGTCTGAAACAACGAATCCTTGCCTGTAATGACCCATGCCTTTTTGTATTCATTGCGGTCGTTGGTGACGGCGCCGTTCGGCAGCACGAACGGCTTGGCGTCGTTGAACCAGTTGGTTCCCACCTCCAGGCTTTTCTGCCGGCTGATGCCCGCCACGCACTCGGCAATGACGATGCGGATGCTGTCACCCGGCGCCAATGTGTACGGACCGTATCCTGCAGCGGAAGCGTAACCGCCCGCATCGGTGCCCCACTGATCAGCGTTGCCGTCGCCCACCTCCTGGGCGTGCGTTTTCGGCGGATGACCGGCGCTCATCATGGCGTATTTGTTCGCCATAAGCACGGCATCATACTGATTGTTGGCTTGATAGCTGGCGTCCGAAGCAAGGTATTGTGTGGTTCGCGGCTGATAGGGATCGTGCGATTTGTCGGTTGCCGATTTGTCCGCATGCAGCGTAACCATGCCGATATACTGCGGCGCACCGAGGGGGCTCGGCTTGAGTGGGTGCGGGGCTCCCCAATCGTCGACCACGCTTTGCGAGTGGTGCCCGTACCAGGAAAAGAGCGCCGCAAACTCGAATCCCGCCGCGGTCGGATCCATGCCTACGGCGTCGTTCATGGCGTTGCGGCCCCAGCTGATGTTTCCGGCGGGAATCCAGCCGCCGCCGCGCATGAACGGCTCGTTGGCGAAGGCCCATCGGAACTGCAGATGAAAGATGACGCCGGTCAATGTTTGTTCGATGCGCGTTCCTTTGGTGTCGATGATGCCGGTGTTTTTGAACACATACTCGTAGATAAAATAGTTGTCATGATATTCTTGGGCGAAAGCCATCATGCGGCGATGCACCGTAATGCCGATGGAAGTGTGGAGGATGTGATCAACGACGCGGTCGGCTTCCAGGTCGGGCTGTTCATCATCCAACACATCCAGCAGCATGTTTTCCGAAGCCGATTCGCCGTCGACGATGACGGTGGGCGACGGAAAACGGCCGACAAGTTTGAACTGCACGGGCATCATCTCATTAAGGATATTGGTGGTGCGCGGACCGGCGGCGACGACTTTGTAAGGATAAGTATCGCCGGTCACCGGATCTTTGAAATTGGTACATCCGATCCACAGGGACTTGGCGGCGCAGTTGTCCTGATAGCGGAAATCGGCCGGCCAGCGCATGCCGTCGTTCTGTTGCGCCAGGGCGCCGGTACGGTGCATTTCGAATTCGGCTCCCTCGATGGCAAATGTGCTGTGCAGCGCGCCGACGCGCAGCCAGCGCACTTCGCGGCTCACCGGCCGCTGCGCCCAAGCCGGCACCTGCGCCAAAAAAAGAATGAGAGCGAGGATACTCTGTTTACGCATAGCTTACCTCGAAAGTTAATCAGTCCAAATTGAACGACGTGCGTATGCCGAAAAAGAAGCGGCGCGGATTCAGGAAATTGAACGACGTCTGGTTGGGCATGTCGATGTAGGCTTTGTCGTCCAGTATTTTTTTCATGCGCTTAGAATCGACTTCCCGCCAATTATTATCGGCATACTCCATATATCGGCCGGTCGGTGAATGATAATAAATCACCTTCGGATCGGGATTGCTGATGGTTTCCAATTGACCGACCTGTTCGATCGGCTGAAACTCTGCACCGTGGCGGCGATAGTCGCCGACCCGATCATTGCCGGGGATGTTGTTGTAGGCTTCGCTTTTCGGCAGGTGCAGAGACTCAAAGTAGGCAATCTGGTCATTGACGTCGTAAAAGCTCGCGCCGGAGAGGAATTTGTTGTTGAACAAATTATCGATTTCGCAAAAGAGCGAGAGCTCCATTTTGGAGATGTGGAACGTCTTGCTCAAGCGCAGCATAAAGTTGTACTCGTCGCGTACCTGCACGTTTTGCGAAATGTGCTGCAGGCCGTTGGGATTCCAGGTGACCCAATCGCCGGCGCGCCAATTCGCCAATAGATTGATCAGCCAGTCGCCTGCCGGAGCCAGCCCGCCGACGCGCGGCCCGAAATCTTTCGGCGTGAAAAAGGTCAGCCCGGCGCGCGCGTACGGCCGCGGGATCGGACGTTCCTGATACAAGTTCTGAGTGCGGCGGTCATAATCCTTTTGCTGCGACGGCGAGGCGTAGACGCGGTCGGTGCCGAAATGGCCTCGCGTGCTCACCTGATAGGTATAGTTCGCAAACCCGCTCCACCAGCGTCCGCCGGATTTGCGCAGCGTCACCTCAAAGCCGCGAATGTCTTCGTAGCTGTTGTTGTTGGCCATGTTGTAGTTGATGCCGGCCACTTCGTCGATATAAGTGGTAAAAGCCTGCTGATCGCTGATGTCATGATAAAACGCCGCAAGCTGCAGTAAAAGAGTGTTCATCAGAACGTGATCGTAGCCGAGTTCGTAAGAGATGGTTTTGGCCATGCGCAGCTCGGGATTGCCGATGTTGGTCACCTGGCCCGACCCTGCGCGCGACAGACGAAAGATCTGCTCATAGGTCGGCAGCTGCTTAAAGTGACCGTAATTGAAAAACAATTTGCTGTTCGCGGTAATCGGATGCGAGATGCCCAGACGCGGACTGAAAGAGATCTCAGGCTCGGCTTTCTTTTTCGGGAATTCTGCGTTCGGATTATACTTGGCTGAATAGAACTGCTTTGTGAACGGACCGATGTCCCACCATTCGCAGTTAGAGTTAAGATAATCCATCCGCAGACCGGCGTTGAGGATAAACCCTTTGGTTTCATACTTGTCCTGAATGTAAGCCGAGGCGCTGATGGGGAAATTCCGGCGCTGCACCATATTAAAGGTACTGGTAAAGTAGTTGACTTCTCCATAATGCAGGTCGAGATCGGAGTAAAAGAATTCAGCGCCGGTCTTGATTTGATTGCTGAAGCTGACCTGAGACGTCAGATCGCCCTTGAGTCGCAGCGAGGTGCTTTTGCTGTAATCGCGCGCCGTGCCGGTATGGCCGCCGAAAAACATCCCGTCGAGTCCGGTCTGCGGCAGGGGACTCCATCCCATCGGTGCCTCGTCGACAAAATAGCCGGGAATGATTTCGTATTTGCGGGTATAGTCCCGCTCCCGAATCGGCTCGGTATGATAGCCTTGATGTACGGTCTCGAGACTCACCTCATAAAAAGTTTTGGGCGACAGGACATGCGAAAGCTTGACATTGTAAGCGTAATTGGAAACATCTGCGGGACAGTACCAAGAATCGGAAAAGATTCGGCCTGAGCGCTGTTCCGCGGTCAGGCGTGCGATTTGGAGCGGCGTACGCATGAAATCGGTCGGATTCCAATAAGGCTGCCCGCTGATGCCGAAGGTTGTGCCGTAGTAATTATTGTCGGTCGCATTGATGGCGACGTTATAGCTTTTGCCCCAGATGCCGCCGACGCGCAGCTTCATGGCTGAAGAAATGTCGGACGTCAGCTGCAGGGAGAAATTGTCTTCCAGATAGTCATCGCGGCTGAGAGGATAGAGGAGCATTTCGCGCTCACGGCGCCAGGCGGCAAAAAAGCGCAAATCGCCCAAAGGTTTGCTGATGAACGGCACCGGTCCGCCGAATCCCATATCAACGTTGTAATCCGGTTGGTCCGTAACCGGCCGCCGCCGATGCCGCCACATCCAGTCACGTTGGGCTCCGGCAGGAGAAAGGTCATTGGTCGGATCGTCGTCGGTCATCAGCTGCTCGGAAATTTTATTCCATCCCTCGAACTTGGGATATTGGCGCTGCGTGTACTTGTCCCATGCCCCGCTCTCCGTGCCGGTCCAGCAGACCGCATCGTCGAGATAGGGACGGTTCCACATGGACATCGGATCAAAAGGCGAAATGCCGAAATGCTTCGGCGCCGGCGGGGCATAACGTACCGTAAACGAGCCGCTGTAGGCGTCGCGGCGACCTTCCTGGGTGACTATGTTGATGATGCCGGAGCGAACCTGCCCGTACTCGGCGTTAAAACCGCCGCGTTCAACGGATACCTCCCGTACAGCCGAAAGAGCGATGCCGGTAATCGGCTTGTTGTTGCGGGGATCGCGAAGCGTCACGCCGTCCACCTGAAAAAGCGCCTGGCGCGCATCGCCGCCGCGGATGACCAATCCTTCTTCGATGCCGGCGTTCAACTCCACAACCTGTTTGACCGAAACGACCGGCAGCTGCTGCACCTCCTGACGCGATATGGACGCAACGCTTGTGGCGACGTCTTCGCGCATAATGTCGCGCTCCGCCGTGATGGTGATCTCCTCGCCCGCCAAGACTTCCATACTCAGGGCGAAATCAATGCGGGTCGTCTGATCGATCAGTACCCTAACATCCTGCACGGCCATTCTGCCGTAACCGATGGCCGAGGCGTGCAGCGTGTAGAGGCCGGGCGGCACCTGCAGGATCGTGTAATAGCCGTTGAGATCCGTGGCGGCGCCCAAGGTCGTGCCGCTTACAGTTACATTGACCCCCGGCAGCGGTTCGCCGGTCGTTTTGTCGACCACGCGGCCGGCAATTTTACCGGTCGTGCCCGAAAAAAGCAGCGTCCCGCTCAACAATACTACTGCCAAAACAACCCTGATGAAAGAACGGTGGGGCATAAACACCTCCTTATGGATAAAGCGATCGTCCGCTATTCCCTCTGAAGCGAATCAGCTGGATTGGCGGACGATCAGAGTCGTTTTGAGAACGATGGTTTGATTCTTTTCAATCGATTCCGGATGTTCAATCAAATCGAGCAGCGTTTTAGCTGCAGTCTCGCCGATTTCATATGCAGGCTGGCGAACCGTCGACAGCGGCGGATCGATCAGCGCGCCGATCGGATTATCGCTGAATCCCACCAAAGCAATGTCCTGCGGAATTTTCAGCCCCATCTGCTTGATGTTTTGATAGGCTCCCAGCGCGACGGGATCCGTTACGCAAAAGATCGCATCCGGCAACTGCGGAGACTGTTTCAGCAACTGCTTAAAGCCGGCGTCTCCGTCTTCTTCGTTCAAGCCTCCAAAGACTACCAGAGAGGGATCGTACGGTCGGCCGCTCTTCACAAGAGCGTCTCGGTAGCCGGCGAAACGCTGGTGACCAATGGAGAGGTTTTGCGGGCCGGCCAAATGGGCGATTCTCCGATAGCCGCGGTTGATCAAATGTTGCGTGGCCTGAAACGCTCCGTCATAATCGTCGACGATGACACTGACGCCTTTGAATCCTTCACAGACACGGTCAAAACAGACCAGCGGCACCCCCCTTTGCACGAGAGCTTCGAGGTGGCTGCAGGAGGTGGTGCTGCTCGACAGCGAGGTCAGCAAACCGGCAACTCGCTGCGCAACCATGGCCTGCAGGTTGATGACTTCGCGCTGATAATCCTCATTCGACTGGCTGATAAAGACGTTGTATCCGGCCCGGTAAGCCACATCGGTAATGCCGGCCATGATTTCAGCGAAAAAGAAATGCTTGACCTGGGGAACGATGACGCCGATGGTATTGGAACGTTTTTTCTTGAGATTTTGGGCAAAGGCATTGGGCTGATAGTTCATCTCCCGAGCGGTTTTGAGAACGAGTTCCCGCGTTTCCGGATGGATGTCGGGATGTCCCTGGAGAGCGCGCGAAACGGTGGACGTCGATACTCCGAGCTTTGCGGCAATGTCTTTGAGCGTGGTGTGATGCATGACCTCCCTCTGGGGTTTAAAACGTTCCCGCAAACGTTCCCAGAAAGAGTTTAGCAAAAAAATGTCTTGTTGTCAAGTAAAAAGTGTGACAATAGCAATTGAAAATTCCATACGAAATGAAACAGATTTGCAAATTTTTAAGGAGGGAAATGAAAGTAAAATTATAAGCAATCGCTTATGTAGGCAAAGAACAGATAAAAATGTAAATTGAGTCTTTACATGCCTGATATTCGGAAGCAGGAAGGTATTTTTAGGTTAAAATTTGCTCGCCGTTAGGCAAAGTAGATGGGACGAATGTCGAGGCGCGAGAATTGAAAAAACGAAAAAGGCTGCCCATCGGCAGCCCTTTTTTCAAATAACGCCCAGTTGTTTGCCCACTTTGGCAAATATTTCAATGACCTGATCCAGCTCTTCGTCCTTGTGGGTGGCCATATAGCTGGTGCGCAGCAGCGCCATGCCCGGCGGCACGGCAGGGCTGATGACCGGATTGCAGAGCACGCCGTTCTCGTAAAGCGTCCGCCAAAAGAGGAAGGTTTTTTCGTCGTCTCCGATGATAATGGGAATGATCGGCGTTTCGCTGTTGCCGGTATTGAAACCCAATTCCTTATAAGCTTTCAGCATCTTTTTCGTGATCTGATGCAGCCGTTCGATGCGTTCCGGTTCTTCCTGCAGAATCTTTAAGCAGGCGATGACGGTAGCGACGGCTGAAGGCGGCGGGCTGGCGGAAAAGATCAGCGCGCGAGCGTTGTGCTTGATGTGGTGAATGACATCTTTATCGCCCGCAATAAATCCTCCCAACGAGGCGAAGGATTTGCTGAAAGTACCCATGGTAAGGTCGACCTCATCGATCAGGTCAAAATGCTCGGCGGTTCCGGCGCCGGTTTTGCCCAACACGCCTATCGAGTGTGCATCGTCCACCATAATGCGGGCGCCGTATTTTTTGGCGATGCGCACCAACTCCGGCAGCTTGACGATGTCGCCGCCCATACTGAAAACTCCGTCGGTGATGATCAGCACACCGCCGTCGTTCGGCAGGTTGCGGGACAGCATGCGCTCGAGGTCTTCCATGTCGTTATGACGGTATTTCAGCGACTTGCCGAACGCCAGGCGGGTGCCTTCGACAATGCTGGCATGGTTTTCGGCGTCGCCCAGGGCCAAATCCTTTCGCCCCACCAGCGTGCTGATCACGCCCTGGTTGGTTTGGAATCCGGTCGAAAAGACCAATGCGGCTTCTTTGTGCATAAAAGCGGCAAGCATCTCCTCGAGCTCTTCGTGCAGGGTGAGTGTGCCGTTGAGAAAACGCGATCCGGTGCAGCCGGAGCCGAACCGATCGATCGCATCCTTGGCCGCCTGCAGTACCCGTTTATCCTGGGTCAGCCCCAGATAGTTGTTAGAGCCGATCATGATCTTTTTCTCGCCGTCGATCACGACGGTGGTGTCGGCGCCGGATTGAATGGCTTTGAAATAAGGATACCATCCTTCTTCAATCGCCTGTTTGGCCCTTGCACTTGTGCCTTTGGTACACTTTTCAAAAATGTCTTTCACTCTCTGTTCTCCTTATTAAGTCGACAGCCTCTTTATTGGGAGGGAAAGGAAGTTCAGATGCGGATTATTTAAATGAAATATACTCATTCGTCATGCGAGAGTCAATATTTATATCGGTTTGAACGACTGGTGAGGGTTGACGACTCTTCTTCTTTGCCGGAATGTGTGGGAAAAATTCTCCAAAAAGCGTACATTGCAGCCGACGAACAGGAGATTGCGAATGCGCGTATTGATTACCGGCAGCAACGGATTCATCGGTTCGGCTCTGGCGGCCGATTGTCTGCAACGGGGCTATCAAGTAAAATGTCTGGTTCGCCGCACCAGCGACTTGTCGCGTCTGCAGGGGCTGAATGTCGAATTGTGTTACGGCGAGCTGCGCAGGCCCGACTCGTTGCAGGGACTCTTTAAAGATGTCGATATCGTTTTTCATTTGGCCGGAGTAACTCGCGGCCGAAATGAACAGGATTACTTGGCCGGCAACTATCATTCGACGGTCAACCTTTTGGAAGCCTGCCGTGCGGAGGGAACGGAACAGCTGAAGGTCGTTTTCGTATCAAGCCAAGCGGCAGCGGGCCCTTCATCAGCTGACCGGCCTCTGACCGAAGAGGATGAGCCCCGTCCGATCTCTTTGTACGGACGCAGCAAGCTGCTGGCGGAAAAGGCGGTGCTCGAGTACAGCCGAAAGCGACCGGCCGTTATTGTACGGCCGCCGAGTGTCTATGGGCCGGGGGACAAGGATTTCCTCATTCTCTTTCAAAATATTCAACGCGGCATTTTACCCATGGTGGGCGACGGTAGGCAAAGGATCAGCATCATCTATATTGATGACCTTGTTCGCGGAATCCAGGCCGCAGCGGAAAAACCGCAGGCGAACGGTGAAATTTTTTTCCTCAGCGGCGATGAGGATGTCTCGTATGCCGAGTTGGCTCAGTCAGTTGCCCAGGCTCTTGATGCCCGGCCGTTAACCCTTCACCTGCCGATGCCTGCCGTCGAAGCGGTCATTCGCCTTAACGTACTCGTGTGCCGGCTTACAGGCAAAGCCACGATTCTCAACATGGACAAGCTGCGCGAGATGAAGCAACCCGGCTGGTTGTGCAGCAATCGCAAGGCAAAGGACGTTTTGGGTTTTCAGCCGCAGGTCAATCTGGCCGAGGGGATGCGCCGTACGGCGGCGTGGTATCGGGAAAAGGGACTTTTACATTAGGAAGCTCGGTCGACGGCCAGCGGCAATTCGATTCTCATTGTTGTCCCTTCATTCGGCCGGCTTTCCAGCACATAAAGTTTTCCATGATGATATTCTTCGATAATGCGCTTGGCAAGGCTGAGGCCCAACCCCCAACCGCGCTTTTTTGTGCTGAAGCCGGGTTTAAAGATGTCGTATTTGTGCTTGGCCGAGATGCCGATGCCGTTATCGCGTACATCGATGTACAGCCGCTTGTTGTTAAGCAGGCCGGTTTCGAGAATGATGATGCCCTGCTTTTGCCGCACCGCGTCGATGGCGTTCTTGATGAGATTTTCCAGTGCCCATTCGAACAGATCACGGTTGACCGGTGCCGGCGGGAGGTCATGCAGCCGTTCGATCAGCTTGACTTCTTTGGCGGTTTGGGGCAGCCGCCGGCGAAAATAGGCAATAATGTCGCGAAAGATCGGCTGCAGCTCTTGTACTTTCAGCTCGGTCTGAGAGCCGATTTGAGAAAAGCGCGAAGCAACCTTTTCCAGCCGCTTGACGTCGATTTCGATGTCGTTGACGATCTCCTGCAGATTTTTCGGCGGCAAATTCGATGAGCGCAAAATTTCCACCCAGCCCATCAGCGATGAAATGGGTGTACCCAGCTGGTGCGCCGTTTCCTTCGACATGCCCACCCAGATAAAGCGCTGCTCGCTCTTTTTGATGCTGTTAAAGCCGACAAACGCCAAAAGAATCAGCAGGCCGATGGTGCTCACGGCTATGGCGGGCAGCTGCGCCAATCGGCTGATGTTCTTCGAATCGCCGTAAT
This sequence comes from Candidatus Zhuqueibacterota bacterium, assembly GCA_034506455.1. Classification (GTDB taxonomy): domain Bacteria; phylum Zhuqueibacterota; class Zhuqueibacteria; order Residuimicrobiales; family Krinioviventaceae; genus Fontimicrobium_A. The sequence continues at coordinate 32,817 of JAPDPN010000008.1, read as the reverse complement.
AGAGATAGTTGATGATCTGCCCGTCGTAGACGATCGGCACCGGCGGATTTTCCTTTTCCATGCGGCTGATGATTTTCTTGACCTCGCGAATCGCCTCCGGTGAGCGGTCGTTTTCCGGCACATTGAGGTTGATCCACGATGCCGGTTCGCCGTCCGCCTGGGTCAGCACGAAGGGAAAGGTGATGCGGCGGGTAATGTTTTCGAAAGCCCAGCCCAGCGCTTTGGCATCCACGTCGGCCGTGGCGATGCGTTGGATGGTCTGAGCATAGAACTCGACAATTTGTCTCGACTCGGCGCGCAGGTCTTTGACCAGCTTTTGCGTATACAGTACAATGGCCAGCAGACAGCTGACGATGGCCAAAAAGAAGGCGCTGCGCAGGGTTCCGGACTGCAGATAGATAATTTGTTTGAGGCGGCCGATCATCGTCGTTTCCTTCGGCGTTTTACCGCAACATACAGCACGCGCCCCAGTCCCGCCAAATAGGCTGCGCCGGCAAAACCGCTGAGCAGCAGTCCTTGACGAAAGGAGCGCGGCCGGTATTCCATCACAATGCGCCGAGAGCCGGACGGCAGCACGACGGCGCGCAGAAAGGAATCGGCGCGGTAAATCGTCGTCGCTTTGCCGTCGACTTTTGCCGACCAGCCTTCAGGCATATAGATTTCGCTGAAGACCAGCAGTGCCGGTGATTTGATTTCCACCTCGGCCTCGATGCGACTGCCGGTGCTTTTTAACGATACCACTCGATTTTCCGACGAGCTGACAGGCCGAAGCGCGGGATGCTTTTCGAGAATTGCCGTTCTCTGCGGATCGAAATCGACGCTGCGCATGAGATCGAAAGATGCGGCGCCGGCCGGCGCAACGACAATAGAATCGACAAAAAAGGCGCGCGGCAGGGCGTGCAGATTCTCATAGACGTAAAAGTCTCCTTCGAGCAGCAGACGGAAATAGGGGTCGTGGATTAACGAACGGCACACCAGATAGCGCACATTCAGCATGTCCAAGATGGCGCGGTCGAAATTCAGGCGCGCCGGATCAATCGACTGAACCGGAATGGGTTGTTCGATGACCCGTCCGCCGCGAGAGATCAGGCGGGTATATTTGGAAAAAATGGGATTATGCAGCCAGGGCGTATCCGACAGATGCAGGCCGGTTTGCTCAAGCAGTTCGCTGTAGGTTTTTAGCAACGAAGCGGCCTCGCCGGTAACCGATTCCAACGGCTGAGGCAGCCGTCCCAGCGTGCTGAAGACGCGAAAAGGCTCGTAACCCTGCAGCAGCGAGAGGAGGGTTGACTTGGGAACGGTCGCTTGCGTCATTTCTCGATAAATATGGCGATTGACGCGAATTACGTCGACGGCAATGAGGAGAAAAAGACCGATAGCGAGCTTGGTGTAAGCCAGTTTGTTACGAAGGTACAACTCGATGAGCAAAAAGCCGAAACCGACGAGCATAAAGACAGCCGCTGCATCGGCAAGTGCCGAAAGATAGTAGCGATGCCGCTGTTGAATGGTCAGCAGCGGGATTTGTCGAAGGATATGATCGTCGAAAAATTGTCGGTTAAAAAAAAGAATGAGAAGAAATGAGGCGGCTGCTCCCAGTACTACGAGCATATAGATTTCCAGACGGCGGCCGTATTTTTTCTTCAGATTGCGCGGCAGCTTGTCTAAGGCGGTCAAAGAAAAAGCCGTCATCAGCGTAAAGAGCACCGGCCAGCCGTGCGTTGTCAGCAATGCGTCGAAAAAAAAACCGCCTGCAAAGAAAACACCGAGCAAAACGGCCAAGAGAGCGATCAACAGCTTTTTGCGCAGGAGGAACAGACAGCCGATGATGAAAATTTGCAGAGCGCCCGCATAAAGCAGGGTCGTCTGCTCATGCCCTACCCACGGCCCATTGAAGGAAGGGTATAGAAACAGCGGCATATCGCTTCTCTGGAGGGTAGGAAGCACCTGGGTAAGGTGAAGAAAGCGAGAGCTGTCGAGCAGCGGCCAGAGAATGTAGGCCGCGCCCAAAAGTCCGAGCGCCGGCAGAACAACGAAATAGCTGCTTTTCAGTACTGCATCGAGCGGACGACGGTACTTGGTCCAACTGCTGACGATGATAAAGACGGCCAGCAGGAGCAGCGTGATCATCGACACGACGGCGCTCGACCGCAAAAATTGAAAGGTGAGGAAAAAGGATGCGAGAATCAGCCAGATGAGACGGTGTTCGACGATCAGACGATGGGCGAAATAAAGAACGGCCGGCAAGAGCGAAATCGAGAGTACGTGCTGCATCTGACGATTACACAGGTCCACGACCCATTGCGGATGCATTGCCAAGGCTACGGAGGCAAAGACGGAGGCAATCGGCTCGACGCCCAAGCGGCGCAGAAAGAGAAAGGTAAAAAAGGAGAGAATCAACAGATTGAGCAAAAGATAAATTGCCCCAGGCTGCGGCAAAAGGCTGTCGAGAGGCAGAATCAGCTCGTAGAGGAGCGAATCGAACAGATTAAGGCGGCTTACCCAGGCGGGATCACAGAAAACCGGACAACCGCTGTTCACCAAAGGGTTCCACAGCGGCAGACTGCCGATGCGGAGTGCGGTTGCAGCAGGCAGAAAAGGCCGCAAAGAATCCCTTTGCACCGTCGCCCACGGCCAATAGACGATGACTGCGAACAGCAAGGAGAGCAGCAATGTCGCCCATATCGGATGCTTGTGCAGAAAGGCCGGCTTTGGCAACGGCTTGGCTTCAGAGGGTGGTCGCGCAGCCATGGTTTACATGTCCTCTTTTCCCAAGCGCACCGCGTTTTCCAAAGGAGGTCGGCTGCCGTAATCCTCGAGCCGGCGAATGACCTGTGCCGGCACGCCGCCGATCATGACGTTGCCTTCAAAGCTCTTGGTCACGACGGCTCCGGCCGCAACGACCGTATGATCGCCCAAGTGCACCCCGGGCGTGATGATCGCTCCGGCACAAATCCAGCAATTCCTGCCGATGACCACCGGTCCTTCCTTGATGTAACGACCGTAATCGTAAATGTCATGGTTCATGCTGATGATACTGACATTCGGACCGATAAACGTGTTCTCGCCGATGATGATGCCGTTGCGGGCATCGAGATAGCAAAAGGGTGCCAAGCCCGGATAGGTGCCGTTGCGCTGCACTTTTTGCGGCGACTTGACCACGGTGGTCGGATGGATGGGCCAGGGAACGCGCGCATTGCGGCGGAGAATTTTTTGATGAAAGGCAAAGCGGATCAATTTCGGCCACGGCAGCTTCGGGTCGCTGAAATTCCGACCGAAAAATACGCGCAAAAGAAAATAGATCGCTTTTTCAAACATGCTTTCCAGTCCTTGCTCGGCGAATATAATAATAGATCGACAAATTATAAAAGAGGTAAAAGAGTCCCGCTGCCGCCGAGAGCGCGGCGATCATTGCCCGCGGGGACTGATGAAAAACGGCCATCACCGCAAAACGGATGATGATGGAGACGGCTACGAGGATAAAACCGATTTCCTGGCGGTCAAGGATAATGAACGTGCCGCTGATGGGCGAATTGATGAACTGAAAGTACATCCAAAACGTAATGATGCGCATATAGATGCCCGTCTCCATGTAGCTTTTGCCGAAATAGAGCGAAGCGATGAGCGGCCCGAAAGCCAAAATGACGATGACCGGCGCCAAACCGATGATCGCCAGCTTTTTTACCGTGCTTTTGTAGACAGCCGCCAGCTCATCGGCGCTGCGGTGGTAGGCTTCGGCAGCTTTTTGGTAATAGACCTGATGCACGGAGCTGCCGATCATGAACAGCGGCACGTTCATCATCTGGTTGGCCATGGAATAGAGCGCAACCTGCTCGGCGCCGAAGTAGCGGCTCAGCATAAAGACCGGCAGCTGCAGGGAAAAGGTGTTGAGAAAAAACGTCGCCGTATTGACCGTGGGAAATTTTTTGTAGGCTATGAATGTCCTTTTCAGGTCGGTGAAATTTAAAAACAGCGTCAGGCGGCTGAGGCGGTAGAGTGCGGCCCCCGCCAGAGCGTAACCCAGCAGCTGGGTGATGAGCAGCGTGCGAAAACTGCGATAGAGAAGGCCGAGCGCAATCGCCAAAATCATCGAGGAGCCGATCTGGATGATTTTGTTCAATGCCAACACGCCGAAAAGTTTTTTTCTCACCAGAATACTTTGCAGCAGCTGCACCCAGGCAAACAGGAGAACGCCCAGAGAAAGGGCGAATTTGTACGGAACCAGAGGCTCGGCTTTCATCATTTTCAAGAACTGCCGTCCCCAAATTGAAAGCACCAGCGTGAGGACGGCGACAAAAGCCAGCGTAGCGGCGACTGCCGCCGCAATAACCGATTCCGCCTCCCGCTCGTTCTCAGGAAGAACCACGGCAGTTTCCAGCTTTAGCGAAGCTACGACGCCGAGGGTGGTAATGGTCGAGACAAAGAGCTGCCAGTAGCCCAAATCGACCTTACCGTACAGCCGCGTAAGCACCGGCGTGAGAAGAAAGGCAATCATGTGAGCGGCTGCGGTACCGGAGATCAGCTTGAGGACGTTTTTGCCGAACTCGGATTTGATCATAGACGATTCAGCTGCTTGAGGGCGCGATATTTTACCGCATACATCCGCAGAATGTTGCGCGGCCGGTCGTAACTCTTGAAATGTTCGGCCCAGCGCAGAAACTCAACATCTCCGGTGAGTTTGTGAAAGAGGCGAAGCTGGGTGACGACCAGTCGAAGATAACCGATCGTCGCCGGATCGGGGTCTGGATAAAACGGCTCGCGACAATAATTGTAACGCATCCACCAGCCGAGATCGTAACGCGGCAGCCAAGCCTTTGCGGAGCGAACGCCGGCATCGAAGAGCTCTTTGGCCTTGGGGTGACGCAGAACGCGTACAAGGTCATACAGTCCGCAGAGCGAAAAGAAAAAACCGTCGAGCACCATGGTGGGGAACGGCGCGGGATATTCCTCATAAAAAGGTCCGACATCGGTAAAGGTCGTCACTCCGCCTTCGGCGGCCGGGATTTCAAAGATCTTGATCGCCTCCTTTGCCGCATCCAGATATTTGTGCAGGCGCGTGATCTGCCATCCGCGCAGGAGGATAGAAATGCCGCGGCTTTGGGCGAACGCCGACGGCCAGGGTTGATTGATTCGATATTCCGGTTTGGGGACGTCGGTCAGCCAGTAAACCCCCTTTTCATCCTCGATGCTGTTGTCGTAAAACCAATCGACGATGACCATAAATCGGTGCTTATCCGCTGCCGCACGCGTCCTAAGCCAAGTATGATAAACCGCCAGTCCCCATTGACCGATGGAAATGGGGTAATAGATCATGCGCGGCTCGGCCACATCGATATAGGAGGGAATGATGGGGATGCCGTCTTCGTCAAAGTGAAAGTCTTGACTATGCCCCGCCAGCAGCTCTTTTTCGTCCATCAGAAAATAATACTCGCCCAGCTGCAGGCTGTGCAGATCCTCAGACAGGCGATAGATCTCGGCATCGCGCGTGAGATCTCTGAACAGCTTGCGCGACATAAAGGCGATTTTTTCCAGACGCGAAGCCATGGGGCAGCCTCAGGCTTTAGTCACCAGTTGATCGAACAGCTTGGCCAATTCTACGGTTTGCCGGCGCCGCGAAAAGAGAATTCGGCTTTCGCCTGGTTGCCGGCTCAAAAGATCGACGATCTTTTCGGCTATTTTCGGATCGTCAGGCGCAAGGACGATCCCGGCTTGAGCCGCACGCAGATATTCAGCGGCATCACCGTCGGGCGGTCCGATGCCCAAAATCGGCCGTCCGGCGCCGAGGTAATCGAAAAGCTTGCTCGTCGGGATGCCTTTGGCATAGGAAGTCTCCGGAATCACAAAAAAGAGCAGCGCTGCGCTCACCATGGCCGCTGCGGCCTGCCGATGCGGCAGATAGCCGTGAAAACGGCAGTGGGGAAGCAACCCTTCTTCAGCCAAGGATCGCCTAACCTCGGAATGGACCGAGCCGTAAAAGTCAACGACCGTCGGCTCTTGGCTTTCCTCGATGATGCGTCTGAAAGCCCGCCATAGGGCAACGGGATTCTGGTTGACCGCTAAATGTCCGGCATGAACGAAGCGGCGCACGGCATCTCTTGGCGCCGGTACAAAGTCTTCCTCATCAAAGCCGTTCGGTATGACAAAATAGTCATTCTCGGCCTTTTTCTGAAAGAGATTTTTGAGCGTCGGACTGACGGTAACGACGGCCGAGGCCGAACTAAGGACGGAGCGCTCCAACCGCTGATCAAGCAGAAGCGTCGGCCGGGTTCGGCGAAGCGTGTGGTAGTAAAAAACGTCGGTCCAGGGATCGCGAAAGTCGGCAACCCAGGGAAGCATGGTTCTGCGTGCCAGCATGCGGGCGATGAGGTGTCCGGTCATCGGCGGGCCGCTGCTGAACAGCAGATCGACCTTTTGGGCGCGGATTATATGAGCCCCCGCCTTGACCGCAAACGGCAGCCACCCGATACGGGCATCCGGTATAAAGATGTTGCCGCGGATGAACGCCGCCAATCGCTGCAAAAATGTCCCCTGAGTGTCTTCGGTCAGCACAAACGTGGCAATCTTTTCGTCGGCTTTTTTGCCGGTCAGCCTCCGGTATAAGGCGTACGGCTCGAACGAAGAGGTGCGAATGATGCGCAGTCCTGCGGGAACGTCCTGCAGGAAGCTCTCATCCACGGCAGGGTACTCGCCGTCCGCCACGGTCAACACGATCGGCTCCCACCCGCAAGACGGAAGGTATTTGCAGAATTTGAGCACCCTCTGCACACCCGGCCCGCCCGCCGGCGGCCAGTAATAGCTGATTACCAAAACCTTTTTGCGTTTCGCCATGAGCCGATCTTAGCCGCAGTATCGTTCCAGGTCAAACTCTTTTTTCACAAAAGCGTCGCTTTCCAAAAACATCTGCTTCCAAATGTAGAAACCGGTCAATACCCAAAGCAGGTTGTAATGCCAACGAAGACGCGGATGCGGTTTCGCATCCAAAACGGTGCGGATAAAGTCGTAATTGAAAATCCCGTCCCTAGCGATTTTTGCGCGGGTCAACACGGCTTCGGCAGTCGATTTCAAGTCCTTTTGGAACTGCAGATAGGGGTTGAAGGTAAAGCCCCATTTTTTCTTGCGGATGATTTTTTCCGGCAGATAGGGAGCCATGGCTTTGCGCAGCAGGCCTTTGGTCTTTCCGTCCAGCATTTTCAAGCGACTGGGGATTGAAAAGCCAAAGCGCACCAGATCGAGATCGAGAAAAGGAACGCGCTCTTCGAGCGAATGCGCCATGCTCATGCGGTCTTCCACCAACAGATAGTCGTTGACCATTTTCGACGAGAATTCGACGGCAAAGATTTGATCGAGCGGCGACAGGCCGCCATAGCGCTCGAACAGCGGCGCAAACTCGCGCTCGATCGGTTGCAGGGTTTGCTGCAAAAATGTCGGGGCATAGAGGCGGCGCCAAAGAGGAAGGTCGTAATCCCAAACGTTACGCAGAATAAGGTAGAACTTGCGCAGATTGCCGACCGAAACCGCAGCCTGCAGACCGCGGCGCACTTCGTCCCATTTGGCCGGAAGAAGCCTGGTTTGCGCACGATAGAGCAGGAGGGCGAGCTTGGCGCCGATTGCGGCATCGAACTCTTGCGGAACGACCGCCAGCAGGCGATTGAACGGCAGGGTGAGGCGATGGATGTCGTAGCCGGCAAACAGCTCATCGCCGCCGAGACCGCCGAGCACCACTTTGACGTGCTGCGAAACAAACTCGGACATGGCAAAGCCCTGGAGGAGATTGATTTTGGGCTCTTCCGCATGCCAAATCACCTCCGGCATGCGGCGCATGGGATTCATATCCAGTTTGAGCGAATGATGGATCGTTCCGTATCGCTCGGCGGTGAGCAGCGCATCTTCGTTTTCATCGGTCGGTTCGTTAAAGCCGAGGGTAAAGGTGCGGATTTCCCGCACGCCCGCGGCGTGCATCATGGCGACGATGGAACCCGAATCGAGGCCTCCGGACAGGTAGACGCCGATCGGCACGTCGCTGACCAGCTGACGCTCGACCGCCTGACGAAGCCGGAGCGGAATCTCCTGCAGCCAGTCTGCGATGCTCCGGCGCTCGTCGACGCGCGGTTCAAGGGCAAAGTATCGCTGCAGACAAACAATTTGTCCGTTTTCGACGATCAGGTAATGGGCCGGCGGAAGACGCCGAATACCGGCAGCGAGCGTCTCGTCGGTTTGATTGTAACGGAGATTGATTTGGTGATGCAGCGCCTGCGAATTAAGCCGACGTTCGACTGCCGGGTGCAGAAGAATCGCTTTGTACTCGGAGGCAAAGACAAAGAGGCCCGTGCGAGTAAAATAGTGCAGCGGTTTGACGCCGAAATGGTCGCGTGCCAAGATGAGCCGCGGCCGAACTCCGCGGCTGTCCAGGATGGCAAAGGCAAAAATTCCGTTAAGGCGGACAAAGGCATCCGGTCCGTCCAATTCATACAAACGCAGAATGACTTCGGTATCCGATTTTGTGTAAAACGTTGCCCCCCGATCGAGCAATTCACGGCGCAGCTCGCGATAATTATAGATTTCGCCGTTATAGACGATCGCCAGCGAGCGGTCGTCGTTAAAAATCGGCTGATTGCCGGTCGCCAGGTCGATGATGCTGAGACGACGATGGCCGAGACAAACGTCGCCGGCCTGATAGACTGCCTCGTGATCCGGTCCGCGATGCGCCTGCAGGCGGCACATGGCGGTAACGAGCGCTTGATTTTGGCGCCCCCTTTCCATCACGCCGCAGATGCCGCACATGGCTTCCTCAAAGGATGCAATCTGTGTTGCCGGATAATCGACGACGCGGTCGGCATGCTGATCCCGCACTGCCGAACCAGCTCTCCGCCGCAAAACCTGAACCGAACGTTCGTCCGTACCGAAAGAGACGTCTCATTTTTATCAAGCGCTCCGTTTCGTTTCTCAAAGAAAGTTCATTTTGCGGAACCTTTGGCCGCTGCGAGTCTCTTTCTTAACTCGGGAACCAGCGACGCAATCAGCAGCAAATAAACGATGCCGTTGGCAATTCCGGTCATGGCGACGCTGATCTTGTACGAACGCGGCTCGAGTTTGAAGGACATCGTGCTTTCTCCTTCCGGAATGACCACGCCGCGCAGAATGTGGTTGACTTTGTAGATCTCTGCCGGGCGTCCGTTCACGACGGCGTACCAGCCGGCGGGGTAATAGATTTCGCTCAGCACCAAAAGGGTCGGCTGGTCGCTAAAGACTTTGAGATCAATATAATTGGGCTCATAGCGGGTTACTCGGGCGCTCCAGCGGCTCGGCGTGCGGATTTCCGCCGAGACGGGCTTTTCGACGATGGCGATAGAATCGGGCCGGAAAGAAGCCTGGTTGAGACGCGCCAACCGGCGATCCCGCTCGGGAATGACCTCGATTTTGCCCACACAGAAAGCGCGCGGCAGGGCACCACGGTTGCGGTAAACCCGCAGCTTTTGCGCCGGATCATAGGAGATGCTGTCGAGTCGCGGATGCGTCAAAGGCTGCGGAGAGATCAAATAGCGCGCGTTCAGCATGTCGACCAGGTTCCAGTTGATCGGCAGCTGCGTGTTGCCGAATCCCGGATCGGTTCCCTGCAGCAGGCAGCTTTCGCGCACATCCTGATAAATGCGAAGCTTGGCCGGGTGATAGCCTTCGATCGACTGATGAAAATAGGCCCAGTGCGCGTCGCCGCCGAGATCGCCGAGCGGGTAAACGCGATGCGGTTCCGGATCGCGGCGAATGACGCGGTCGATCTCGGTTTCGCGGAAATAGGCGTCGAATTCGCTTTGCGGCACCAGGTCGCGCATGTATCGGTGGCAGATAGGCAGAAGGTCTATCAAACTAACAATCAGGATGAGAATCGCCAACGCCGTGCCTGACAGTGCTTTTTTCAGGTAGGCGACGACGATCGCAAATACGGCCGTTACCAGCGCCAGCATACGCAGCGCGTCGCCCTTGAGCAGATCAAAGCGGGCGGCTTTGAGCAGCCGGATGATCTCCGGATTGTAGCTTCTTGCTTCCTCAGGCCGCAGCAGGGCCAACTGTTGACGAAGCAGGAGAGGCGCAATACCCAACAGCGCCAAAATGCCGAAAATGATCGCCGCCGTTTTGAGGAGCTTTTGGGTCTCGCTTTCTTTTAGACGGCTCATAAAGGCGTTCAACCCAAAACCGGCCAGAACGGAAACGCTGAACATGACTAGAACGACGATCATGGTCGGCACACGAAATTTATTAAAGAACGGTACATAATCGAAAAAGAGGCGGTAGACAAATGGGAAATGACGGCCGAAAGCCAGCAGAAGCGAGAGCAGCATCATCGCTGTAAGCGCTTTGACTTCGCCTCGGCGCAAGGAGAGCATAATGCCCGCCAGCGCAAAAAAGATGGTGACGACGCCCATATAGTCGGTCGTCGAAGTGAAGGGCATGTGACCCCAATATCCGGGGATGACGCGATTTTGAAGCTGCGGCACGGCGTCGCCGGTGTAGAGCTGGGAAGAATGGCCGCCCCAAAATCGCGGAATAATAAAGTTGTACATTTCTCCCGGATGCAGCGACCATTGCGTGGCGTAATCAAGATCCAAACCGGTAGAACCTTCCTCGCCGGTGCCGCCGCGGATGGAGTATTTGCTGTACTCCTGCACCTGCAGCACATGAAAAGCGGACATGGCGGCGCCGATGCCCAGCGCAACCGCCGTCAATACGATGCGCAGGGCGGCTGCAGAGGACCGTTTCCCTTTGAAAAGCCGGTAAAGCTCGACCACGCCGAAAAAGAACAGCGCGAGAACGAGATAAAAGACGATCTGATAATGCCCCGCCCGCACGGCCAGGCTGAAGCCGATGGTAAAAAGTAAAAAGTTAAGCAGATCGGCTTTGCGCATCCAGCGCAAAAAGAGAAAGATGACCAGCGGCATGAGGAGAATCGTCTGCACTTTGCCGTTATGGCCGGCTTCCAGTAAGCCGACAAGGTTGGGCCACCATACGAAAGCCGCTGCCGAGAACGAAGCAGGCAAAATCGAAACGCCGAGAGACCGCATCAACAGGATCATTCCGACGGCGCCGATCAGATAATATAGCGTCTGCCATTTGATCACCCATGCCAAAGCGTCGAGAAGATAACGGGCAGGCTGTTCGAAGGGCGGCCAAAGGGAGATGAGATGCGCCGGCATACCCGAAAAGACGTTGTTTGCCCACAACGGCGTATAGGAATACTGTTTGCGCGCCTCGAGGATCGAATGGGCGTTGCCTTTCCAGGCGATGATGTCGCTGCTCGGCGGGATTTTGTTCTCGAAAACGATGGGGAAAAAGTAAATCAGAATCAGGATGAAAAACAGCCCGGCCGCTACAAGGACCTCTCGAGTGGGTGTCCAGGTAATGAGCGGCTTGGAATCGACCTCTTTGACCGGCGTCGGCTTTTTATATGCTTTTTTGGCCATAGTCCACCTGCCTTTTGATTATTTTAATGATAGTATCGTTTGACGAATCCGGTGTATTCACCTTGTTTTAGAACGACCCGTCTGAACCAGGCGATGCTGAATCCGAGGCCGTAGCCGAAAATTTGAATGGGGATGACGATAGGCACCAGCAGCCCGACGATCGGGTTTTTATAACGTACCGCCGCGTCGATGCCGGAAAACAGAAGGAGAAGAACTGCCGCACTGAAACCGAAGCACCAAAGCTTTGCCGCAAGGGGTAGGAAGAGCGCTGATACGGTCAGTAAAACAAATCCCCACAACGCCACGGCCGGAACGGCATGTAAAGGCTCCAGCATGCTGCGGTCGATCATAGCCAGATTGATGCGCGCGGCTCCCCAATTAAAGACTTGCCGGAAAAACTTGCGCAGCGAGGTGCGGCGCTTGTGATAAACCACTGCTTCCTCCAAAAGGGCGACTTTGGCGCCGCTCTTGAGAATGCGCCGACTGAACTCGATATCCTGACCGTGACGCAGCGAGCCGAAACCGCCGATTTTTTCCACCACCCTTTTGCGGACGCCCATGTTGAAGCTGCGCGGATAAAATTTCGCCAGACTTTTTTTTCGTCCGCGCATGCCGCCGGTGGTCAAAAAGGAGGTCATCGAATAATTGATGGCCAGAAGAAGCGGCGCAAAGTCGGCCCGCGCGTCGTCGCGGCCGCCGAAGGCATCGAGCTGCTCGTCGGTGCGAAAAGCATCGTAAATGATTCCCAGCCATTCGGGCGGAGCAATACAGTCCGAATCGATAAAGACGAACACTTGGCCGCGGGCAGCCGTCATGCCGGCGTTACGGGCCGCGCCGGGGCCTTGACGCTCACGGGTCAATACTTTGAGGTCGAGCCCGCTGTCGGCTTGGAATTTGGCGAGCATTTCCGCGGTGCCGTCGGTCGAGCCGTCGTCTACGACGATGATCTCGTAGCAGCGCTTGTCGAGTGTCTGTGCCTCCAGCGAAGCCAACAGATCGACGAGCTCATCTTTGCGATTGAAAACCGGTACAATGACCGACAAGAACGGCTCGGAACTCACGATTCGTTCTCCCAACCGATCCGCTCTTTGATCAGGCTGTTGTCCGGCGCATCGGCGCGAGATTCGGTAATCATCTCGCCCAACAGCCCGATGGAAAAGAATTGGATGCCCACGATCATCAACAAAAGGCCAAGAAAGAGCAGCGGCCTTTTGCTCAAATGCGCGCCGAAAAAGATCTTTTGCATGGCCAGGACGGTGAGGATGATAAAGCCGGCCAGACTGGAAAGCATACCCCATGTGCCGAACAGGTGAAGCGGACGCGATTTGTAGCGGGTAAGAAAGGTCACGGTAAGCAAGTCGAAGGCGCCGCGCAGCAGCCGTGCGGCTCCGTACTTGGATCGGCCGTATTTGCGCGCGTGATGCCGAACCGGCACTTCGGTCACGCGGAATCCGTTGCGGTAGGCGATGACCGGCAAGTAGCGGTGCAGTTCACCGTACAGCTTGAACGATTTGACGACGTCGCGGCGATACGCCTTTAATCCGCAGTTGAAATCGTGCAGCCGAATGCCGGAAAACCAGGAGGTGAAACGGTTGTAAATTTTCGATAACAACCGCTTGGTAAAAGGGTCCTGCCGCATTACCTTCCAACCTGAGACCAGATCCCACCCCTCCTCCAGTTTTTGCAGGAGCTTGGGGATTTCGGCCGGATCGTCCTGCAGATCGGCATCCATGGTGACGACGAAATTCCCCTGAGCCGCCTGAAAACCTGCCGCCAGAGCCGCCGCTTTGCCGCAATTGCGACGGAAACGGATCATCTTGAAGCGGGAATCGAGGTTGCAGAGCCGACGCACGCGTTCCGCCGAGCCGTCCGTCGAGCCGTCGTCGACAAAGATGATCTCTGCAGGGACATCCATTTGGTTGACCGTCGCAAGCAGCTGATTCCCCAACTCATCAATCGACTCTTCCTCATTGAGCATGGGTATGACGACGGATAATTCGAGCGGCTCGTTGAGATTCATAGTTATAACCTGATTTTGATCACTTCCGGCGGCAGTTTCAGGTAAAAATGTTTTGCCGACAAAGGACGATTGATTTGAACGTCCTCATAAAACAACGTAAAAGACTCTTTTGCCTGCGGGCGGACGACTCTAATCGTTTGCGGCAAAGTCACGCCCGCGGTCCGCAGAAAGCGGCGGTACTCCTGTACCTGCATGATGTGGTCGTACTCATCGCGAATCACTACACGCGTAACTGCGCCGATTCGGTTGTCTATTGCATATTCATACCGTTTTTCGTCGACTCGACCGGTTACGAGCAAACCGTTTTCGCTGCGGGTGACGGAGGCTTCTCTCAGCTCTTCAAGCGGCACACGGCCCGTCACCAGCTGCAGCGCCTCATCGCGCGTTACGTCAAAGCCCAGCAGCGGCTTTAACCGTAAAGTGTCTTCAGCCCCGCCGATGTAGACCACTCGATCCATCGGCAGGAAAACGGCGACGCTGCGATGATCGAAAAAGAACATACCCGCGTCCAATCCCAACAGCGCTTCCAATTTGACGAACAGCGAGTCGGGCGTTTTCAGAAAGACATTGACTTGGCCGGAAAAGGCTTGTCCGGGTGATTCGACCGTTATCTTGCCGCGTCCTGCCAGGGTCCGAAGCGCACTCTGAGTTTTTTCCAGCTTGGTACGGATGTAGGGAAGCCGCATTTCATCGGGACTCGGTGCCGGTCGGCGTGCGCTCGGCATACAGCCGACAATCAAGACAATCAGCAATAAAAGCGCGGCAAGACGGCCCGAGTAACGAAGCATCAGTCGGATTCCGTTTCGAGCTCGAGCAGTTTAATCAAAATATGCGTGCGTCGGCTGTCCAGTTCGAGAGCACGACGCCATAAATCCTGAGCAGCCCGGTTGTCGCCGAGCTTGAACATGACATCACCCAAATGTTCGGTCACTTCGGCATTGTCCGGCGCAATCTCCAAAGACGCCTCGATATAGCTGCGCGCCTTTTCATAATCGCCCATCTGGTAATAAATCCAGCCGAGCGTGTCCAGGTAAGGAGCGCTTTTCGGCACGGCAGCAACGGCGCGTTCGGCCATGGCCAGCGCCCTTTCCAAATCGCGCGCCTGCACCGAGAGATGATAGGCGTAATTGTTCAGCACAATGGGGCTGTCCGGATTGTTGTGCAGCAGTTTTTTATAAAGTTCTTCGGCCCGGTCATATTGTCCGAGTTCATCGTAGGCGGCGGCCAACGAAAGCGCGGTCTGATCGTTGCGCGGATCGAGCTCCAAGGACTTGAGATAGAATCGCACTGCCCGCGACGGATTGCCGCGGCGATTGGCGATGTAGCCGAGATAGTACTGAACGGCAGGGTCTTTGGGAAATACCGCCGCTGCGGAGTCGAGAATTGCCTCGGCACGCTCGAGGCTGTCCAAATCGGCATAGTTGAGAGCGCGCAGAACATAAATTTCAGGAATTTTCTGCTGCAGTTTTGCCGCACGGTTGAACCACTCCAGAGCTTTAGCCGGTTTGTTCATGCCCTGGAAGAACCGCGCCAAAGCAGCGGGCGCGCGCCAGTCCTCGGGATAGGCGGCGGTCAGGGATTCGACCAAACTTAGAGCCTGCAGTGTATCCCCTTTTTGCATCATCAACTTGCCGATTTCTATGCCGGCTACGACGGCAGTCGAATCGACCTCTTTCATTGGCAGAAAGAGCGCTATCGCTTCATCCCATCGCTTTTGATCGGCGTAAATGTCGCGCAAAACCAGGCGCAGCCGGTGGAAATCGGCATTCTGTGCTAAAGCGGAACGGCAGACACTCTCGGCCGCCGCCGAGTCTTTCCGCGACAAGTGAAGCAGCGCGAGGGTCAAATAAGCATTTTCACTTTCCGGATGCTGTTTTGCCGCGGCTTCATAGAGTTGCAGCGCCGCCGTGGTGTCTTTTGCCATGAGGTAATACTGACCCAGCTGCAGTTTGTTGCGCACATCGCCGCTGTCGACGGCGCTCAATCGTTCGAAGAGCTTGACCGCGGAAGTCAAATCCTTGCGGTTTTCATAGATCGAAATCAATTCAGCTTTGACGTCTTCAAAGCTTGGATTGAACTCGAGCGCTTTCTGGTACCACAATAGCGCCCGAGTCGTGTCGCCCTCCATCTTGGCAATGCCGGCAAGTCCTAAATAGATGCTTTCGAGATGCGGATAGAGGCGCTGAACATCGATATACACCTGTTCGGCTTGGCGAAAGCAGCGGTTCTCCACAAAGCGCCCCGCCAGTTCCATCAGGTACTGCGGATCTTCAAAGCCCGTTCGCCGCAGACGCTGATAGGTGGCGAACGCCTTTTTCGGCTTGCCGGTCATAACCTCCAGGGAAGCGAGGTAATAGAGAGCCTCCTGGTCATCGGGGCGCAATTTGACGATCTGTTGATAGACTTTGAGCGCTTCGTCGTATTTCTGCAGCGATTCGTAGCAGAGTCCCAGCAGATAGAGCGCTTCGAGATTGTTCGGGTCGAGTTTGAGCGCCTTGCGCGCCGACGATGCGGCCGCTTCGGGATTCTTCAAGTTGTAATAATTGTCGGCAATGGCCAAATAGATGCTCGGCGATGAAGAATCGATCTCGGCCGCCTGATGGTAGTAGAACAGCGCCTCCTTTTGCATGTCCAACAGCTCCATCACCGTTCCGTTGACAACGTGATTCAACGCGGCCGGCCGATAAAGGGGCCCTTCGGGCTTGACGGCGGAACTCATCCCGGCGGCGCAACTCAAGACAAGGGGAAATAGCAGAAAAAGGAAGTATTTTTTCATATCTTTACTTTAGTTTTGACGCAAAATATATCATATCCCAGCCTTTTTCACAAGGAATAAATCCTTGTTAAAGCAATGCTAAAACCGTCGACCCCCGTGCTTTGTTCCTGCTTGGCTGCAAAGCTTTCCATTTTTGTCGAATTTTCCTATATTGCCGCCCGATAATTGTAAAAGCATGAAAACGGATCGATGAACCTCAGCCCCGCCTGCCACATCCCGCTTTTTACCGCCTGCCGAGCCGTTGTTTGTGATTTGGACGGAACTCTTTACTTGGAAGACGGTCCCATTGAGGGCGCGCAGAGGTTCCTACGGGCAGCACTTGACCGCGGTAAGCAGCTTTACTATTTTACCAATAACGATTCCATCTCGCGCGAAGGGTGGCTCAATAAACTTAAAGAACTCGATTTTCCCATCGAAAGCCGGCAGCTGATCATGGCGTCGGATTGCGCCGAGGCGTATTTGAAGCGGAACGGCTGGTACCCGGAAATCTATTTGATCGGCAACACAGACCTGCGGCGTGACTTTAGCGACCGTGGTTTCCGCTGCCTGGATGAATCGGAGGCTCTGCAAGGGCGGGCAAAGGCCGTTGTTCTGGCATTCGATACCGAGCTGAATTATGAAAAGATAACTGTCGGGTATGAACTGCTTATGCGGGGCCTGCCATATGTCGCCACCCACGGCGATCTTTTGTGTCCGGTTACCAAAAACCGCTTTAAACCCGATATTGGCACGTTTATCTCGCTCTTTGAAACCGCCTGCGGCCGAAAACCGATCCTCGTCGGCAAACCGACGGC
>JAPDPN010000008.1:12900-15677 GCA_034506455.1 Candidatus Zhuqueibacterota bacterium | reverse complement strand
TATTCCAACTGATATACGCGAACGTAATCGATGTAAAATTTTTGCGGCAGGACGCGCGGATCCAAGCCTTTGCTTCCTCCCCAGCTGCCGCCGAAGGCAGAGTTTAAGATAAGATAATGCGGCTGATCGAACGGCCAGGCGTCGGCACCTGTGCCCTCGTTTTCATAGGTAAAGTACTTGACGTTGTCGACAAAGAAATCCAGCCGATCGCGGCGCCACTCCAAAGCGTAGATATGAAAGTCTTCCCAGGGCGCTTTAATGGTGATGCGGTCGCCCTTATTGTTGCCGCGCATATGGTTGTAGGCTTTGGTGTGCACATTGGCGTGGATGACTTCGGGATCATAACCGACGTTCTCCATGATGTCGATCTCGCCGCAGGCCGGCCAGCCCACGCTGCGGTAATTGACTCCCAACATCCAAATGGCGGGCCACATGCCGAGGCCGGTCGGAATCTTGGCGCGCACCTCGACCCGCACATATTTCCATGCCGCCTTGCCTTCCGTCGTCAGACTCGCCGAAGTGATCGGGCTGTTCTGATAATTGTCGTGCCGCGTTTCGATGATCAGCATCCCGTTTTCGACGCGTGCGTTTTCAGCCCGCCTGAGCGTATAGAACTGCAGCTCCCGATTGCGGATGAAACCCGTTTCGTACGTCCACTTGGTCGAGTCCGGCAAACCGGTGTAATCAAACTCTTCCGACCAAATCAGTTTCGGCTCGCCGGCAAAGCTGACGATCGTCAGCATAAGCAACAGAAAAGTCGTTTTTCGCATGTTTTAGGCCTCCTGGAAAAGGTTCCATTAAAAATGGTTTTCTCACCCAATCTCTGCATTCTGCTTCTAATTTACAAAAACAAAAGAATAAATTGTTTTAATGATGACAAAGAAGTACATTTTCACCAAGATCGTTTGGCAGAGGAGGCCTCAATGCGAAAAATTTTTCTTTTTATGCTTTGGCTATTACTGAGCGGTCTTTATGCGCAAAATCTGCAAATCCACTACGATTTCAGCACCGAACGCAATTATGTGACTTCTACTTTGGAAATGTACAAACCGGATTCCCTAGGGGCCACCTTTTGGTTTGTCGATTTTGATTATAATTCATGGAGGCCGAACAAATCCGCATCGTTGGCCTACTGGGAAATAGCCCGCTATTTTGCGCTTCCCGTCTTTGACCGCCGCCTCTCGGCGACGCTGCAGTATAATGACGGTTTGATGATCGGCGCCGATGCCTCCGGTCATTGGGGGTTGCCCCTGGACAGCGCCTGGCTGTTGGGTCTTAATTACGCGTTTCCGCTTAAAAACGCCTCGCTGACGGTTGAACTCCTCTATCGGTATATGGATGTTTCACGTCGACCTGATGCGCAATTGACCATCGTCTGGTTTTTACCGTTGTTTCATGAACGCATTCATTTTATGGGCTATTTGGACTATTATACCCAGGATTTACCGACAAAAGCCGGAATCGTCAAAAAGCCGATTCTGCAGTCCGAGCCGCAGCTTTGGTATGTTCTCAACCAAACTTTCTGCATCGGCGGCGAGGTGGAATTGGATTATAATTTCGGCGGCTATCTGGGCGAATTTAAAATTTTTCCCACTCTCGGCATCAAATGGAATTTTTAATCAGGAGGCAATGTGCGGGATTATTTTAAGCTGCAAGAAAACGGAACCAGCGTCAAAATCGAAGTAACCGCCGGAATTACCACCTTCTTGGCGACGATGTACATCATCGTCGTCAATCCTGCGATTCTCAGCGTGACCGGCATGCCGTTCAGCGCCGTGCTCACGGCGACGGTGATGGTCAGCGCGTTCAGCAGCATCGCCATGGGACTCTATGCGGGCAACCCCATCGTGCTGGCGCCGGGCATGGGATTGAATGCCTTTTTCGCCTATTCCGTCGTTTTAGGCATGGGCGTGAAATGGGAGACGGCCCTGGGGGCGGTGTTCTGGTCGGGCGTGCTCTTTATTCTGTTGTCGGTCACCAACGTGCGCACGGCGATTGTCCGCGCCATTCCGCAGCAGCTGCGTTATGCCGTTGCTGCGGGAATCGGTCTGTTCATCGCTGAAATCGGGCTGATCAACACCAAGTTCATCGTCGCCAATCCCTCGACGCTCATCGGCTTCAGCGGTCTGAATCCGCTCACCGTCACCTTTCTTGCCGGATTTGCCGTGACCAGCTTCCTGGCCGTCAAGCGGGTGCGCGGTGCCCTCATGCTCGGCATCCTTTTCGCCACCCTGCTGGCAGTCCCGATCGGCCGGTGGTGGGGAACGGAGCCGGTCGTCACCTGGAGCGGCCTTATGGCGCGGCCCGATTTCAGCCTGCTGTTTCGTCTCGACTTTGTCGGCGCTTTGAAATGGTCGCTTTGGCCTGTCATCTTTGCCATGTTGTTTACCGACATGTTCGACAGCCTCTCCACCTTTGTCGGCGTTGCCGAGGCCGCTGATCTGACCGATGCCGACGGCCAGCCGCGCGCCGTCAAACGGTCGTTGATTGTCGACGGCTTTTCCACGCTTATCTCCGGACTCTTTGGCACCAGTGCCGGTACCAGTTACATCGAATCTGCTGCCGGCATCGAGGAAGGCGGGCGGACCGGTCTCACGGCGGTGGTCGCGGGACTGCTTTTCCTGCCCTTTATGTTCTTCTCGCCGCTGCTGTCGATGGTGCCCTCACTGGCCACGGCTCCCGCTCTGGTGATGGTCGGTGTCTTTATGATGCGCCCGGTGCAAAAGATCAACTGGGCGGCTCTTGATGATGCGCTGCCGGCCTTTCTCGCCATGATT
>JAPDPN010000008.1:0-12800 GCA_034506455.1 Candidatus Zhuqueibacterota bacterium | reverse complement strand
GTCGATGGTGCCCTCACTGGCCACGGCTCCCGCTCTGGTGATGGTCGGTGTCTTTATGATGCGCCCGGTGCAAAAGATCAACTGGGCGGCTCTTGATGATGCGCTGCCGGCCTTTCTCGCCATGATTTTCATCCCGTTGACCTATTCGATTACTCAGGGATTGGTTTGGGGATTTTTGAGCTGGACGTTCATCAAGCTGGTGAGCGGAAAAAACAGAGAGGTGAGCCTCATGCTGTGGATGATCGACATCTTAGCCGTTTTGGCTCTCTTTAGGAAATGAGTCCTCCTGAGCGGCGGCGGAAATCAGGGCCTGTACGCGCTTGAGCATCACGGCATAATGATGACCCTGCCAATAAATGCGCCGACAACCGCGGCAGCGACGGAATGTTTGGTAATAGGCCGCGACCTTTGGAGGCAGCTGTAAAAGAATCTCCGACTTTTCCACCGGTTCAAGCAGGTCATTACATACGGTGCAGCGGCTGAACGGCTTGGCCGCTTTGGCCAGATCAAAGCGGCGAATGACCTCTTCGGCCTGCGGAAGTGCGCTGCGGGACTGCAGGCAGCAGCCGTGGGTCACGCGGCTGTTTTTGAGGATGCCGCGGTCGCAGGTCAAGATGATGCGGCGCTCCGTCTCGGCGATGCGAATAATCTCTTCATCATTAAAGGTATTGCTGTACAAGGTGTCGAAGCCAAGGAGCCTTAGTATGGTCGCCAATTTGCCGAGGTGAACGTCGCAGATGAATTTGAGCTCCCGCAGCGGCTGGGGGCGTAATCGAATAATCGGCGAGACGTCAAATCGCTCAAAGGCAGGATAAACCGAGACGCGGTCGCCGTCCTGCAGTTGATAGTCGAACCCAATCGAACGACCATTGACGAGGATGACCTCCACCTCGGTATGCGGCACGCCCTGCGCTTCCACTGCGTCTTTGATGGACGGATGTCCCCTGAAAAAATATTCGATGTCGCGCTTGCGCTTCTCTTCCGGCAGAAAAAAGTTCAGCTCCTCGTAGAAGCGAAAAAGCGCCCGATGTACTGCAGGGTCGGGATTGTCACTTTCTTCCTTCATGGGGATTGATTCTAAGCGGAAAGATACCGTTCTTTGACTTTCGGCTTGAGGTAATTCAGATCGAGCAGAATCAAGCCGTCGACGCAGTCATTGAAGGCCGGATCGGAACCAAATTCGAGAAATTTGACGCCCTCGGGTTCGCAAAGTTCCGCATAGCGGCGAAAAAGCACCGGCACCGTAAAGCCGTAGGCTTTGAGAGCCGTTTTCAAAATCAGCATATCGCTCTCACGATCCTTGCCGTTCAGCAATGCTTCCGCTTCGGCCTCGGCATTTTTCGACAGGCGGAAAGGATGGGGTGAAGCTGCCCAGTCCGTCGGCCCGGGGTACCACTTGCGGTAATAGTGAACGATGAGATTCTTGGCTGCATCGCTGTAAGCATTGCTGATGCTGACTGCGCCGTAAAGGTAACGAATGTCCGGCTGCCTGGTTAAAAAAGCGCCGATTCCCTGCCAAAGCGAGTCGAGCGCGTTGCTTCGCCAATATTCCTGGCGGATAAAACTGCGTCCCAGTTCGACTGCGTTGGGCAAAAGCTTCTGAAAAGTGGGCGACAGATGAAAAAGAGAGGCAATGTATAAGCCCTGGAGTCCCTGTTCGGCCAGCACCTGACGACACAATCCCAGTCGATAGGAGCCGATAATTTGTTCGCGCTCTTCATCCCAAAGAACGATGTGGTGATAAAAGCGATCGAATTCATCCACGTCGATTTTTTTTCCGGTTCCTTCACCTACCTTGCGAAAGGTCAATTCGCGCAGTCGTCCGATCTCTGTGATGACATGAGGCGCTTCCTTTTGCACAATGCAAAAGAGCTTTTTCTGCTCACCCGCCGTACCCAAAATTTGACTTTGGGAGAGCTCTTTTTTCAATAGCTTAGGATCTACCGGCGGAATGACGGTTTGTTCAGTGCGGAAGATGGGTTTTTTCTTCGGCAGCCGGTAAACATGACTGCGCAATAGACGGGTTTGGCGGCCGATGGAAATAAGGGAATGCCTAAATGCGGACTCTGGTATAGGATCGCCGATGGTCAGCGCTATCGTTTTGCCTCTCTTGGCAAATATTTCCCGTGCCAGAAGAAATGTGGAGAACGGTTTGTAGATCAGCGAAATAATATAAAACAAAAGCGAATTCCGGCCGTGGACATAAATCGGTAAAACGGGAGCGCCGTATTTTTGCGCAAAGTGGATGGGGCCGCGCAACCATTTTTTATCGCGTATGCCTGACCAGGTCAACCGTGAAACTTCGGCCGCGGGGAAAAAAATGACCGCTTCATCCTGCATCAGGGCATCGCCGATGTCTTTCAGACGCTCCTTTTGCGGTCTGGAGCGAAAAATATCGAACGGCAGAAGGAGTTCATGCAATTGCTCGATGGACAAAAGCACGTCATTGGCGACGATTTTGACGTCGCGGCGAACATCGCCGACGGCCTTGAGAACGGCAAGGGCATCCAGAGCGCCGAGCGGATGATTGGCCACGCAGACCAATTTGCCCTCACGCGGAATACGGAGACGGTCTTTATCGGATACCGTATAGCCGACATCAAGCTCTTCGAAAACCGCCTCAATGAACTCGAGGCCTTTAAGATCGGCATGCGCGGAAAGGAAACGCTCAATTTGCTGCAGGTGGAGAATTCGTGAAAGGAAGGCTAAAATTAAATGACGCAAAAAGGCAGGCGTTTTCCGAAGAAAATTCGGATTTTTGCTGTTAATGATTTCGGAAAGGTTGATGGAATTCATTCAAGTCCTGTTTATCGTTTGTAAATTAAGATAAGCATCCCCGCAAGAGTGTTCAAGAATTTTTTCAAATTTAACGAAATCTTGATATGGAATTGACAATCAGTTTCACGTCGGCATGGCGCGTTCATTCTTGAGAAGGGATGAGGGAAAACAAAATATTGATTTTAAGGCGGACAAAAGTTATATTAACTTGTTTAAAAAGGCGGAGGTTGCTGTCGGCATGGGCAGAATTATTGCAATTGCCAATCAAAAGGGAGGTGTCGGCAAAACGACGACGGCCGTAAATCTTGCGGCTTGTCTGGCGGTAGCCGAATATCCGACGCTGCTTGTCGACATGGATCCGCAGGCCAACAGCTGCAGCGGCTTGGGTATTGATTCGCGCAAGCTGGAGCGCACGGTTTACGATGCATTGATCAATGAGGCGGATGTTCGGGAGCTCATCCTGGACACGGAGCTCAAGTTCCTCAAGCTGTTGCCCTCTTCGCAGGATCTGGTGGGCGCCGAAGTGGAGCTGGTGACCGCCATGTCGCGCGAATACAAGCTGGCCCGAGCTTTGGAAAATATCCGCAACGACTATCGATACATCATTATCGACTGTCCCCCGTCGCTGGGACTTCTCACCATCAATGCGCTGACGGCTGCCGACTCGGTGCTGATGCCGATCCAGTGTGAATATTACGCTTTAGAGGGATTAGGTCAGCTGCTCAACACCATTCGGTTGGTGCAGAAGAACCTGAACAAAAAGCTGGAAATTGAGGGCGTCCTGCTCACCATGTACGATGCCCGATTAAACCTTTCGCGCCAAGTTGCAGCGGATGTGCGAAAATATTTCGATGGACGCGTTTTCGAAGCCGTGATCGCCCGCAACGTTCGTTTGAGCGAAGCGCCGAGCTTCGGCAAACCGATCATCCTTTACGACGCCGTTTCTAAAGGAACGGAACACTATATGGCTTTGGCGGAGGAAATTCTCAAGCATGACGAACAGGAAGGCGCTGGGAAGAGGACTGTCGGCGTTACTCCCTGACGTGCCCGCTGAAAGTCAAGCAGACAGCTCCATACAATTCATTCGCGTAGACCGGATTTCCCCTAACCCTTTTCAACCTCGCGAAGTTTTTGATCCGCAAAAGCTGGACGAATTGGCGCGATCGATTGCCGAAAAAGGAGTAGTGCAGCCGATCACCGTGCGGCGATACGGCGACGGTTATCAGTTGATTGCCGGCGAGCGCCGGCTGCGCTGTGTGCGCGAGTTGGGCGTTGAAAAAATTCCGGCCTACATCCTCGAGGTCAACAGCGATGAAGAGATGATGGAGCTGTCCATCATCGAGAACATTCACCGCGAAGACCTGAATCCGATCGATATCGCCAATGGGTATCGGCGGCTGATCGAAGAGTGCCGGTTGACGCAGGAGCAGGTGGCGCAAAAAGTCGGCAAGGATCGGGCGACGGTCGCCAATTTTTTGCGGCTGTTGCGGCTGCCGAGGCCCATTCAGGAGAGCACGCAGGCGGGTGAAATTTCCATGGGACATGCGCGCGCCCTCCTGGCTTTGGAAGATGCAGAGCTGCAGATCGACCTGTGGAAAAAAATCGTGCGTCACGGCTGGTCGGTTCGTCAGGTCGAAGAGGCGGTGCGAAAGTTGAATGCACCGCGTGAGGACAAAAAACAAGAGCCCGCGGAAGATCATCGCGCATATTTCGAGGATTTGGAAAATCGGCTGCGCACTAGACTGGCGACAAAAACGACCGTCCGTCGGCGCGGCCGCGGTGGAGTCATTGAGATCGAATATTATAATGATGAAGATCTGGATCGACTCGTCGGCCTTATCCTCGGGGAAGCTTAGGAAAACGAATGCCGGAACTCAAGCATAAATCCGTCCGCCATCGGAATTTTTACCGCGTCTTGATCATCCCCGATGACAAGGATGAGCCGAAGGCGCTCAGCATATCCATGAAGCATCTCAAGCTGCTGCGCATTGTTGCCGCAGTGCTGGTGCTGCATATACTGCTCGGCTTTTTCTTTTATTTTGCATACTACCGCCTGCATAAAAAGCATGCCATGCTGTTGATAGCCAACCGGCAATTGGAGGAGAACAATCTCCGCATCAACAAACTTATGGCCGACTTTCAGGCATTGGAAAGCTATCAGGAAAGAATTCGCCGAGCGCTGGGTGTGGGAAACTCGGCGGAACTTGTCGGCGGCGAGCTGATTGTGCCGCAGGAAAAAGCTTCGGTCCCGCCGCTTTCTGTTCGGTCCATTTCACGGCAGCGGGTAAGCTCCGGCATGCAAAGAGGAGAGGCGCCTGCGGTGCGAACTCAGCCGGCTCTTCTGCGCAGCAGCAGCAGTGCCGAGCATGACCTCTATGCCAATCTACCGACCCTTTTGCCTGCGAACGGCATTTTGACGACGCATTATCAAAACGACCTTTTCGGCGGCGCCATACAGCATCGCGGCGTCGATATTGCCTGCAACGAAGGTGACGTTATTCGAGCCGCCGGCGACGGCGTCGTCATCTTTGCCGGCTGGACCTTCGATCTCGGCAACTTGGTCATTCTTTATCATGGAAACGGTTATTATACCTACTACGGCCATGCGCAGCAGCTGCTCGTCACGCGCGGATCGGGTGTAAAAAAGGGCGAAGTCATTGCCTTGGTGGGCAACACCGGCATCAGTTCCGCGCCTCATCTGCATTTCGAAATATGGAAAGACGGCGTATCGCTCGACCCAAAGGACTATATTCTCGAATTGGCAAATATCGACTAACTCATCCAACGGAAGGGCTATGAAGAACGAAACAAAACCCGGCGACCTGAGCACGATCTTGGGAAAAGGATCCGAATTTGAAGGCAAGATCAAAGTCGGACATACTATGCGCGTCGACGGCAAAGTCGTCGGCGACATCATAACGACAGATATGCTGATTGTCGGCAAGGACGGTTTCATTCAAGGCAATATCAGCGCCAAGAACCTTGTCGTCGGCGGCAAGATCAACGGCACCGCCGAAGTCAAGGAAAAGATCGTCCTCGAGGCGAATGCCGAATTTCACGGCGATATGAAAACGTCCCGTTTGGTGATCGACGAGGGCGCCGTATTCGACGGCCGCTGCTCGATGAAGGAAAGCACGTCTGCAAAACCGAAAGAAGCGTAAGCGTTCAAAAATTCTTTCCGAGCCTCGACAAAAGACACCGGGATTCTATATCGATCTCGGTCTTCAGTTCACCTTAGCGGTCCTTATCGGCATGGGGACGGGCTACTATTTGGATAAAAAATGGCAAACCCGTCCTTTTCTTATGCTGGTTGGGCTTTTATTAGGTGCAGCTGCAGGGTTTTTGAACGTTTATCGCGGAGTATACGGGCGATCGACGCGTCGCCATGATTAAGGTTTAGTTATTGAGTAGACAAACCGCCAGGCGATTTGTACAAACATGACGGTTTTGGCTAATTAGATGCATGTTCCAGCGGAAGCCTGGGCGGCGGCTCTTACCGCTGTCGCCATGGGCGTACAGAGCTACTTTGCCTACCGGCGCATTCTGGAAGTCGAAACCGCTCGCTTTTTTCGCCTTCTTTTCGGCAGTATAACGGCCAAACTTTTTCTGTTTGTTTTCGTTCTTTTTTCGACCTACCGTTTGAACGGCTGGTCAACGGCACGATTTATCCTTTTTTTTATACCCTTTTACCTTTTTCTGACGATTTTAGAGATTCGATTCGTTTTGACAAAAATGAAGCATCACCGTCGTGTTGACTGAAGCTCTACAAGATTCGCTTACGGCAGCCGAAACTACCGACGGCGCCGCTTATATCATGGCGCATTTGGTGCCGCATCCCATCGTGAAAGTGCCGACGGTGCTTGGGGTAGATTTGACGCTGACCAATCACGTCATCGCTATTTTCGTCACTGCTGCCTTATTGACGGCGATGTTTTTTTACTCGTTTCGAAAAAAGAAAGAGGTGTACACCGGTTTGGCCGGTGCTCTGGAGGCCGTTGCAGAGTATCTCATGAAGGAAGCGATTCGGCCGAATCTGGGCGCCGATGCCAAAACCTACGCTCCTTATCTGTTGACGGCTTTTTTCTTTATTTTGGTTTGCAATTTATTGGGACTCGTACCGTTCGGCAACACCGCCACCGGCAACATCAGCGTGACATTGACGCTGGCGGCGATGACGCTTCTGGTCGGCGTGTTTGCAGGCATCCGCAAACACGGCTTAAAGTACTTTGCACATTTCATTCCTTCCGGCCTGCCGTGGTTCATCGTGCCGATTATGCTGCCGGTCGAGATAATCAGCTTGTTTTCCAAGCACCTTGCCTTGGCGATCCGATTGTTCGCCAACATGATCGGCGGCCACATCACCATTCTGGCTATGATGGATACGATCTTTATCTTTCACGAGTGGATCGTTTCGCCGTTTCCTTTGATTTTGGTTATTTTTGCCAGCACCCTCGAAGTTTTGATCGCTTTTATACAGGCTTTTGTATTTACTACTTTGTCGTCTGTTTTCATTGGTAGCGCTCTATCTGAAGAACATTAACTGATACGGAGGAAAAATGGATTCGAATGCGTTGGCCTATGTAGCTGCGGGCATCGGAGCCGGCATTGTGACGATTGGTGCGG
The DNA here is from genome assembly GCA_034506455.1 of Candidatus Zhuqueibacterota bacterium. Classification (GTDB taxonomy): domain Bacteria; phylum Zhuqueibacterota; class Zhuqueibacteria; order Residuimicrobiales; family Krinioviventaceae; genus Fontimicrobium_A. The sequence goes on along the minus strand of JAPDPN010000008.1, from coordinate 5,399 downwards.
CGCTCGGCATCGGAAAAATCGCCTCAGCGGCAGTGCACAGTATTGCGCGGCAGCCGGAGGCATCCGGTGAGATTCGCGGTGCCATGATCATTACCGCCGCCATGCTCGAAGGTGTTGCCCTTTTGGCAGCAGCCGTATGCTTTATGCTGAGCATCAAATAATACGATAATGTTATGGAACTTTTAACGCCTCACGTCGGCACCATTTTTTGGACGGCCGTCACCTTTTTTGTTATTCTTTTAATTCTCTATCGCTACGGCTGGAATCCGATCCTTCAACTGCTCGATGAACGGGAACGGAAGATTCGCGAATCGCTCGAAACGGCGGAGCAATTAAAGGTGCAGGCCGAGCAGAGCGCCGAGGAACGCCGCCGCATCATCGAAGCGGCGCAAAAAGAAGCGATGGAGATCATCGACTCGGCGCGCACGGCTGCGGAAAAATTGCGGCAGGAAATCGTGGCCCAAGCGCAGCAGGATGCCGCAGCGCAGCTGGAGCACGTCAAGCAGGAGATTCAAGCCATGCGCGAGCAGGCGCTGCGCGACATTCGTCAAACCGCCGTCGAGTTGTCGTTGGCCGTGACTGAAAAAGTGATCGGCACTACTTTGGATCGCCGTGCGCATGAATCCCTGATCGATGAGTCACTTGCCGAAATAGGTAAATTGAATTGATAGGCACTGCAGGCGCAAAAAGATATGCGGCGGCGCTTTTCGCTCTTGCCGAAGAGCAGCAGATTGTCGAACAGATCTATCAGGATCTGCATGATTGGCAGCGTCTGCTTTACGAGCATGGCCTTTTACGTGCCATTTTCTATTCGCCGCAGGGGGATCGCGGCGCTCGGCAGGAACTGATCGAGGAACTTTTGCGCGGCAAAACCTCGGTTCTCCTTATCCGCTTTCTGCAGCTGTTGATGGAAAAGAATCGTCAACACCTTTTTGATGCGGCGACATACGAGTTCGATCGGCTTTATCGCCGGTGGAAAAATCAGTTGCCGGTCAAAGTAACGACGGCCTTTGCCTTGAACGATGAACAGCAGAAACGGCTTAAAGAGCTTTTAGCGGCAAAGTGGCATAAAGAGATACTTTTAGAGATTCGTGTTGATGCCCGTCTGCTCGGCGGATTGATTCTCGAAGCGGACGGCCGAAGAATTGACCTCAGTTTGAGATGCCGGCTGGAGCAACTCCGGCGGCATCTCAATGCCAACCTGCTCTCGTAAAGAGGGCAAGTTTGATCATTAATTGCCAGGTAAGGTATGCAAATTAGTCCCGAAGAAGTCACCAGCGTTCTGAAGAAAAAGATCGCCGCTTTTGACCTGGAAACGGAAACCGAAGAGATCGGCTATGTTCTGCAGGTCGGGGACGGCATAGCGCGCGTTTACGGACTCGATCGCGTCATGTCCATGGAGCTCGTCCAGTTTCCGCACGGCGTGTACGGCCTGGCGCTGAACTTGGAAGAAGACAGCGTCGGCTGCATATTATTCGGCGCCGACGATCAGATCAAGGAAGGCGACGTCGTTAAACGTACCGGTCGGGTGATTGAGGTGCCGGTGGGAGAGGAGCTGCTCGGACGCATCGTCGATCCGTTGGGGCGACCGCTCGACGGCAAGGGGCCGATTGCCGCCAAAGCGGCGCTGCCGGTGGAGCGCAAGGCGGTCAGTGTGGTACAGCGTCGGCCGGTCAAGGAGCCGCTCCAGACCGGCATCAAGGCCATCGATGCCATGGTGCCGATCGGCCGCGGCCAACGCGAACTGATCATCGGAGATCGACAAACCGGCAAGACGGCATTGGTGATCGATACTTTTATCAATCAGCGCGACAGCGACGTTTACTGCATTTATGTGGCCATCGGCCAAAAAGCCTCGACGATCATGCAGTTTGCCGCCGCCTTGGAAGAGCACGGGGCTCTGCACAAAACGATCATCGTTGCGGCGCCCGCCGACTCTCCCGCAGCCGTTCAATACATCGCACCTTATGCCGGCACGGCCATGGGCGAGTATTTCCGCGACCGCGGCATGCATGCTCTGATCGCTTATGACGATCTCTCCAAACACGCCTGGGCATATCGACAGCTGTCTCTGCTTTTGCGTCGACCGCCGGGCCGCGAGGCTTATCCGGGCGATGTTTTTTATCTCCATTCCCGTTTGCTGGAAAGATCCGCCAAACTTTCAGACGAGCTGGGCGGCGGCTCTCTGACCGCGCTGCCGATCATCGAAACGCAGGCGGGCGATTTTTCCGCCTATATTCCGACCAACGTCATCTCGATCACTGACGGTCAGATCTATCTCGAACCCGATCTCTTTTTCGCCGGCATTCGACCGGCCATCAACGCCGGACTTTCCGTCTCGCGCGTCGGCGGTCACGCGCAGATCCAGGCGATGAAAAAGGTGGCGGGAAGCCTGCGACTCGAGCTCGCGCAGTACCGTGAGCTCGAAGCGTTTGCCAAGTTCGGCTCGGATTTGGACAAAACCACGCAGCAGCAGATCGATCGCGGTCGTCGCCTGGTCGAGCTGCTGAAGCAACCCCAGTTTGCCCCCATGGCGGTGGAAAAGCAGGTGGCGGTCATCTTTTTAGGCACGCAGGGCTTTCTCGACGGCGTGCCGGTAGAGCGCGTGTCCAAAGTCGAACGCATGTTTCTCGATTACCTGCAGGGAACTCATGCCGAGATTCTGGAAGAATTGCGCACTAAAAAGGTTTTGGACGACGATCTGCAGGCGCGGCTGAAAAAGATCTGTGAACGTTTTGCGGAAGGGCTGTCTTAACCATCAACCATGGCAACACTTCGCGACATACGTCAGCGCATTAACAGCCTCAAAAACACGCAGAAAATTACGCGCGCCATGAAAATGGTGGCGGGCGCCAAGATGCGGCGTGTTCAGTTGCAGTTGGCGGCCGGTCGCGCCTATGCGGATGAGCTGCTGACCGTTACGGCTGCCGCGGCAGGGTCCAATCGGGATCATCCGCTGCTGCAGAAGCGCCGACGGGAGCGCATTTGCTATGTGTTGATCACCGGCGACCGTGGTCTGTGCGGCAGCTTTAACGCCAATCTTATTCGCACTGCAGAAGAAGAACTGGAGAAACACAAAGATCGCCATCCTGTGCTCGTTACGATCGGGCGTAAAGGCTATGAGCATTTTTCAAGATTGCAGGTTCCCGCGTTAAAGTCGCATACCGACTTTTTCAATCATCTGAACTGCAAACTTGCCGGTCAAATAGCCGGCTCCCTCATGCACCGTTTTTTGACCCGAGAGGTTGATCAGATTTGGGTGATCTATCATGAATTTCACTCCCTTTCGCAGCAGGGAGTCGTGGTGCGACCGTTGCTGCCTTTGCCTCTACCGAGACCTCCGGCAGGTTCCGGATTTCTTTTTGAGCCTCGGCCTGCGGATCTGGTGGAGACCTTTGCACCCAAAGCCGTAACGGCGTTGCTGTATCGCATGCTGCTCGAGTCGTTTACCGCCGAACAGGCGGCGCGTATGGCCGCCATGGAGCAGGCAACGGAGAATGCGGAGGAAATGATCCGCGAGCTGGTGCTCTTTTACAACAAAGCTCGCCAAGCTGCGATTACCAAAGAGTTGAGTGAAATTGTCGGCAGCGCCGAAGCGCTGCGGCAATAGTCCTGGTGGAGAAATCAATGGAAAATTTCGGCAGAATATCGCAAATCATCGGTCCGGTTGTAGATGTCGTGTTTGATTCGGGCAAGTTGCCGGACATTCGGCATGCGCTGGAAATCCGGCGCAGCGACGGCAGTCGATTGGTGTTGGAAGCAGCTCAGGATTTAGGGGAAAACACGGTCCGCTGCATCGCCATGGATTCAACCGACGGCCTGCAGCGCGGCGAAAAAGTATATGATACCGGCCGGTCGATCACGGTGCCGGTCGGTCGCGAGACGCTCGGCAGGATGCTCAATGTCATCGGCCAACCGATCGATGAACTGGGCGAGATTAAAGCGCAGGAATGGTGGCCGATCCACCGGCCGGCACCCAAGCTCGAAGAGCTCGAGACCCGCACTGAAATTCTGGAAACCGGCATCAAGGTCATCGATCTGCTTGAACCCTATGCCAAAGGCGGCAAAACGGGTCTTTTCGGCGGCGCCGGTGTGGGGAAAACCGTGCTCATTCAGGAACTGATCAACAACATTGCCATTCATCGCGGCGGGTTTTCGGTTTTCGGCGGCGTCGGCGAGCGCACGCGCGAAGGCAACGAGCTGTACCGCGAGTTCCAAGAGAGCGGCGTGATCGACATGACCAATTTATCCAACTCCAAGGTGGCCATGGTCTTTGGGCAAATGAACGAGCCGCCGGGTGCACGCTTGCGCGTTGCTCTTTCGGCTTTGACCATTGCCGAGTATTTTCGCGACGTCGAGAATCGGGATGTTTTGTTTTTTATTGACAATATCTTTCGCTTTACGCAGGCCGGTTCCGAAGTGTCGGCGCTGCTCGGACGCATGCCGTCAGCTGTCGGCTATCAGCCCAATCTGGCCACCGAAATGGGGCAGCTGCAGGAACGCATCACCTCGACTAAAAAAGGCTCCATTACCTCGGTTCAGGCTGTCTATGTGCCGGCCGACGACTTGACCGATCCGGCGCCGGCGACTACTTTCGGCCATCTCGACGCCACAACGGTTCTCTCGCGGCGTTTGGCGGAGCAAAGCATCTATCCGGCGGTCGATCCGCTCGAATCGACTTCGCGAATACTCGACCCGCGCATCGTCGGCGAGGAACACTATACCGTTGCCCGCGCCGTGCAGCAGATTCTGCAAAAATACAAAGAGCTGCAGGATATTATCGCCATTTTAGGCATGGAAGAGCTTTCCGCTGAAGACAAACTGGTGGTCAGCCGCGCGCGCCGAATCCAACGCTTTTTATCGCAGCCCTTTTCCGTCGCGCAACAATTTACCGGCTTTGAAGGCCGCTATGTCAAATTGGAAGATACGATCCGCGGATTTAAGGAAATACTCGAGGGCAAACACGACGATCTACCGGAGCAGGCTTTTTGGATGGTCGGCACCATCGAAGAAGCGGTTGAAAAAGCAAAACGGATGCGACGGTAAGACGTTGCCGCATTCGGATGCAGCACGGAACATGCCGTTGGTAAAGAATCGGCTTTTTTCATGGCAAGACTGAAAAAAAGATATTTTCAAGTCGAGATCATTACGCCGGATCATCCGGTGATTAAACACCAGGCGGTACAGGTGATCGCACCGGGGAAGGGGGGGCTGTTCGGCGTGCTGATCAACCATGCACCGGCGATTTTTGCGCTCGAAATCGGTTTGCTCAAGGTGGAGGCGATCGGCGGTGACAAGTACTATACAATTTCCGGCGGGGCGGCCTACGTATCGAACAACGTCATGAAGATTGTTACCGATTCGGCGGAAGATATCGAGACGCTGGATGTAGAGCGGGC
>JAPDPN010000007.1:44710-49129 GCA_034506455.1 Candidatus Zhuqueibacterota bacterium | reverse complement strand
TTGCCGAACAGTTCGCGAACCAGCTGCTGTACTTTGGGCATGCGGGTCGATCCGCCGACCAACACCACTTCGTCAATGTCCGCGGCAGTCAGACCGGCATCTTTGAGCGCAATTCGGCACGGCTCGAGCGTCCGCTGAAACAGATCGTCGCACAGCTGCTCGAACTTGGCCCGCGTCAGCGTCATGTTGAGATGTTTCGGGCCGGTGTCCGTGGCCGTAATAAACGGCAGATTGATTTCGGTCTGCGTCAGCGTAGAGAGCTCGCACTTGGCCTTTTCCGCAGCCTCCTTCAGGCGCTGCAGCGCCATCGGATCGCGCGACAGATCCACGCCCTCCAGCTTGATGAACTCGTCGACCATCCAGTCGATGATCCGCTGATCGAAATCATCGCCGCCCAAGTGCGTATCGCCGTTTGTGGACTTGACTTCAAAGACGCCGTCTCCGATCTCCAGAATCGAGATGTCGAACGTTCCGCCGCCCAAGTCGAAAACAGCAATCTTTTCGTTCTTCTTTTTGTCGAGGCCGTAAGCCAGTGAAGCGGCCGTCGGCTCGTTGATGATCCTCCGGACGTTCAAGCCGGCGATTTCTCCCGCCTCCTTCGTGGCCTGTCGCTGGCTGTCGTTAAAGTAGGCGGGCACCGTGATGACCGCATCGGTCACCTTTTCGCCCAGGTAATCTTCGGCCGTCTGCTTCATCTTTTGCAGAATCATGGCGCTGATTTCCTGGGGCGTATACTCTTTATCGTCTATCTTGACGCGCGCCACATCATTGGGGCCTGCAACGACTTTGTACGGCACCTCTTCGATCTCGCGCGTCACCTCGCTGTAGCGGCGCCCCATGAAACGCTTGATGGAATAGATGGTCCTCTGCGGATTGGTGATCGCCTGCCGCTTGGCAACCTGGCCGACAAGGCGCTCACCGGTTTTTGTAAAAGCAACCACAGACGGCGTGGTACGACCGCCTTCGCTGTTCGGAATGACCACAGGCTCGCCGCCTTCCATCACGGCGACGCACGAATTGGTCGTGCCTAAATCTATCCCGATGATTTTTCCCATTAAAAATCCCTCGCTTTCCTTTTATTCATGTTCAGTTTTGCCGCTGAATTTGCAATCCTTGTGCCGCAATTTACGCAAAACTCTAAAAGTATTTATCTCTATACAAAACAGGCTCATAGACGATGACTGTCTATGAGCCTGTTTAGGACTATTAGCGTGATAACGTCAGGAGACCGTCAGTCAGTCCTTTTTTTCTGCCACTTTGTCTGTACTCTTGGCCGATTCTTTTTTACCATTGCCGTTCTTTTTATAATCCGTAATGTAAAAGCCCGTGCCTTTGAAAATAAGACCGTTTCCCAGACCGATCAGCCTCCTGACCTCGCCGCCGCATACAGGGCATTCCTTGAGCGGTTCGGCTTTAATGGACTGAAAGGCTTCAAAAATGTGTCCGCATGATTCGCACTTGTACTCATAAGTCGGCATAATTCAATCACCTCTGCATGGTTACTTTTTCTCACGCGGCGCTCGTACGGCGACGAACATACTGTTGTTTCCTCTTTTGATGCGAAAAAGTACCACTTCGCCGGGTTTAACCTCATTGATCACACTGTTGAACTCCCGTACGTTGGTCACTTGACGGCGATTGACCTCTTTGATCAGATCGCCGATGCGAATCCCTTGTCGGTCCGCAGGCGAGTTGTTGACCACTCGGACCACCAATACGCCTTCCTCGTCATAATTCGTCCCCAAGCGGCGCTGTGTTTCCGCCGTCAAATTGGCAACTTCGAGACCCAAGGTGTTTCCTTTTGTCTCCTTCTGAGTGTCCTCGGCAAATGTATCCGGCCGTTCACCCAACTTGACGCTCACGGACTTTTCTTTTCCGTCGCGCCAAATTGTCAGGGTCACTCGGGTGCCCGGCGCCATCGCAGCAATGGTGTTCATCAGCATCGAAGAGTCGCGGATTTCCTTATCGTTTACTTTCAGAATAACATCGCCGTTTTTCAAACCCGCTTCTTCTGCCGGACTGTTTTCCGTCACCTGGTTGACCAGGGCGCCGCGAGGCTTATCCAGCCCGAAAGCCTCCGCCGTCTCTTCGCTGACGTTGCCGATGTAAACACCCAGCCAGCCTCGAGTCACCCGGCCCTTTTCGATCAGCTGCTTCATGACATTTTTGGCCAGGTTGATGGGAATAGCAAAGCCTATCCCCACATTGCCGCCGGAGGTGGAAAAGATCATCGTGTTAATGCCGACCAGCTCGCCCTTGAGATTGACCAACGCACCCCCGCTGTTGCCCGGGTTGATCGCCGCATCCGTCTGGATAAAATCCTCGAAACTAATCTCTCCGCGCGTCAACCCGCTGCGGCCTTTGGCGCTGACGATGCCCGCCGTCACCGTTTGATCCAACAGCTCGCTGAAGGGATTACCGATGGCCAGTACCCATTCCCCCACTTCCAGTTCGTCGGAATCGCCCATCTTGATCGGGGTCAGGTTTTTGGCGTCGATCTTGATGACCGCCAGGTCGCTCTGCGGGTCACGCCCGATGATCTTTGCGTCGAAGGCGCTGGTGCCGATGGTCACCTGTAGTTCATCGGCATTCTCAACAACGTGATTGTTGGTGAGAATATAGCCGTTTTCATCGACAATGACCCCAGAACCTAGTCCTTGCCGAATCTGCTCCTCCGGCACATTGAAAAATTGACGCCAAAACTCCGGTACATCGGTGCGTACCGTTGCCGTGCTCTTTATCGTCACTACCGAGGGCTTGACTTTCTTGGCAACTGCCGCAAATCCCTTGCTCATCGTCTGCAGTGAAGCCACAGAAGGATCAGACGATAAATCATCGCTCCTCGAGCTTGAAACGACTCTGTCTTCGGCGGCCACGGAACCTTTGGGTAGATCCCAGTTAGCGGCTATGATCAACCCGGCAATCACGCCGAGAAAAACACCGAATAAAACGATCAGAAGCACCTGTCTGTTTTTCATTGCTCTGTCTCCCAAAATTTTTCATCCGCTATTGGATGCAAATCAAACGCAAAAGATATAAAAGAGTTTCTTATCTCTTTAACTGCAGCTCTTCGGCCAGCTCCATCAACAGCGATTTGGCTTTCGGCGAAAGGTGGATGGGGATTACGACGTTCACTTCCACATAGTGATCACCCTTGACGCCCTCTTTTTCCAGTCCGAAACCTTTAAGCTTAAATTTTTTGCCCGGCTGAGTACCGGCGGGAATTTTGAGATCGACCTCGCCGTGCTGATAGGTTTTGACGCGCACCTTGCCGCCCAAAGCTGCAGTTACCATATCCACATCCGCTTTACTGTAAAGATCCAGCCCGGAGCGGGTAAAATAAGGATGGGGAGCAACCCGAACAGTGAGGATCAAATCGCCCGCAACACCGCCGAATCCTCGTCGGCCCTGCCCGCGTAGAATGATTTTTTTGCCGTCCTCAACAGCCGGAGGAATTCTGACGGAAATCTGCTTGCCGTCCACAGAGATGACCTGCGTACCGCCCAAAGCGGCGACGTCAAACGGCACCGTGATTTCCGCCGTGATGTCTTCGCCAACCGACGCGGAAGACCTGCCGAAATCGGCACGACCGCCGAAAAATTCGGAAAAGAGATCCCCAAAGCCGCCGAATCCGCTTGCCTTCCTACCGCCGGCTGCCCGATTGAAAATCGAACCGAGATCCTCGAAATGAATATCAAAATGACTGCCGAAACCGCCTCCGAAACGCCGCATTTGATCATATTGCGCCCGCTTCTGAGGATCGCTCAGCACGGAATAAGCCTCGGCAATATCCTTAAACTTTTCTTCAGCCGCCTTGTCCCCACGGTGTCTGTCGGGATGATATTTTTTGGCAAGCTCCCGATACGCCTTTTTAATCGTCTCTTCATCGGCGGTTTCAGGAACACCGAGTATGTCATAATAATTCTTTTCAGCCATCTTGCACCTCTTTGGCACCCTTGGCTTTAGCGGTAATCACTTTTGCCGGTCGCAAAAGAGCATCATCCAATAAATACCCTTTCTGCCACACTCTGACGATATTACCTTCCGGTATCTGATCGCTCTCTTCCATCATCACCGCTTCATGAAAATGGGGGTCAAACGCTTCGCCGACGGGGTCGATCTCTTTCAGCCCCTTGTCTTTCATGATGGACATCATCTTTTGATAGATCATCCGCACTCCGTTAACTATGGAGTTGGATTCTCCTTCGTGATGATGGAAAAAGATGTTGAAATCATCAATAACCGGCAGCAAATCGGCCACAATCTGCCGAGCAACCTGCCGACGCCGCTCTTCCAATTGCTCTTCCATACGGCGCCGGTAATTGATAAACTCTGCACGGCAGCGCAGCCATTGATCATAGTAATCGACTTTATCTTCTCCCGAACCGACGTCTGAACCCTGCACCTCACTTTCGGCGC
>JAPDPN010000007.1:0-44610 GCA_034506455.1 Candidatus Zhuqueibacterota bacterium | reverse complement strand
CGGAATGCAGAGACAAACAATCCGATGAAAAACAGCCAAATGCCCCAAGTCGAGCCGAAATTGGCCAAAGGAAAGATTGCATTGCGAAAGCCCAAAGGCGCATAAGAGGTCGCGTGTTGAATGGCATGCCCCGTTTCATGTGCTGCGACGGCAATCGAAGCCAGCGAAGTCCCGCTATAGTTTTCGCTCGACAGGCGCAGTTTTTTAGCGCGCGGGTCATAGTGGTCGGTCAAGGTTCCTGCAACCGGTTCGACCTCGACGTCGCTGATGCCGTTGCGCAGCAGCAGAGATTTTGCCGCCTGAGCCCCGGTCATACCGCTCGAAGAGGGCACGCGACTCCACTTGGCATAAGCGCTGCGCACGGCAAACTGAGCGTATAGGCTCAAGATGAATGCCGGTATCAATATAATCATTGTTGTGTCCATCGGCAGAAACATGATAAATCCTCCTAACTTGCTATCGCTAATGTATTACTTTGTTCGCCGGGTAAAGTTCCTCGTCCGCGGAGTAATCAAAGAAATACCGGCGGCGACCAGCGGCCATCCCGGAATCACCGGTAGGATCACCCCCGCTAATCCCGTCATAATAAGAGGCGGCGCCGCCCAAATTTTCGTACGATTGAAACGCCTTATTTTGCTTCGAAGCGATTCTTTTTTCATTTCGATCACTTTAAAATAAACTCTGCCGACCCCAAATAGTCGCCGCGCGTTGTGCGAATATCGACTTGCCAGATGCCGGTTTTTTCCGGCGTCATATTCAGCCTCGTCCAGGCAACCGGACGACGCCCCCCCTGGACTTTTGCCTTCAGCTGCGCGATGGTAACATCGCGATGTTTCCAATAGAATACCACTTCCTGCGGAGCAGGCGGAGCGAACTCGGCGAAGCAGTAAAGATAGTCGATATACTTGCTAAAAACGCCTTTTGCCAACAATGGTTTAAGAGTTTCTTCGTCGATGTCTATGCACACCACGGCCGAACGAAAAGAAAGCGCTGCCGCGCCGGCTTCCATTTGATGCGGCGAATCAGCGATCGTTGCAGGGTTACTTTTTACAGCCGTTTGACCTGCGGGCGTTTCCTCATCCTTAAGATGGCGGTAAACGAATATAAATCCGACGATCAACAGAATGAGCTCAAAGAACCAGAAAATGCTGCGGCTGCCGCTTTTTGCCGGCTTTTCATCGTGACTCATTCGCTCTCCTTCTCATTCATCGCTCCGCACCGACGCCCGTTTCGTCATCGGTTTGTTGAGGTATTTGGTCATGGTCAGAGTGTTGCCGTTGATCGGATCGATCTGATAGTCGATCTCATCCATGGCGCGTCGAATAATGTGCAGCCCCATTCCACCTCCGGACCCTCTTTGCGCCGCAGCCGACAAGTCAAAATCCTGCATATGCTGGACCTTAAAGCCGCGCCCATAATCAATGACGCGCACAATTAACCGATCGGCAAAAGTTTCCACCTCGACAACGATCAGCTGCTGCATTCGCGCCGTACGCGTATGCTGAACGGCATTGAGGCAAGCCTCATAAACGGCAATTTTGATGCGGCTGATCTCATTTTCCGAAAAGCCGATGCGCTTTGCTTCCGCCGTCGCCAAATCTGTCGCCAAATAGATCGCTTTCTCATCATACGGCAACTCGATCCGCCGGAGGCTGTGAAACGAATCGTCAGGAGCGGCATCATCGACCGTATCGGGCGCCGGTTCTTCTTCACCCATTACAGTGACGGACAAGTATCGCTTCGGATTAAAAGTCAGCAGATCCTCCAACGCGGAAGGCCGCAGATTGATCACCTTGACGTCGCCCGCATTCCGTCGTGCTCTTGCCGTCATTTCGAGCAGCAAGACAATCATCTCGGTGGAAAGCGATTTGATGGCGGCGAAATCCACCACCAATGTTTGCCGCGAGGATTTTTCAAATGCAGAGAAAGCGCCTTTTAATTCGCTGCATAGATCTGCATCACCGCCGGCAGGCAGTTTAAGTAAAAGCGATCCGTTATTTTCGGACAATTTCGACTTCATCCATTTTCCGCTGTTTTGCTGATAATTTAATCATTTTTTCTCAACTTTTATGCCGATTTTTTGCTTCACCCGCCAGTTTGCGACGAACCACTTTGCCGACAAAGTTTTTCGGCAACGCATCGACAAAGACCACGCTGCGCGGCAGTTTGTAGGCGGCCAGTTTGTCGCGGCAAAATTCGAGAATGGTTTCCGCATCAAGCACCTTTTTGGCGCGACACTTGACAAAGGCGCGAATCGTTTCGCCGTAATAGTCATCCGGTATGCCGACAACGGCGCTTTCCTCGACATCCGGGTGACGATTAATGACCGATTCCACCTCGGAGGGATAAACGTTCAGCCCGCCGACCAAAATGAGATCCTTTTTTCGCTCGACGATGTAGAAAAATCCCGACTCATCCATCTTTGCCAGATCGCCGGTGCAAAGCCAACCGTCGAAGCCGAGCACGTGGGCGGTTTCGGCTGCATTCTCATAATACCCGGCCATCACCTGGGGTCCGCGCACCTGCAGCTCGCCGATTTCTCCCACCGGAACCGGTCGGCGAGTTTTGACGTCGACGATCCGGGCTTCGGTGCCGGGCAAAGGCAATCCGATGCTGCCGGGCCGATCCTCGCCGTTTACCGGATTGCAGTGCGTAATGGGCGAGGCTTCGGTCAATCCGTAACCTTCGATCAATCTGCAGCCGGTGGCCGACTCGAAGGCCGTTTTCAGTTCAATTGGAAGGGGGGCTCCTCCGCTCACGCAAGTGCAGGAAAGGCGCCCCTTTACCTTTCGCGAACCCAACTCATCCAACAAAGCCCGGAACATAGTGGGCACTCCGGCAAAAATCGTCGGCTGACGCTTTTGCAAAAGGCGCAGGACTCGCGCGGCCTTGAACCGCGGCTCCAGCACCAGAGCCGAACCCGTCGTCATCGCCAAGTGATGGCAGGCGGTCATGCCGTAGCTGTGAAAAAAGGGCAAAACTCCCATAATGACTTCTCGTCCGCTGCGCATTCCGAGCCAGGCATGCGTCTGCCGAGCATTGGCGACCAAATTTCGATGCAGCAGTAAAACCGCCTTCGGCTTGCCGGTTACACCGCCGGTAAAAAGCATGACCGCCGGATCATCCGACGAAACGGTGACCGGCGAAGGAGCAGGAGGACTCTTGAGCATTTGTCGAAATGCAAGACCGGCGGGAAGGCTCTTGGCCGCGGTTCGGGAAACGGCAGCGCGGAACCAAAAGAAAAAGCGCGGCCCAGTCGGCATGAATTCACTCAAAGAGGTCAAGACAACTTTACCCTTATGCCGTTCGAACGCCCCCTCCAGGCGGCGATGAAGCTGAGCAAAAGTAATGATCACAAAAGGCCGACAGGAAGCAATCAGAAATTCCAATTCGGCAGAAGAACAGAGCGGATTGAGCGGCGTCACCACGGCGCCGATGCGCAGCGTTGCCCAATATGCGATCAAGAACTGCGGAATGTTCGGCAAAATCAGAGCGACGCGATCCCCTTTGCGCACGCCTTCCTCCTGAAGCGCACGGGCGAAACGGTCAATATATTGCAGAAGCCGTCCAAAAGTGATTTTTTTGCCGAAATAAATCAATGCCGTCTCGCTGCGATGCTCCTCCGCCGCGTTTGCGAAAAGCTCATATAGATTTTGCGGCGGAAATTCCAATTCAGCGGGTACGCCTTGGTCGTAGAAACGAAGCCACGGTTTGCTCTCGTACGGATCTTCCGAGCGCGTATTCTTTAACGGCAAGGCGATTTGTTCCGGAATCAATCGTCGAATGCGGTTTATTATTTTTACAAAAAATTTCATAGCACCCTTTATGCAGCACCATAATTTGGAAACACCCTTATTCCCGGCTCCCCCTTAAGAGGACATTTGAATTCACAAATGCCGCAGCCGATGCAAAGCTCCGAAACCACGTACGGCAGTCTAACGAGACGCGATTTTCCGTTTTCCATAATCGTTGTTTCCGTGAACCGAATGGCTTTTTCCGGTACGGGACAATGCTCTTCGCAAACAAGGCACTCAACCCCCTGCCGCCAGGGGATGCAGCGATTCCGATCGAAAACCGCCAGGCCGATACGAACAGACTGCTTTGCTTCGGGTGTCATGGGTTTGATGGCTCCGCTCGGGCACACCTCGCCGCACAGCGTACAGGTGTATTCACAATAGCCGTTCTGAAAGCGGGCAGCGGGTGTCCACAGCGCTTCAAGTCCCGCCTCGAATTGTAGCGGTTGCAGACATGCGCCCACAGTGTTGCAGGCCTTGACGCAGGCCAAACAGCGAATGCAGGTCTGCAGGAACTCTTTTTCGGCGACTGCACCAGGCGGTCGAATGGGCGTTGTTGGCGCCGCAAAAACCCGGCGCGCCTGCAAAAACAAGGCTGCCGCACCTCCGACACCTATGGAAAAGAGCACGCCGCGACGCGATAAATCGATCGGCTGCGGCCGAGTTTTTCGTGTAAATGTTATTTGCCGTGCGTGATCAGGACAATCTTCCAGACACTCGCCGCAAAGTATGCACTCCGCTGAATCGGTCTGCCAGGATTGGTCGACAGCGCCCATACGGCAATCGACGCACAAGCCGCAGGCGCGGCAGTCGTCCTTCATCTGCAAATTTACGCGGCGGGAGCGCGCCGCCAACGCCAACAAGCTGCCCAAAGGGCATACGGATCGGCACCAAAAGCGACGGGAATACAATCCTGCGGAGAGTACGGCGACGAACAAGAGCAGAATGAGAAACGAGTCGGTAAAGTACGGCTGCTGCAAAGGCAACACCGTCTTTTGCAGTGCCGTGATGACGGATGAAGAGATTTCTTGCACCGCCTCCCATCTCATGGTCAGGTGATGCGCACCGAAAAGAAGCGCCGAAAACAACGGAAGCATCACAGTCGTCAGGCTGCGCGTCATCAGAGAAAGCGGGTCGAAAATTCCGGCCAGATTGACAGACAGCAGAGCAGAGACGAGTATGGCGATCAGCAAACCGTATTTTAAACTGCTAAAGCTTTTATGTAAGCCGCGACGTTTGGTCGTAAAACGACCGGCCAGGTCGATGCAGGTGCCGAGGGGACAAATCCAGCCGCAAAAGAATCGCCCAAAGAAAAAGGTCAATATCAAAAGCACCGCGGCGGCAAGCGAGGCAAGCTTGAAAGTACCGGTGCTCAAGAGCAGTGCCAACGTCTGCAGCGGACTGACGAGCAAAAAAACGTCGGAAGGAACATTGAGGCGAAAGTCGCGCAGGTTGAAAAAGAAAAAAAGAAAGAGCAGAAAAAAGGCAACCTGCGAGAAACGCCTGACGCCGGCAAGAGTGATTCGGCGGCGAAAATCAATTCTTTTTGGACGCAACAAGCTCATTGACCGAGATCGATTTCTTTGAGAACGATGTTTTGCCGATTCATTTCGCCCAATCCCCGCTCGTAGGCGCGTCGAATGTGCGGCACATCGTTCGGGGAAAAGCCCAGCAATTCGGCGCCGAGCGCATCGGCTGCAACTATATCGGTCGATGCGATGACCGTGCGCCGGAGGGCCGTATCATCGGGACTGCCGCCGGTGGGGCCGTTGCGCAGCAGAACGCGCCAGCCGTCGATGATCGTCAGCGTTGGACGAAGGACAAAGCAAAGGTCGACGATTTTTTCTGCAAAATCGACATGAAACAAACCCCGATCGCCGCCCAAAAGTCCCATCAGGTTCTTCATCCCAAGGGTCACGCCGGACATTGAGTGAACTTTGGCTATCGGCAGATTGATGAGCACGTCGCATTCATAGGCTTCGCGGTAGATCGGCCACTCTTTCACAGCCCGACCTTGGGGAAAAGGAGTCATGACCAATGAGGCGTCGTTGAGGAAGCGGACTTCGGCGCCCTCCTTCTTGACCGCCGTTTCGATGCCGTTGCGGCGATAGCAGCGCAAGGCATTGTTGCAGGGCCGATCCGCCACTTTGACGCTTTTGGCGCCGGCTTCCAGGCAAAGTCGGACCACTGCGGCGACAAGCTGCGGATTGGTAGTGGCCCCCTGCTCGGGTATCCGATCCCAGCCGATGTTCGGCTTGAGCAGGACCCGATCTCCTTTAGATACAAAACGGCTCATACCCCCCAACGCCTCGATCGCCGCAGCAACGAGTTGCGCCGGTTCACCGTTTCTCACTGCCGCGGCAGTCGTCCGAGCAGCCTGGGCCGTTTTCCCCGCCCCTGAAAGCGGAGCGCCGCCGAAAAGCCAACAACACGCCGCGGCGTGCTTTAAAAAGGAACGACGTGATAGAAGCATGCTGGATTTGTCTACCAATAACACAAAAGCCCGCCGAGAAGCGGGCTTTTTTTACAGAGTGAAAATTGCTTTATTGGCCTTTTTTCAACAAATCTATTTCGTATTGCGCATTGTTGCGCCAGTTGCGATCGGCCGTTGCCGCCTCAAAAAATTTCAAGGCCTGATCTTTGTTACCCAAATTCTTGGCTGCATATCCCGCCTCGAAATTACCGGCGCCTTTGAAGCGCTTGCCGATGGCAATGCATTTTTGGGCGGCTTCCAAAGCTTCTTTATAGTTTCCGGCCTTGTTGTGCGCCGCGGCCAAACGCCACCAAGCTTCATCGAAATCCGGCTTGTACTCTACAGCCATCTCAAAAGCCTGGATGGCATTGTCCAGTTTGCCCTCTTTCACATACTCTTCGCCCAACGCATTGTAAGCCTGAAAATAATTTTGCTTCAACTGCGTGGCCATGGTAAAGTACTTGATGGCATTCTTGCTGTCGTTGGCCTTGCTGTAGGCGACGCCCAAATTGTAGGCAAAGACCTCGCGCTGGGGATTCAATTCAACGGCCTTGGCATAAGCATTGATGGCTTCTTTATAGTTATTCTGCTCATCATACACTTTTCCAATGGCGTTCCAAATGGTTCCGTCTGAAGGATCGAGCTCGGCAGCTTTTTTATAGGCATCCAAAGCTTCGTTGTATTTCCGCAACTTGGCAAGCGCCAATCCTTTGCCGTAAAAATAATCCGAGTTTTTCGCGTCGATACTAATGGCTTTGTCATAAGACTGCACCGCAGCTTCATACTGACCCTGCTTATAATAAGTGTTGCCTTCATTATAAGCCTTTTTCGCCGCGTTCATCCGTTCGACAAATTCTTTATCGGCGTTCAGCAGTTCACTCAGTTTGCTGATTTCAGCCTGCAGAGCGTCGTATTGTTTTTTCAGCTTGTCGTACTCATCCGGCGTAATGCCCTGAGCGCCCATTTTGGCGCTGATTTCCTTTAATTTCAGCATTTTGGCATCATATTCCGCTTTCCGCTGTTCCGTTGTCTGCGAATAAGCGACGATGACGAATATCAGCGTAAAGAGTAGAGTAAATTTAGCGGCTGCTTTGAAGCTCATCAGCACTCTCCTTTTCATTTTCAATCGTGCCGAAGGCGGGATTTGAACCCGCACGCCTGTTAGGCACTACCCCCTCAAGATAGCGTGTCTGCCAATTCCACCACTTCGGCAAAAATTCTTTAAACTCAGTTACCGCTTGGAGCGTTGCTCTGGCTCGGTATTTCGACCTGAGGCAGGGTGCGCGCAGGCGAAGCAGCGCGACGCTCACGTTCCCGCTGCATCAACGTGCTTTTATCTTCCACGCCTTTGGTCATCATTCCGAGCGCCAACGCCAGAATCATGAAAAGCGTCGCCAGTACGGCGGTAGCTTTGGTCAAGAAAGGTGCGCTGCCGCGACCGCCAAAGACGGTACCCAAACTTCCGCCGGCGATCCCTGCCAGCCCGCCGCCTTTTCCGGACTGTATTAATATAACAAAAACCATTAAAAGTGCAACAAGAATAAATAGAGCCAATAAAAGTCCGTATAACATGTGTGCTCCTGTTCACTCAAGCGTTGATAATACCAAGGAAGGAAGCGGCTTTTAGGCTGGCGCCTCCGACCAAGCCGCCGTCGATATCCGGCTGAGCCAGCAGTTCACCTGCGTTTTCATCGTTCATGCTGCCGCCGTATTGTATGCGGATCGTCTGCGCTGTATCTTCGTCATACAGACCGCTCAGCAACCTTCGTATAAACGCGTGAACCTCCTGCGCCTGCTGCGGCGTGGCCACTTTGCCTGTTCCGATTGCCCAAACCGGTTCATAGGCAATGATTACTTTATTCGCATCCTCCTTGGTCAGACCGGCAAAAGCTCCGCGAACCTGCTTTTCAACAACGGTTTCCGTTTTGCCGGCTTCTCTTTCCGATAAAAGCTCGCCGACGCATACGATGGGAATCAGTCCGACCGCCAACGCTTTTTTGATCTTTTTATTGACAGTTTCATCCGTCTCGCCGAAATACTGCCTTCTCTCCGAATGTCCAATAATAACGAATTGACAGCCGACGGATTTCAGCATATTGGCCGATACTTCGCCGGTATATGCGCCTTTATCCTCCCAAAACAGGTTTTGCGCCCCGAGTGCGATCGGCGAGTCTTTAATGACACCGTAGACGGCGTATAAATTGGGAAACGGCGGGCATAATACCACGTCAACTTCATATCGACTATAACCCTGCTTTACCGCGTCCGCCAATGCGACCGCCTCGGAAACATCCGTATTCATTTTCCAATTACCGGCGATGATTCTCTTTCGCTGCGCCATTTTTCCTTCCGGTGATTTAACCTAAAAAACTCGAGTTGGTTCCGGTGTCTGATTCTGAACAATAAATCGGGATCGGCTCAACGGCCGATCCCGCGTAAACATGAAAACTATTTTACTGAAGCGATATAGAGCACCAAATCAAGAACTTTGCAGGAGTATCCCCACTCGTTATCGTACCAGGCAACCAGTTTGACAAAGGTGTCGGAAAGCTGAATGCCGGCTTTGGCGTCAAAAATGCAGGTGCAGGATTCGCCGATAAAGTCGCTGGAAACGACGTCTTCATCGACGTAGGCAATGATGCCTTTCATGGAGCCTTCAGAGGCCTCCTTCATGGCCTGGCAGATCTCATCATAGGTGGCGGGCTTGGCCAAGCGGCAGGTGAGGTCGACCACGGAAACGTCCGCCGTCGGTACGCGGAAGGCCATACCGGTCAACTTGCCGTTCAATTCCGGAATGACTTTGCCGACTGCTTTGGCAGCGCCGGTGCTGGAGGGGATGATGTTGAAACCTGCGCCGCGGCCGCCGCGCCAGTCCTTCTTCGAGGGGCCGTCGACCGTCTTTTGCGTCGCCGTCACTGCGTGCACCGTGGTCATCAAGCCTTCAAGGATGCCCCACTTGTCATGAACCACCTTGGCCAGCGGTGCCAGACAGTTGGTGGTGCAGGAGGCGTTCGATATAATGTCCATGTCCTTGCGGTAAGAGGTATGATTGACGCCCATGACGAACATCGGCGCATCTTTCGAAGGCGCGGTAATGACGACCTTCTTTGCGCCGGCTTTCAGGTGCGCTTCGGCCTTGGGAATCTCGGTAAAGGCACCGGAGGCTTCGATGACATAATCCGCACCGATCTGTCCCCAAGGAATCTGGCTCGGCTCTTTTTCAGTAAAAACCTGTATCGGCTTGCCGTTGACGATCAGCTTGTTATCTTCGGAAGTAACGGTTCCTTTAAAGCGGCCATGCACAGAATCGTACTTGGTCATGTACGCCATATAAGGAGCGTCGATAAACGGATCATTGATGCCGACAAACTCTACATCAGGATTGTTGATGCCCGCCCGCAAAACCAGGCGACCGATACGACCATACCCATTGATTCCAATCTTGATTGCCATGTTAACCTCCAAATTATTTTTCGAAAACGGACCGATTGAGCGTCAATCGCCGTCGGCTCATGCGGTAAATTAAAATTGATATAATTCAAAATAGCAATCTTTAGGATAAAAGTCAAGCTTTACAATTTGTTAGGTCATTCCACGCGGGCTAGAGTGAGCACATCGACGCGGCCGGCGCCGGCTTCGATAAGAACGCGAGCGCATTCATTCAGCGTGCTACCCGTTGTAAGCACATCATCCACCAAAACAAGGTGACGATGCATTAGAGACTCGCGGCTGCGGACGCGAAACGCCCCCTGCACGTTCCTGCGTCTTTCCTCGGCATTTAATTTTGCTTGTTGCTCCGTATAACGGACGCGTTCAAGGATACCGGCATCGCAGGGCAAGCCGATCTGCCGCGAAAACAGTCGTCCCAAAACCTCCGATTGATTGAAGCCCCGTTCCCTCAGCCGTGCCGAATGCAGAGGAACCGGAACCAGGCAGTCTCCCGCAAGAAAGACGCCTTCCCATCGCTTTAGAATTTCTTTTTCGAAAAAAGCATCCAACCGTGAAAGACCTTGATATTTAAAAGCATGAATGATCTTTTGCAATTCAGGAGTATAGGAAAAAAAGGCGGTCGATAGGGTAAACCGGCAAGGATGCAGCAATTGACTGCCCGCCTGATCAGCCGGTAGAGTCAGCTTGGCCGACGGTTTTAACAGAGAGGAGCAGTTTGGGCAGACAAAATCCGCTCCGTTGTCAAGTCGTTGATGACAGAGCAGACACAGCGGCGGATAGAGAAAATCAAGCAGATCGCCGACAAAAATGCGGAGCGGCCGAACGACCCGCTCCGCATGCATACTGAAAGTACCCCCCATTGGAAACCTTGTTAAAATTTCATCGATAAAACCAATTTGGGTTCGAATCGTTCCTGAGGTTGAAAAATTTTGCTGCCCGGTTCGGTCTCTTCGAAGGTCCAGATATAGTCGACATAAAGAATCAGATAAGGATTGATCTTGTAGCCGATACCGGCGCGGGCCAAACTGCGATTGTCCAAGGTGAGCACATCGCCGATGGTTTCGATCTGAATTTTGTCGTAGGTGGCGTGCATGGCCAAGACCGGCATGAGATCCGGCGCATCGAGGGCCAAATGCAGCGTGCCGCCCAAGGCTTCTTTGTCGTAATAGCTGTACATGCCCAGCAGACGGATTTTGTCGTCCATCACACGACCCCATAACTCGCCGAACCATCCCTTGACTTCATCCTGCATGCCGATCAGCAGATCCGTCTTGTGAAGGTTCGTTTCTTTGTTATACCGTTGTATTTCATAAAAGGCATCGAAAAAGGAAGGTACAAACTCTTTGCTCAAAATACGGCGCTCGAACTTGGCGTGCAGCTCGGTATTGCCGGCAAGGCTGCTTAAATCGAATGCCACGCCGCCGTAATGGCCGTTGCCGAAAGCACGGCTTTTTTGCTCGATCGAGCTATAGCCGTAAATCTGCGACCAATCGTAATAGAAATAGAGACCCAAGCTGCTCTTTTTGACGATCGGCAGCTCAAGATCGGCTCCGTAGACCGAAACGCCGTCGGAAGTGGCGGAAACGCCGTCCGGATCCACATCGCGCACCAAGGTGCCGCCGAGGGTAAGATTCTTGAGCACCGGCACATCCAGCACGGTACGCAAAGGACGTCCGTAGACCCGTCCGCCGATAATTTCTGCACGCGCAAAGTTGCTAATGACCGACTCGAATCCGAAGGAACCGAAGTCGATATCCAATGCTCCGCCGAATTTACGGCTGTCATAGGAAGCGGCATTGGTATAGTAATTGAGAACCGATCCATGCCCGAGGCGGGCGGCATCCATGGTTCCGGCATGTACATAAAGCGGATCGTTCTTTCTTCCCCAACGAATGTAGCGAATTTGCTGGAGAATATCGGTGGGCTGATCCCAATCCTGCGAACGAAGCTTACCATCCTTGGTGTTGAACAGCAAATTAACGTTCAAACCGACGCCCAGTTTGCCGAAGGCAAATTCCGGACGCAGGTGCACGTTGAAATAGGTCTCCGATCCCTTGTCCGAATCGATGGCGGTGAGGCCGATGCCGCCGTAGAAAATATTGCCCGAACTGCCCATGTAGCTCAATCCCCCATCCGAAATTTGCGCTTTGAGGATCGCCGTTGAAAATACCAGGAACGCCGTCAGACACGCTGTCTTTTTCATGTCACGTCCTCCGTTTTGAGACTTTTTGCCTTTTTATAAGGAGTAAGAATACATCTCCTGCTTTTCCATCCTACCACAAATCTTCCATGCCGGGCGGAATATCGAAATGTGTTGCCCACTGGAAATGACCCTGACCGCCTTCCGCAACGGCTTTATCCAATAACAGCAATCGTTTATGCTCCAGCTCTTCGGCTGCCAAGTATTCAAACATTTCCTTGACCTTTTTGCCTTTAGATTTTGCCGCCGCCGCACGATAGAATTCATAAGCCTTTTCTTCGGCGCGAATTCCAAGATCGACGGCCTGCTCTGCCGTGATGTCCGGCGCAACCGTCTTGCCGCTTAATTCGGTTTTGGAAACATCGACCTTCGGCTCCTTGCCGCCGGAAAGCTTGCGATAGAGATCCGACAACTGCTCAAAGTGCCCCTTTTCAATCGCCGCCAGGTAGGCAAATTTATTCTTTACCCGCGGCTCTTGAAATTGGTTCGAACAATTGGTGTAGAAATCCATGGCGCCCTTTTCACGGCTGACCGCCACCTCAAGCGCCGACAACGGGTCAAGGTCTCGATCGGCGGCATCAGTCAAGTGCCCGGCCAATGCTTCGGCGAAAGCCTTATTGAAGAACGGCAAGTCTTCGGGTTTGCGCGAGCTGATCACCTGGCCGTCCACACAAACCGGCTCATCGACGTAACGGGCGCCCGCGTTGATGACGTCGTCGCGGATGCCGACATAGCAGGTCAATTTGACGCCCTCGAGCACCTTTGCCGAGATGAGCACCTGCGGCCCGTGGCAGATCACGCCGATCGGCCGCCCAGTCTTCCAAAACTCGCGCACAAACTGCAGCGCCGTCTCATCGACTCGGATGCGCTCCGGCGCTCCGCCGCCGGGAATAATGATGCCGTCGTAATCCTCCGCCTTGATCTGATGAATCGTCTTGTCCGGCTTTAAAGTCAGCCTGCCGTATTTGCCGGTGAGCTCGGAATCATCCAGTCCTACTACATCCACTTCTGCGCCCAAGGCGCGCAGGTAATCCCGCGGTACCGGCGTTTCTTCGTCATGAAATTGAGGTCCGATCAATATGGCAACACGTTTATTCTTCAGATCCATAGAATCTCTCCTGTCTCTTTATCAAAATTTCAACAGCTTGTTTAAAGCAGCCAGCTTGTCGCGCAGAATTGCTGCGCGCTCGTAATCCTCGATGGATACGGCCCGCTCCAATTCCTGCATCAGTCTTTCTTTTTCAGAAAGCGGCCGCAGCTCGGAAATTTCTTTATACCATGACTCTAAAAATTCGAGCTCAGGGAAATCAGGTCCGACGCGGTCGCTCCATTTTTCATTGAACTCGCGAATGCCCAAAATACCGTCATGAATGATGTCCAACGCCATTTGATAATCCCCATGCTCGATTTCCAGCATGGCGCGGGCACGCGAGTTGATCATGATTACATACGGCCGATGCTGGATGAACTGCCAAACGATTTCCTCATTATCACAATAGCGTTCGATAAAGGTAAAGAGGCGAAGGTTGCGCGAGGTATCGCGAACAACGCGGGGAAAATCGCGCAGTTTCATGAGCGCCAAATAGCGATGATAATACTGCACGGCTTCCAACTGCAGTTTGACGCAATCTTCGACGGAGAGGTGAAACATTTTCGGGTGACCCGCATTGCTCAGCATTTTGGCCTGCGATTCAAAGTATTCAAAATAAGAATCGGCATTGTGCGGCCGTCTGCCGTCGGGTCGCCCGTCCAGTTCCATCTGCAGAATGCCCAAATCAAGACGCATCTGCAGTTTGATTGTCCCGTCGTCACCTTTGATATAGCGGACGTTCAGGTCCTGCTCGTCGAACGGCCAATTGCGGAGAATATGACTGATGTCTTCGCTCATGTTCAACCCGACAATCGAGTTAGGCTTTGAAATAATTGACGGCGTTGCGGAAAACGGCCACTCCATCCCCTTCTTTAGCCAGGCCTAAGCGCGTCCATTGCGGATGATGCGTGGGGTGAAAGTGACGCTCGGGATGCGGCATCAGTCCAAAGATCCTGCCGCTTTCATCGCATATTCCGGCAATACCTTCAATGGAACCGTTCGGATTCATCGGATAGCCTGCCGGATTGCCGTCTTTATCGACGTACTGCAAAACAATTTGCATTTTTTGTTTCAACTCCTGCAGCACCGTTTCGTTTCGTACGACAAGCTTTCCCTCTGCATGCGCCACAGGCAGCCTAACGATCTGAGGCATGCCTTGAGTAAAAACACAGGAGGTTTGGTTTACATGAAGGTATACCCAGCGGTCCTCGAATTTTCCCGAGTCGTTGTAGGTGAGCGTCACCTCCTGGCCGGCGCTCAGATCGAGCCGCGGCAGCAAACCCGCCTTGACCAACACCTGAAAGCCGTTGCAAATTCCAATGATAAGCTTTCCGGCGGTATAAAAGTCCTGCAGCTGATCCGCCAGCTTGAGGCGCAGTTGGTTGGCAAGCACCTTACCCGCCGAAATATCGTCGCCGTAGGTAAAGCCTCCCGGAACGGCCAAGATTTGGTAATCCCGCAAGCTGACGGTCCCCTCGAGGAGACGATTAATATGAACCAAGTCGGCCTGCCCGCCGACGGCATCAAAGGCGAATTTGGTTTCCTGATCGCAGTTGGAGCCGGCAGCTCGCAGAACAAGTACTCTTACTTTTGCCATTACCACCTCAAAGTCGTTTGCCAAGATTCTTTCAGTGCCGCAATCGGTTCAGAGACGATCTCGTCGCCGCCCAGCCCTTTGATGCGCAGTCGGTTGTCTTTTGTGACCCTACCGATCTTGGCATGCGGAAGACCCTTCAGCATTTCTTCGAACTCGCGGCTCTTTTCTGCTTTCACCTCCACCACGAAGCGGCTGTTCGATTCGGAAAAGAGCAGCAGGTCGTCGCGGTCGACACCCTCAGCCGGTAGGGCGGACAAATCGACATCAGCGCCCCATCCGCCGGCGAACGCCATTTCCGCCAGGGCGACACCGAGGCCGCCTTCGGAGCAGTCATGGCAGGCCGCAACCGTTCCCGCAGCCATTGCTGCGGACAGAGCTTGAAACAACTTTTTGGCCGCTTTTGCATCTACATGCGGTACAGCGGCAGACGATCCGCCGATGAGCTCCAGATAATGGGAGCCGCCCAGCTCGTTTTTGGTCAGTCCGACCATGTAAAGGGGATTCTCCGGCCGTTTGAGGTCCATGCTGACCGCCTTGGTACAATCCTCCATCACGGAAATAGCCGAGATCAGCAGGGTAGGCGGAACGGCGATGCTTTCGCCGGTTTCGGTTTGAAACTCGTTATTCAAGCTGTCCTTGCCGGAGATGAAAGGAGTGCCGAAAATTTTGGCCGTATCATAACACGCTTGAGCGGCGCGAATCAAGCCGCCGAGTCGATCGGGCTTGTCCGTGTTGCCCCAGCAAAAATTATCGAGCAGAGCAGTGCGTTCCAGGCTGCCGCCGACGGCTATGATGTTGCGCAGTGCTTCATCGATGGCCGAGGCCGCCATCCAATAGGGATCGATGAGACCGTATTTGGGATTGAGGCCGTTTGACAAAATCACGGCGCGCAGCGAATCCAGACGCGGCCGTACGATGCAGGCGTCGCCCGGGCCGTCATTTTCAACACCGACGAGCGGTTTGAGAACGCTGCCCGCCTGTACTTCATGATCGTACTGACGAATAACCCATTCTTTGCTGCAGACGTTCGGCGCCGCCAGGATCCGATGGAGAACTTGCCCCAAGTCGTGCGCTGGCTTACCCGGCGATTCGACGATCTGCGGCGGTTGCCAGACGGCCTTACGGACGATTCGAGGCAAGCCTTCATGGAGGAACTCCATATCCAGCTCGCCGACAACCTGCCCCTGATAACGCAGGCGAATTTTTTTATCGCCCGTCGTCCGGCCGATGACCGTCGCCTCAACGTCTTCGGAAGCAAAGAGCGCCAGCGCCTCGTCCAGCTTTTCTGGGGGAACGAAAATCACCATCCGTTCTTGCGCCTCGGAAATCCAGATTTCCATGTAGGTCAGGCCGTGGTATTTGAGCGGCACCTTTTCGAGATCGACCTCGGCGCCGGTCGATTTGGCCAGCTCGCCGACGGCGGAAGAAAGCCCGCCGGCGCCGCAGTCCGTAATGGCGCGATAAAGTCCGCGATCGCGCGCCTGCAGCAGCGTATCGACCAGCTTTTTTTCGACGATGGGATTACCGATCTGCACGGCGCCGCTCCAGATCTCCTCGCTTTCGGAGTGGAGTTCACCCGACGAGGCGGTAGCGCCGTGGATCCCGTCACGTCCGGTTCTGCCGCCCACTACGACAATATAGTCGCCGGCCGTGACCGTTTTTTCGATCATATTGCGCGGGATCAGACCCACATTGCCGCAAAAGACCAGCGGATTCCCAAGATAGCGTTCATCGAAAAAAACAGCGCCGTTGCAGGTGGGAATGCCCATACGGTTGCCGTAATCGCGAACTCCGGCTACAACGCCCTGCATCACCCTTTTGGGATGCAGAACGCCCTTGGGCAGATCCTCATGACGCATGTCGACCGGGCCGAAGCAAAAGACGTCCGTGTTGATGATCGGCTTGGCGCCCAAACCGGTCCCCAGGGGGTCGCGAATGACGCCGCCGATGCCGGTGTTGGCGCCGCCGTAGGGCTCCATGGCGCTCGGATGATTATGAGTTTCCACTTTGAAACAGACCGCATACTGATCATCGAATTCGATGACTCCGGCATTGTCCTTGAAAACCGACAGACACCAGGGTTTGTTCAGCTCGCGGGTGACTTGAAAGATGGTCTTTTTCAGGGGATTATCGATCACCTCGCCGTTGTATTCGACCAGGCCGGTCAAGGTTTTATGCGAACAATGCTCTGACCAGGTTTGAGCCAGCATCTCCAGTTCAACATCGGTCGGCTCGCGTTTCAGCCTGCGGAAATGCTCCTGAATGGCCGACATCTCGGCCAAGTTGAGAAACAGATCTCGCTCGCGGCTGATGCGCATCAATTCCTCAGGCGAAGCCTGCAAAAGCGGCACATACACCAATTCAAAGCGGTCCTCGGCCTTCGACATAAAGATTTCTTCGCCGGGCTGGACAACATGTTCGTTCACCTTGTTCATCAGCAGCTTCTGCACGATCAGCTCTTTCTGTGCATCGGACAAGCGGCCGATGATTTCATAGCGTCGGGCCGTTTTTGCATCTTGAACACCTTCGATGCCGAGATCCCGCACGGCCTTGAGGGTCGTCTCGGCAACCATGTCCGTTACCCCGCGATTGTAGGTGATTTCGACCGACCAGGCATCGCCCGCTGCACGCCGCAAATAGCCGTCGACGGCATAGTCTTGTGTGACGCGATCGGTCAACAATTCCTCAGCAATCCGTCGTTTATCCGCCGGTGCTAAATCGCCCAAAAGATAGGTAACATGAAAAAAGAAGACCCTTTCGATCGTTTTAATTCCCAAATCGGCGGCACCGCTCACAACCGCCTGGGCTTCGGGGTCGAAAAGATCCGCTTTATGCGCTCGTTCGATTCGCGTTATCACCGGATGTTAAGCCTCCATATGTTTAAAAAAATGTAAACAAAAATGCCAGGAAAAGCAATTGCAAAGTGTTTTCAGGCGGAGTATATTGCAGATGAAGAAAATATTTGTGCGAATGTGGAAAAGGACATGCAAATTTATCTGAAGGCAGGCCGCGAGGAGTCAATTTTACGGCGCCACCCGTGGATTTTTTCCGGCGCAGTGAGCCGGACGGAAGGCGAAGCCGCTCTCGGAGAGACGGTAAAAGTGGTCGCTGCCGACGGTCGGGTTCTCGGTTACGGCGCCTGGTCGCCGCACTCGCAGATCCGCGTTCGGATGTGGACGTTCGACGAAGAGACGCAGGTTGATGCGGAACTTGTCCGCAGCCGATGCCGGAAAGCGGCCGATCTGCGCGCCCCGCTCGTCGAAAAAGGGAACACGGCCTTTCGTCTGATCAACTCGGAATCGGACGGCCTGCCGGGTGTAATCGTCGACCGCTACGACCGCACGCTTGTCTGCCAGTTTCTCTCCGCCGGTGCCGAATTTTGGCGCGAGACGATCGTCGGCGCCTTTGCGGATAGCGGCGAGTGGCAGTGCATTTACGAGCGCTCGGACGCCAGAGTGCGGCAGCAGGAGGGTCTGCCGATGCGCAGCGGCCGCTTGTGGGGGGAGGAGCCGCCGGAGCTGATTAGGGTCACACAAAACGGCCTAATGCTGTTCGTCGACATCCGCCGCGGTCACAAAACAGGGCTCTATTTGGATCAGCGGGAAAACTATGCCGCGACAGCGGATTACTGCCGAGAAGCCGAGGTGCTCAATGCCTTTAGCTACAGCGGCGGCTTTGGATTGCACGCTCTCAACGCCGGCGCGCGGAGCGTGCTCAACCTCGACTCGTCGCAGACGGCCCTGGACCTATGCCGACGCAACGCCGTGGAGAACGGTTTCGCTCCCGAACGCATGCAGACACTGCGCGGCGATGTCTTTCAGTTGTTGCGCAGGCTGCGGGAAGAAAATCGTCTTTTCGACGTCGTCATTCTGGATCCGCCGAAATTTGCCGAAAGCGGCCGTCAGGTTCAGCAGGCAAGTCGCGGGTATAAAGACATCAACATGCTGGCCATGCAGCTGCTGCGGCCGAACGGCGTGCTGCTGACTTTTTCCTGCTCGGGACATGTATCGCCTGCTTTGTTTCAAAAGATCGTCGCCGACGCCGCGCTGGACGCCGGTCGCGATGCACAGATATTGCGCATGCTCGGACAAGCTTCCGATCACCCCGTCCTGCTTTCCTTTCCCGAAGGCGCTTATTTGAAAGGATTGGTCTGTCGAATCTTATGAATATCGACGAGCAGGATATTCTCTTCCTCAAGCGGGCTATTCAATTGGCCGAGGAAAAGTCGAGTGACGGCCAACATGGCCCGTTCGGCGCCGTGATCGTTAAAGAAGGCCGAATCCTGGCCGAGGGTTGGAATCAGGTTGTGGCCACGCAAGATCCGACGGCTCATGCCGAGGTGGTCGCCATCCGCCAAGCGTGCCGAATGATCGGCACTTGGAAGCTCACCGGCTGCACGCTTTATGCGAGCTGCGAACCGTGCCCCATGTGCCTGGCAGCCGTCTATTGGGCGCGCATCGAGAGGGTGGTCTATGCAGCCGACCGTCGCGACGCCGCGGCAGCAGGCTTTGATGACGAACAGCTCTATCAGGAGTTACGCATTCCGCCGGCTGAACGCTCCCTACCGATGCGGCAGGCGCTGCAGGAGGAGGGACGAAAGGTGTTGGCGAAATGGGTGGAAAATCCCGAGCGTATTCCCTATTGATTTTTATTAGTCGGTACTAAATCTCGAAAGGTGATAAATGGCGGAAATTCCTCTGTGGCTCAAATGGGCGCGGGAAATTCAGGCTTTGGCACAGACCGGACTCACATTTGCCCACAACGAATATGAAATAGACCGTAACCGCCGTTTGATGGAAATTGCCGCGGAAATTGCCGCTTATCATACCGATTTCGGCAAAGAAGAGCTGTTGGCAGATATGTTGGCGCAGCCGGGATACGCCACGCCCAAGATTGATGTACGCAGCGCGGTTCTGCAAGACGGCAGGATTCTGCTGGTCAAGGAACGTCAGGACGGCTTGTGGTGCATGCCGGGGGGGTGGGTCGATGTGGGGGAAGGGCCTGCGGAAGCGGCTGCACGGGAAGTCCGTGAAGAGAGCGGCTATATCGTCGAACCCGTAAAGGTGGTGGCCGTTTGCGACGCCAACCGCACGGGCAGACCTCTGCAGCTGTATCACGCCTTCAAAATCATTTTCCTCTGTCGGCTGGTCGGCGGCAACGCGCTCGATAGTTACGAGACCGAAGGAGCCGACTTTTTCAGCTTCGACTCCCTCCCGCCGCTCTCGGAAAACCGTACGCACCGTCGACACCTGGACATGGTCCGCGCCCATCTCATCGATCCTTCGACGCCGACCTTTTTCGATTAACTTTCCCTCTCCCATACAATAACTTAACATCCGCTTTATGCTCTCCTAAATTCCGAGGGTTATCTTTACGCACCCTTAATAAAGGAGAGCTGCATGCTGAAAATCTTTGTCGACACTGTGGCGGTTTGGGATGTGCGCATTTTCCACCGCATTTTCAACCTGAACGGCAAAAAGGCCTTGGACGGTTTTATGTATTTGCTGTCTAGGCTGGGCGACGGCTATTTTTACGGGTTCATCGGCGCCCTGCTGCCGTTTATCGATCGAAATGCGGCCGTCAAAGTGATTCCTGCCGGTCTGCTCGCTTTTGCCTTGGAGTTGAGTGTCTATAAAATTCTCAAAAGCAAAACCAAAAGATTTCGTCCGTTCGAAAAGATACCGGGAATTCGCTGTCTGCTTCCGCCTCCCGATCGCTACAGTTTTCCTTCCGGTCATAGCGGCGCCGCCTTTTTGATGGCGACTCTGTTCGGCACTCTTGCTCCCGCATTTTTCATTCCGCTTTTTATTCTGGCAGGATTGATCGGATTCTCCCGCATATACAACGGATTGCACTTTCCAAGCGACGTCATAATGGGAATGACTTTGGGAATCACTTGCGCCAAGATCGGCGTCGGCATCTTTTTCTAAGGATAACTATGAGAGTCGCCTATTTTACCGAAAGTCTACCGCCGAATACCGACGGTGTCGTTAAAACCCTTGTCCGCCTTGTGGAGACGCTGCAGGAACAGAACATCGACTTTTTATTCTTTTCACCGGTCGTACCCGACGAATCCTATTCCTGGCGAGACAGGGTAATCAAAGTCAAATCGGTACCCCTTTTCCTCTACAAGAACTACCAAGTCGGCCTGCCGTTTTTCGAGGGAATAACACGACGTTTGGAAGAATTCTCGCCGGACATTATTCACATTTGCGCCCCGAGCTTTTTGGGGCTTACAGGGTTGAACTATGCGCTCAAGAACTCCCTTCCCGCCGTCACCAGTTATCATACACACTTTGTAGACTATTTTTCCTATTTCGGCCTCTCCTGGCTCGAGCCGACCGGCTGGTCTTATCTGCAATGGTTTCACAACAAGTGCGAAATGACGTTTGCCCCCTCTCCGAGCGCCCTCAGTGAGCTGCGCCGACGCGGAATTCAAAATGTCTCGCTTTGGCAGAGAGGCATCGAGCTGGACCGCTTTTCTCCCCACTACTATAACGCTGAACTACGGCGCTCGATCGGCGCGAAGGACAAACCTATCCTGCTGTTCGTCGGCAGGCTGATCAACCATAAAGATTTGGAAGATCTTGTCGAAGCTTCGCGCATCCTTGCCGGCCGCGGCCACGATTTCAAGCTCGTGTTGGTAGGCGACGGGCCGATGCGGGCGGAATTGGAAGAGAAACTGCCGGATGCCCATTTTACCGGCTTTCTTTACGGTAAAGAATTGGCGCAATGGTACGCCTCTGCAGATATCTTTGTTTTCCCATCGACAACCGAAACCTTCGGCAACGTCATCCTTGAGGCCTTTGCTTCCGGAATTCCGGCCGTCGGTGTGGCTGCGGGCGGTGTGGCAGACATTATCACCCATCATCATGACGGCCTGATCGCCAAACCCAAAAATCCGCGCGACTTTGCCTCCGCCGTCGAACGATTGCTGCTCGATCCTCATTTGGCCAAAAAGCTGGGTCAGAATGCCCGGATTTCCGCGCAACGATATAACTGGCAGGAAATTAATCGTCAACTCCTCGATCAATACCAAGAAATCATCAAAAGGAAAAAACGCCAAACCTTGGAACGTTTGGCCGCCTAAAGCCTGCTATGGCTCCGACGTTAACAACTTGAAGGATAAAAAATGCACGGCAAAGGTTCCCGCGTTGACCTGCATCTGCACAGCCGCTACTCCCGTTCCGCCGACGATTGGATGCTTGAAAAGTTCAAAATCCAGGAATGCTATTCCGATCCGCTGACCGTCTATCGCATTGCCAAAAATCGCGGAATGGACTTTGTAACGTTGACCGACCATGACACCATAAACGGCGCTCTCGAGCTTGCTCACCTTCCGGATTTTTTTATCAGCGAAGAGATCACCGCTTTTTTCCCTCAAGACCGGGCCAAAGTCCATGTCCTGGCATACGGCATCAATGAAAAGCAGCATGCCGATATTCAAAAATGCCGACGCAATCTGTACGAGCTGATTTCTTACCTTCGTTCGGAAGGAATTGTCCATGCATTGGCCCACCCGTTTTTCCGAATGGGGCCTCCCCTGACACTTGATCATTTTGAGCAAATGCTCGTGTTGTTCAACGTCTTTGAAGTCAAAAACGGCGGGAAACAGCTGGTACCGGACAACCTTCTGGATCTGATCTTTCAACACTTGACGCCCGAGCGGCTATACCAGTTGGCGGAAAAACATCGGCTTGAGCCTCACGGCGCCGAACCCTGGCGCAAAAGCCGTATAGCCGGCTCCGATGATCACGGCGGCATCCTGATTTCCGTCCCTCACACTCGAGTGGAAACATCGGCTACACCTACCGAGCTTTTGGCAAACATCGGCGCAGGCCGTTGTCTTCCGATAGGGCACGGCGGCTCTCCCCTTGCCGTGGCGCACGGCGCTTTGGCCGTCACTCTGCAGTTCGCCAAGCGCAACAAACACCAATTTGACCCGATCGACAACGAACTGATATGGAAGCTCCTGGAAAACGTCTTTGAAGAGCTGACGCAACATAACCGCCTTGCTTTGGCCGCAGCGTTTCTCGGCGCCGAACTAAAAACGCTCATCCGCTGGAAAAAAGGCAGGCGTTCCCGCAGCAAAATTTTTAAGAAATTTTTAAAGGATCAGGATGTGATATCCATGCTCAAAGGGGAACGCCGCTTCGATCACGAACAAAATCTGCGCTTTTTCGGCGTCGTCAACCAATTGATCAATGAGTTGTTGAGCGAAATGATCCAATTGGACGACGAGGGCATCAAATTACGTAAAGTCAAAAAGCTTGCCGTTCTGATACCGCTGCTGATTCCCTACCTCGTTTCCTTCCGTACCGAAAACGCTGATCGCCCTCTGATGCGTAAGGCGGCCCGCGCATTCCTTCCGCCGGAATTGCAGCTTCCGCGCAAAATTGTCGTCTTTTCCGATCACCCGCCGAGCAGCGCGGAAGAACTGGAAGACATTCAAGATGTGCTGGCGAAAGAGCTCGAATCGGGGTTTACGTACACCTATTTTTCGCTTCATAAAGAAAAAGCCGCCTGCGAAGAGCAGCTGAATTTTAAGCCCGTGGCGTTACTGCAGCGTCAATTCAATTTTCATCTCCCTCCCATTTTAGAAACTGCGTTCGCTCTTTCCGAGCAGAATTGCGAGCTGATTTATATCCACACCCTCGGCCCAATGGGAGTTTTGGGCATGCTTTTGGGGAAATTGATGAAAATCCCTGTCATCGCCGGTTTCAACGAACGGTACGTAAGTGAAACCACGCTGTTATGCCGAGATAACCGATTGGCCTCACGTTTGATCGCCATGGTATACTCGCTTGCCGACGAGATTCGTCTATTGGATTTTCCGTCTGCGGAGGCGGAAGCGATTCTGGAGCGCAGCAAAACTCAAATTTCCATTGTCGGAGGGAGCGTACAGCTGGGCCTCGAAGCAGCTCATTCCATTTAGAGGAAATATTCGATACAATCTAACCGGCCGAAACGAATTTATATCTTAACTACGGTCAATTGGAGGTATAAAATGAAGAAAATAATAAGCGCCAAATCGGCCGGAAACATTTTGCTGATTATCTTTAGCGCCCTCATCGTATTTCATATCCTAGTTTTAACCGGCCTGGTGCCTGCCGATATCGTTTGGGGCGGGCGGGTAAATACTTTGCAAATCACTTGGCGCGTTTTCGAATTTATCTCTCTTGTTTTTACGATTTTATTTGCAATCATAGTCGCCATCAAGTTCGGCTATATTAAACCAACAAGGTTCGGTTCTGCCGTAACCGTATTTCTTTGGCTGATGTTTGCTTTTCTGCTTTTAAATACCTTGGGCAACCTTACGGCTGAATCATTACAGGAAAAATTGATATTTACCCCGATAACGATCATCGCCTCGTTATTGGTGCTTAGATTGGCCGTCGAAATTGGGCATGGGGCACAGGCCGCTGCATGCCCTGATGGCTTTGAGCGTTTTGTTTTCTAAATTTTAAACGAGCTTCTTTAATAGGGGCGAGTTTTCAAAAGCATCACTGCATCGCAAGGGCGCGAAAACAGAAAAAGACTCCGATGCCGAGAAGCGCCGCTCCCATGAACCGATTCAGAATTCCAAGCTTTTGCACGCCGATATTGGCCCGATAGCGGCCGATCAACCAGACCTTCAGCAAATCTAAAAAGACGGAAGTGCCAATGAGAGTGATAAAAAAAAGATAGTAATCTTTGGTCAGGTATCCATAAACGCTGATGCTCATGCCGGTGATGGTCAGCCAATAAAAGATCACCCCAGGATTTGTTATATTGACCATTACCCCTTTTAAAAATAGCGGCAAGACTTCTCTCGCATGATCGACCGAGTTGGAGTGCGCTTGTATCAGATTCGCGTTCGAGTCTTTGATTAGGAGACGTAACCCCATAATAATGAGTATCAACCCGCCGACGATACCCATGATCAATTTACTATGAGGGCTCTGTAAAAATTGTGAAATACCCATTCCCGTCAGACTCATGACCAGCAAATCTGAACCGTGAATGCCGAATACGACCCAAGCACCCCCTTTAAAACCGCGGTTGAATGCCGCATCTACCTGCAGGATCAGGCCGGGGCCGACACAGAAACTGAGGCTCAACGCTAAAACCAGCGCGCTGAAAAAGGACGTCACGAATTCCCCCTATGGAGAATCAGCTCGCACACTTCTCGAACGGCGCCCCTTCCGCCGGGCCTCTGCGTTACAAAGTGGGCAATCTGCTTGAGCTCCTCGGCTCCGTCTGCTACAGTGACGGCGATTCCGACTTTATTGAAAACGGAAAGATCATTGAGGTCATCGCCGATGTAGGCTGCCTGCTCCCATTCGATTCCCTCTGCCTTGAGGATTTTTTCGAGCTCCGAGGATTTATCCAAGCATCCCTGAACCAGATAATCAACCTGAAGTTTTAAGGCGCGATTTTTTACAAGCGCGGTGTTTTCCGATGTCAATATGGCCAGTTTAACCCCTTTTTCCTTAACCAAACGCAGGCCCAGGCCGTCGCGAGTATTGAATTTTTTAAGCTCATCGCCGCGCTCAGTGTAATACATTCCGGCATCGGTCAAAACGCCGTCGACGTCCAGCGCCAACAGCTTTACGCCTGCGATACGCTCATGGAAATTACTCGGCTGAAGGCCTTGAGCCAGACGCCGCCGAAGAAGCATTTCGACGATGTCGAAGTCGAGCTGGTCGTCGATTTCGTAGGTCAGTTCCTTCGGGTGCAGACGGCGACAGATTTTTTCTCCAAACCACTTTCCTTGGGCCACAATGCTGCGGTCAAAAATATAGACATTGCCGTCATCATAGAAATACCCCGCGATTTCCTGCCGACGCAAGTTCTGATGCGAAGCGTATTCAATAGTCTTTACATAGTATCCCGTAGCCAGCGTGTCATAGCCTCCGCGTTGATATTCGCGCACCGCTTCGTCTATCGTGTCGGCATTGCGCAACGGCGAGGTTGGCTGAAGCAAAACGATTGTATCGGCATCCAGATCGCGGGCATGATACTGAAGAACCTGAGCGGTCGTTGTTTCGTCTGCAGCAAGCTCGGGAGGCCGCAGCAGTACTTTGGCTCCATAGCGGTTCGCCGTTTCGGCGATTTCCAGGTCTTCCGTCGAGACGTAAAAGTCATCCAGCAGGGAGCTTTGTCTGGCGGCTTCGATCGTCCAATAAATGAGAGGGAAACCGGCGATCGGTTTGATGTTTTTTCGGGGAAGGCCTTTGCTGCCGCCGCGTGCCGGTATTATGCCGACGATCATTTCTTCTCCAGTAGAGTATGATAAAATTCAATGATTGCTTCCTTGGGTAACTTTTTTCGCCAATTAGAACCCAAGGCATTGCTCAAAGGCCGCTCCATCAACAGAACAATGTCGGCCATTTTGCCGAGCAGCTCGGCGTCGTAACTCAAGCCCTGCGGCATTTTCAATTCGATCTGCTGCTTATCCAACATGCGGCGGAATTCGTATACATACGCGGGGTAGTACTTTTCCAGCTCATTGAATATGATGCAGTTGGCCTCGCCGTGACGAATATGGAAAGCCCAACTGATACCGTAAGAGAGCGCATGCACCAATCCCACTTCGGAATAGACGATGGAATAACCGCCCATAAGGGAAGCGACCATAAGGTCTGCATCGCTGCCGCCGGTCAGGAAAACAGACGCGCACATGTCCAGCGCCTTGGAGGCAAAGGCGGCGGCAAATTCGTTGATAAAGTTGCCGGAAAGGGATTCTACGCAATGGATGTAGCAATCCATGCCGGTAAAAAAGCGCTGCAGTTTGGGAACGGTCTGCAAAAGCGTCGGATCCAGTATGACAAAATCGAACAAAGTAAAGTCGCTGTTGATGCCCTGCTTTTTCGTCGGACCGGTGAGGACCGCAGTACGCGACACCTCTGCTCCGGTTCCCGAAAGCGTCGGAATGCCGATCTTGTAGATCGCCGGATTCTTGACCAAATCCCAGCCTTGATAATCTTCTGCCTGTCCGGGATTAGTCAACAACACGGCCAAGGCTTTGGCCGTGTCGAGCGTAGACCCTCCGCCGACGCCGACAACGACGGCCGGCAGTTTGTCCGAGTGTGCCAGCGTTCTATCGCGCAGGCGATTGACTTCCGCCGTCGTGGGTTCCTGCGAAGTGTCCAGAAAAAAGACCAGATCTTCATCCATCGGCGAGAGAGCGGAAAATAATGTTTCATCATCCTTGAAGAAATGATCGATGATAAAGACGACATGACCCTGTCGCCGCAGCGGATTTAGGACTTGCGGAGTCTGTCGGACGGAGCCGGCGCCATAGATCATTTGCGGTACGGGCTTGAAAATACGAAACTGCGGCATCATTGCGCTTTTCCTTTCAGTTCGTTAAGGGCGGCATCAACAGAGGCGATTAAATAATCGACCTCCTCATCCGTCATATCGCCTCCAAAAGGGAAGGAGATCATATTGTTGAAAAATTCGTCGGATTGCGGGCAATCGGCAGAGACATAGCCGTGACGCTGAAAAAGCTCATAGCGGTACAAAGGATAATACTGCACGACACATTTGATTTTGTATTTGTTGTAGAGCAAACGAATCAGCTCGTCTCTTCCGGCCCCATTAGCAAGTTTGGAAACTTTTGCCGGAAGCAGGTGCAGGGCGGAGACGCATTCAGAAGGAATTTTTTGAAAAATCAGTTCAGGGTGATGGGTTAAGCTGTCGACGATTCTATTACGAATTTGCAGCCGACGGCTCAATTGTTCATCCAGGCGCTTGAGCAGGAGATTACCGGCAAAGGCCTGAATTTCTCCCAATGCATAATTATGAGGAAGAACGCCGGGGACCGCCTCGATGATGTTGGTCATCGCCGGAATCCAATAGTCGGTTTGGTTGGTAAAGGGCCGTTGACCGATTTTGCGTAATCCCAAGATTTTTTCGGCATAATCAGCATTATTGGTGACGATCATGCCGCCTTCGCCCAGCGTCGTAATGTTCTTCTGACTGTGGAAGCTGAAGCAGCCGAAATCCCCGAACGTACCGACGGTCTTTCCTTTATATTTTGCACCCGGGGCCTGAGCGCAGTCTTCGACCACATAAAGGTTGTGCTGCTCGGCCGCCTCCATCAGCGGGTCCATCTGCACCGGCAGGCCGTACAAATGAACCGGCACTACAACGCGGGTTTTCGGTGTGATTTTGCGGACGACATCGTCTACATCCATCACAAAAGTTTCCGGATCGATGTCGGCAAAAACGAGTCGGCATCCTTTGCGCATAAAGCCCAAGGCGGTTGCCGTAAAGGTGTGGGCCGGCAAAAAAACTTCATCACCTGGACCAATATCCAAAATCATGGCGGCCAAGTCGAGAGCGGCTGTTGCATTGCAGACGCCGAAGGCATAGCGGCTGCCGATGTATTCGGCAAAGTTTCTTTCAAACTCCTGCAGATACGGTCCCATCGTCAGAGTCTGTGCGCGCGCAATCGCCTCGGCCAATTGAGCGATCTCTTCGGATGTCAAGTGCGTCTGAATAGCTGGAAAATCTAACTTTAAAGACATTCTTTTACTCCCGTCATAATTTCGATTGCAGATGGTTCTTTACGATCTCAGCTATTTTTTCCGCCGACTTGCCGCCGTTTTGAATCGGCAGCAGGCGACGCAGCTCGTCAAGATTCAAATCGCAGTGAACCTCTTTACCCAGCGCCAAAGCGGCGTAAACCACCGACGACTGTCTCGTGATAAAGACGTCGCAATTGGCGGTCATCGCCAGGGTATCGCCTTCTGCCATGACGACGGCTCCCGGGGCCCACCGTTTAATTTCAGCAGCGGCTCGTTTGTCGTTTTCCGCAGGATGAAGCTTGAAAACGAGCGGTCGGCCGTCGGCAATACGAACAGCTTTTTGAATAAAGCCTTTGCGGTCTTCAAATTCTCCGCACTCACGAAGGTTGGAGGTTACCGCCAGCACATAGCCGCGCATTGGAAACGAATTCTCCTTGTAGGCGGCAAAGTTGTCGAAATTGGGAATGCCGGTAACACGAATTCGATTTGGATCCGCGCCTTTGCGGACAAAGAGCTCTTTGTAACCCTCCGAGGCGACGAAAAACAGCGTGTATGCGTTCGAGAGACCCGTTGTCGAAGTACCCGCCATCCATCGCGGTATCAGGCCGGCTTTATAAAGCCGATATCTTTTTCGTTCCGGGTCCGTCATGCCCTCTTGAATCAGAAAAATGGGTCGATTGCGGATATTGCGCTGAATAAAGAGATCGGTGCAGGTAAAAACGGCATCATAGACATGGGCTTTGCCCTCTTTATCCACAGCGCAGTTGTTTTGCGTCAAAAACCGAAGCGTTGCTTCTCGATGTTTCCCCCCAAGGATACTGTGGCGGAATAATTTGCGCCAAAGCTCTTCCGGTTCTAATCCTAAATAGAAAGGCGAAAAAAAGCACTCGTCTTGAGAAAAAAAGCGGGAAATTTGATAGAGCTGCGTTGTTTGATTCAGCGAGCCGCAGATAAAGAGCAACTTCATGATAAAGAAAGGCACCTTTTACACGGCTTTGGAAAACTGCCGCGAAATAAACTCGGGCAACGAATGAATGCCGGCGGGTTTGATTTTTTGATTATACCATGTCTGCAGGCTCTTTTTTCGTTGTGTCCGCGGCGGCCGGAGCTTGGCTTTGACTGCGAGTTCGCTCTCATAGACCCGCTTTATTCCGTCGCCCATAAACAGCTGAAGGCGGCGAATTCCCTCGGTCAGTTGAGCCAACTCCTGCATGTCCAACGAAGCGGCCTGATCCGTGCCCCACATTAATTTGTCGAGAGTGATGTGCCGTTCGATAAAGGCTGCTCCCAAAGCAACCGCCACAATGCTGGGCAGAGCACCCTGCTCGTGCCCCGAATAGCCGATGACGGCTTCGGGATAACGTCGTTTGAGCGAGTTGATCATCAACAAATTGACTTCGGAATCGGGGCAAGGATAAGAGCTCGTCGTGTGCGCCAGCAGGATGTTTCGTTCATCGAGCAGGTCGACGGCCTCGTCGATCTCATCCAGAGTCGACATGCCTGTAGAAATCATGACCGGTTTGCCGGTCTTTTTCATGGCCAAAAGCAGGTCCGAATGGGTTAACATGGCTGAAGGCGCCTTGTGCAGCGGAGGATCGAACTGCTCAATGAATTCAAGGGAGGGTATGTCCCAGCTTGAAGCAAACCACAAGATCCCGTTTTGCCGACAAAATCGGTCAATTTCTTCAAAATCTTCGGCGGAAAGTTCTATTCGATGGCGATAGTCGATATAAGTCATTTCTCCCCAAGGCGTCTGGCGCTTCAAATGCCATTGTTCCTTCGGCACGCAAAGCTCAGGAGTTCGTTTTTGAAATTTGACCGCATGACAACCGGCGGCAACGGCTCCTTCGATCATTTTTTTCGCAATTTCCAACGAACCGTTATGGTTTATGCCGATTTCTGCCACAATAAAAGGTGGGAACGCTTCGCCGATCCATCGGTCGGCGATTTTGATGCGAGGCAAACGCAAAACCGCCATGTTGACTCCTTTGCAGATTAATTTTCTCTAAAAATTACAAGGTTATTGTTAGCGGATTATTAGTGATATGTTAAAATTGCGGTTTGCTCGGCCGGTCGATTTCAAATCTGTTGTTTTTCACAAAAGTGTTTTTAAGTTAGAGGCATGCACAAAGGGCACATTTTAAAATGAAAATTCGTCAAGGGTTAGTTATTTTCCTTCTATTCTTTGCATTGGAACATCCTTTCGCTGTGGGTCAGCTTGAAGGGGAGGAATGGTCTTTACTCAATATGATCTCTGCCGATTCGCTCCGTCGACATATCGAATTTCTCGGCAGCGACTCGTTGGATGGCCGCGCCGTCGGCACGCGCGGTGAACGAAAAGCAGCCGACTATTTGGCTGCCCGCCTGCGGGCTTACGGCCTCAAACCCTTAGGAGACAACGGCACCTATTTCCAGACCATTCCGATGCACGGCAGCCGAGCGCTCAAAGAATCCGAACTGACACTCTTTTACGGTGATGAAAAACATGAATTGCGCCTTGGTGAAGACTATCTGTTGCTCAAAACCGGTGCGCAGACCTTTATCCCTCAGGCGGTACCGTTGGTTTTTGTCGGATTCGGCATCATTGCTCCGGAATTCGACTACAACGATTATCAGAGTCTGGATGCCGAGGGGAAAATCGCCGTCATGCTCACCGGCGAACCTTATTCCGGCGATCCCTCCTATTTTGCCGGCGAGGACCCGACGATCTATTCGCTGCTGGAATCCAAGCAACGCACGGCCGTCAGTCGCGGCGCCATGGGGTGTCTGTTCATACCGGCGCCCATGGATGCGGATTTTCGTGACTGGGAAAAGAAAAGGCGCGAGTTTGCATTCGAAGAGGTTACGCCGGCTTATTGGCCGTCAGGCCATTTCAGCGCCGTGATCAACCCGGACTCGGCTGCAAAATTATTCCGCAAATCCCCATTTTCGCTTTCCCAGGTTTATGAAATGTATCGACGCAGTACGGTACGCAGCTTTGCCATGCACGCCTCTCTTTCCTTTCACGGCCGGTTTCTCGAACGCGATTTTATCGGCACAAACGTCCTCGGCCTAATCGAGGGAAAGGAAAAAGGCGTCAAGGCTTCTTTTTTCCTTGTTTCCGCGCATTTCGATCATCTCGGCATCGGCCCGAGCGTTAATGGGGATTCAATTTACAACGGCGTTCTCGACAACGCTGTGGGGACGGCGGCGGCGCTGGAATTGGCGAGAATATTTTCTGAGGCGCGCCTCGACTGCAGCCCGTCTATAATCTTTCTGTTTACAACCGGTGAAGAAAAAGGGCTGATCGGCTCGCGTTATTACTGCGACCACCCGCCGGTGCCGCTGCACAAAACCATCGCCAATCTCAACATCGACGGCTTGGCGACATTGGACGATTTTAAAGACGTCGTCGGCGTCGGCGCCGAATTGTCCACCCTCGGCGATTACCTCAAAGAGACAGCCGATCGCCTCAATCTACAGGTCTCCCCGGTCCCTTCGCCCTTCCTCGCGCACGAATCGTTTGCCAGATCGGATCAATTGTCTTTCGCACAAGCAGGGATTCCCGCTATCCTCATTTCTGAAGGACTGAACTATAAAAACCTTACTTTAGAACAAGCCCTCCAGTATTTGCTTTATTGGTATGAAAACATCTATCATTCACCGTTCGACGATTTGTCGCAGCATATCCATTACGGTGCAGCCGTCAAACACGTTCAAGTCCTTGCAGCGTTCTGCCTGTCAATTTTGAACGGAAAAACAGTGCCTCAATGGCGGCCTGGAACGAGCTTCCTTGCCGAACGATTGCGCACGATTGCCGAAAAACGATAGGCAAGAGGATGATATGAAAAAATGGTGGCCCTGCTTCTTCCTTCTTACGGCTTGCTTATGCAGCCCATATATTCGGAAAAAACCAACGATCATTCGCATTGTCGGCTCGGACACTCTTTTGCTCTTGACCGGTCGTTGGGCGGAAGAGTACATGAAACAACATCCCGAAGTCTCCATTCATTTTGAAGGCGGCGGGACAAAAAAGGGGGTTGAGGC
Source organism: Candidatus Zhuqueibacterota bacterium (assembly GCA_034506455.1). Taxonomy (GTDB): domain Bacteria; phylum Zhuqueibacterota; class Zhuqueibacteria; order Residuimicrobiales; family Krinioviventaceae; genus Fontimicrobium_A. The sequence continues at coordinate 12,463 of JAPDPN010000007.1, read as the reverse complement.
TTTAATCGAGGGCCGCGCCGACATCTGCACCGCCTCCAGACCGTTGAATCCCTCCGAAATCCGACTCCTGGCTGAGCGCCACAAGGTCATCGGCATCAGCCATCTCGTGGCAAAAGATGCGTTGAGCATCTACCTTCACCCGGATAATCCGGTGCAGAACCTGACTCGGGAACAACTGAAGGATATTTTTACAGGCGTCATATCCAATTGGCGCCAAATCGGCGGTCCGGATGAGCCGATTCTGGTGATTGTCCGCTCCCCTAATTCAGGCACGTATCAATACTTTAAGGAACATGTGCTGAACGGCGAAAACTATGTTTCGACCGCCGTCGTCATGCCGACAACGCCGGCAGTAGCCAGGGCGGTTGCCGAGCATCGCGCCGCGATAGGTTACGGAGGCGCCGGCTTCGGCAGCAATGTACGGCACTGCAGCGTCGACGGAGTAGAGCCGACAGCTGAAAACGTCCGTAACGATACCTATCCGCTTGTGCGTTACCTTTATTTCTTTACGGCCAATACCCCGAGAGGCGCCGTCAAGGCATTTATCGATTGGGTGCTCAGAGACGGGCAAAAAATCGTTGGGGAACTCGGCTATTTCCCTCTCTGGGGCGAACCCTAGCAGACAGCGCAAGGGGACTTTTCATTCTTCAGCTCTTCTTAACTATTTTTTAACGTGGCGCTGATAATGCTTTAACCGGCGCAGCGTAAATTTTGCCGCTAATTTTGCAGAAACCTGTAGTAACCAAAGAAAGGCGGCAAAATATGTTACATCAGCTTTTGCGAAAGCGTAAGCTTGTACTGCTCTTGGGGTGGGTAATCACGTTACCCCTTTTCTCTCAGACAACCGGAAAAATCGTCGGCAAAGTTGTGGATGCCGAGACCAATGAGGCCATGCCCGGCGTAAATATTGTGGTCGTCGGTACAACGAGCGGAGCAGCCACCGACCTCGACGGCAATTATGTCATCCCCAACCTTGCACCGGGCGAGTATAGTTTGAAATTTTCCTTCATCTCCTACAAGACGGTTACGATTCAAGGCATTCAAGTGCGGCCGGGGAAAGAATCAAAGATTGACGTAGCCCTTCAGCCGTCGGTCATCGAGATGTCGGAAGTGGTCGTCTCTGCAGAGGCATTGAGAACAAGCGAATTCTCCATTCTGAGCATGCAGAAAAACGCCAACATGATTCTCGACGGCATGAGCGCCGACCTGATTACCAAAAACAACAGCTCGGACGGAACCGACGTTTTAAAGCGGATGGCCGGCATCACCATTTCGGAAGGAAAATACGCTTTCATTCGCGGCGTCAGCGATCGATACAACACGACCATGCTCAACGGAGCTTCTCTACCAAGCACGGATCCGGAAAAACGCAGTTTTGCCTTTGACTTGTTTCCTGCTAATCTTCTCGAAAACATGACGGCGGCAAAAAGCGCCACGCCGGATAAACCGGGTGATTTTTCCGGCGGCTTGATTGAAATGAATACAATCGATTTCCCCTCATCAAAAATTTTTACCCTCAGCTTGTCGACAAGCTACGATCCGCAAACAACTTTTAGGGATTTCCTCACCTATCAGGGCGGCAAAACGGACTTTTTAGGCCTGGACGACGGTACGCGCGCAATGCCCTCTCTCATCAATAAAACCAAAGTCGGCCGCGGCACCTATAATTCCGACGAATTGCGCGAAATCGGTTTGTCATTTAAAAATAATTGGCAGACCCACACGGTCCAGGCTCCGCTGCGCGGCAGCATGAAGTTGAGCTACGGTAATTCTCACACCTTCGGTTCGAACGTTTTCGGCTACATAGCCGGATTGAACTATTCCAATCAGGATGCGATAACGGATCTCCAAAAAGCCAACTATACGTTCGACGGACCTCGTTACGAATTCGTCGGTACCGACTATGCCAATTCAGTCAGTTTAAGCGGCATGGCCAACTTTAGCCTGCGCCTGGGGCAGAATCACAAACTCAGCTCAAAGAATATTTACAACCTGAATTCGGACAACGAGACGACCGTCTATGAAGGACCGTCCTACTATTTCCCAGATTATCGCCGAACCTACTCTCTGACGTTCGTATCGCGTTCGCTGTACTCCTCCCAGCTGAAAGGCAGCCATCGGTTTCCACTTTTCAATGGATTGACTTGGGACTGGAATGCAAGTTACGGCAAATCGGAACGGGATGAGCCCGATACCCGCCGCTATGTTTACAACCGAGATCTCTATGATCCGGAAGAGGATTTCCGGTTCCTGCTTGATCAATCACTTTCTACTCGCTTTTTCAGCCGGCTGGATGATATCGACCGCGGATTCGATACGAACTTTTTAATCAAGTTATGGCGAAACCCGAATCTTCCGGACATCAAATTCGGATTTCTGTATAACGATAAAGAAAGAGATTTCGAAGCCAGAACTTTCGGTTTTTGGAACGTCCCCGGCGGAGATTTCCGCAAAGAAGATGCCCTGATGAGAGCACCGATTGAGGAAATTTTTCAGTCGGAAAATTTCGGTAACCGCTTTATCGAAATCATAGAAATTACCAAACCTGCCGACAGTTATCGTTCAAAGCAGTTCATCAACGCGGGCTACTTGATGACCACCTTTAAAATTTACAGCAGATTAAAGGTGATCACCGGCGTTCGATATGAAATGTCGCGGCAATACATGGATTCTTATACCATCACCAACGAGCCGGTGCGGGTCCGCTCTCTTTATCGCGACTGGCTGCCGAGCGTCAATCTCAGTTATGCTTTGAGCTCCAAGAGCAATTTGCGGGCGGCGTTTGCCAAAACTCTGGCTCGCCCGGAATTTCGCGAGATTGCGCCGTTCAGCTACTTTGATTTCCTTAACTACGAGCTGGTTGAGGGCAATCCCGACCTTAAACGGACTTTGATTAACAATTTCGATCTTCGTTATGAATTCTATCCCTCTAATGTCGAGCTGATGGCGATCAGCGGATTTTATAAAGAATTTGATGATCCTATCGAGCAAATCTTGCTGGCCGCATCGGCTTTTCAGCCTATTCGTTCTTACGAAAACGCTGACCGCGCCGTAACATACGGCGTCGAGTTCGAGCTTAAAAAAGGATTTGCCTTTATTGATCCGCGTTTGGCGCCTCTTTCCTTTGCAGGCAACCTCAGCCTCATTCATTCCGAGATCGATCTTGCCGGTGAAAAGGCTTTCCAAGCCGATAAACGCCCGCTTCAGGGCCAAGCGGATTTCATTGCCAACGCCGGCTTGTATTATGAAGCAACAGACGGCAAATTTACGGCTTCGGCCGTGTATAACAAAGTCGGCAAACGTATTCACAGCGTCGGCTTTGCCAATTTGGGCGATGTAATTGAAATGCCTCGAGATCAAATCGATCTCAGCCTGACGGCCAAACTCATCGACGGCATCAAGCTCAAGCTTGCGGTCAAAGATCTTTTGAATCAGGATCATCGATTCATCCAGCGTTCGCCCTTCGGCGACAAGCCTGCTGAGATATCCCGTAAAGGTCGCGTATTCTCTGCAGGTCTTTCTTATCAGTTTTAATGATACTCAACCACGCTGGAAGCACCGCGGTTTTATGATTCCTTAATCTAGCCTTCATATCCGGTTATTATAGGAACACGACATTATCCGCGCAAGAGATTAACTTCAAATTTGCTCTTGCGCGGTTTTCATTAATTTATAAGGAGGTTCAATGCGCTATTTTTCCAAAATGATTTTAATTGTTCTGCTGATAGCCGGTTGCCTTTATTCACAAGGCATTTTACAAGGCAACATCACTTCTAACCGTACTCTTTCAGCGGACTCGACCTATCTGCTGCGCGGCTTTGTGCGCGTAATAGAAGGCGCAACTTTGACAATTCCACCTGGAACGATTATTTATGGTGAATTCAATACGCAAGGTTCGCTCATCGTCAAGCCCGGCGGCAAAATCATCGCCCAAGGCACCGCCAACAAACCGATCATCTTTACCAGCGAATTCGCCAGACCCGGATCCCCACAACCCCCGCAGCGCGGCGACTGGGGCGGCGTCATCATCCTCGGTAAAGCCCCCATCAACGTCCCGGGCGGCGTAGCCAACATCGAAGGCCCAGGCGATACCTACGGCGGCAACGACCCCGACGACAACAGCGGCGTCCTCTCCTACATCCGCATCGAATACGCCGGCATCGCCTTCTCTCCCAATAACGAAATCAACGGCCTCACCTTCGGCGGCGTCGGCAGAGGCACCAAGGTCGACCACATCCAGGTCTCCTACGCCAACGACGACGCCTTCGAATTCTTCGGCGGCACCGTCAACTGCAAATACCTCATCTCCTACTCCACCCTCGACGACGACTTTGACACCGACTTCGGCTACAACGGCAAACTCCAGTTCCTCCTCGCCGTCCGCGACCCCGAAGTCGCCGACGTCTCCGGCTCCAACGGCTTCGAGTCCGACAACGACGGCGCCGGCTCCACCAACGACCCAAGAACCGCGCCCACTTACTGGAACGTCACCCTCATCGGACCCCTGGCCACGCCCACAACGCCCATCAACTCCAACTACAAGCGCGCCATGCACCTGCGCCGCTCCTCGCAGAACAAAATCCATAACGCCCTCATCATGGGCTGGCCCGTCGGCATCCTCGTCGACGGCCCCAATACCGTCGCCGATGCCAAAGCCGGCGTCACCTACGTCAAAAACTCCATCATCGCCGGAACTACCAGCAACTTTAAATCCACCGACGCCTCCTTCGAAGCTGAAATGCCCGCCTGGTTCGCCAATCACGGCGGTCAGGTTTTAGCTTCCAATGCCGATGTAAAACTTTTTGATCCCTTCAACCTTAAAAACCCCGTTGCCATGCCTAAAGCCGATTCCCCTGTTTTCACGGTCGGCAGCAATCCTCCGGATGACGGCTTTTTTGATCCTACGGCCAAGTTTGCCGGCGCATTTGGAAAAACAGACTGGACGGCCGGCTGGTCTACTTTTAATTATCCGGTACAAGGCAGCGTTGTCATTCAAGGAGATATAACCAAAAATCGCACGCTTTCGGCGGACTCGACCTATCTGCTGCGCGGCTTTGTGCGCGTCAAGTCCGGCGCCACGCTGACCATTCCGCCCGGCACCGTCATCTACGGCGAATACAACACGCAAGGCTCGCTCATCGTCCAGCCCGGCGGCAAAATCATCGCCCAAGGCACCGCCAACAAACCGATCATCTTTACCAGCGAATTCGCCAGACCCGGATCCCCACAACCCCCGCAGCGCGGCGACTGGGGCGGCGTCATCATCCTCGGTAAAGCCCCCATCAACGTCCCGGGCGGCGTAGCCAACATCGAAGGCCCAGGCGATACCTACGGCGGCAACGACCCCGACGACAACAGCGGCGTCCTCTCCTACATCCGCATCGAATACGCCGGCATCGCCTTCTCTCCCAATAACGAAATCAACGGCCTCACCTTCGGCGGCGTCGGCAGAGGCACCAAGGTCGACCACATCCAGGTCTCCTACGCCAACGACGACGCCTTCGAATTCTTCGGCGGCACCGTCAACTGCAAATACCTCATCTCCTACTCCACCCTCGACGACGACTTTGACACCGACTTCGGCTACAACGGCAAACTCCAGTTCCTCCTCGCCGTCCGCGACCCCGAAGTCGCCGACGTCTCCGGCTCCAACGGCTTCGAGTCCGACAACGACGGCGCCGGCTCCACCAACGACCCAAGAACCGCGCCCACTTACTGGAACGTCACCCTCATCGGACCCCTGGCCACGCCCACAACGCCCATCAACTCCAACTACAAGCGCGCCATGCACCTGCGCCGCTCCTCGCAGAACAAAATCCATAACGCCCTCATCATGGGCTGGCCCGTCGGCATCCTCGTCGACGGCCCCAATACCGTCGCCGATGCCAAAGCCGGCGTCACCTACGTCAAAAACTCCATCATCGCCGGAACTACCAGCAACTTTAAATCCACCGACGCCGAATTCGAAAATGCCATGGCGGCTTGGTTTATCAATCACGGCGGCAAGACCTTCTCCTCGAACAATGAGGTCAAATTGGTCGATCCCTTCAATCTGCTGAACCCCAATCCGATGCCGATGCCGGGTTCGCCCGTAGTCCTCGGCGCCGGCACGCCGCCGAACGACGGCTTTTTTGATGCGACCGCCACTTTTATAGGCGCCTTCGGCCGCGAAGATTGGACCGCCGGTTGGAGCACTTTTAACATTCAGGCCCCGGCTGAAGTCGATGAAAAAAGCATGGCCGAAATTCCGAAGGAATACGATCTCTATGCGAACTATCCGAATCCCTTTAATCCTTCGACGGTCATCGAGTTCGCTCTTCCGCAGACTGATTTTGTAAAACTAACGATCCATAATCTGCTGGGCCAGCAGATTGCGACACTGGTGGAAGGCCGCCTGGAAGCAGGTGTTCATACTGTTTCCTGGGAAGCGTTAAATTTACCGAGCGGTATCTATTACTACTCTCTGCAGACCAGCGGGAAAACTCTGGTGCGCAAAATGACGCTTCTCCGTTAAATCAACTGACCCTAAGGTCAAATATTTCCTTCTACCTCGCAGCCCCAGCCCTGCCGTCAAGACAATGGTTTCTGCAAAAGCCGCCTTCGGCGGCAGGGCTTTTTATATACGGTATCCTGCAAACCTTTCATGCCATGCGTTCTATGCTGCTTTTCCTGCGTTCTTTTCATCCTCGTGAAATTATTTTTCTTCAAATTGAGTTAAGGATGTCGTATTTTACACACAAGACGAGGGAATTGATCTATGCAAAAAACTATTCTCATTGTCGATGACGAAAAAGACATAGTCGACCTTTTGGCCTATAATCTTCAGGCTGAAGGGTATGCGGTGTCTACAGCCTTTGACGGTGAAGAGGCTGTGAAAAAGGCCGAAAGCGAAAAGCCGGATTTAATCCTGCTGGATATTATGCTGCCGAAAAAGGACGGTCGACAAGTGCTGCGGGAACTGCGGGAAAAACCCTCCACCAGCTCCATCCCTGTAATTTTTTTGACCGCCAAAGACAGTGAAATTGACGAAGTGATCGGTCTGGAACTCGGAGCAGACGATTATGTCGTCAAACCGATTGCCATCCGCAAGTTGCTGGCGCGCATTAAAAAAGCGTTCCGCAAACCGGCATCGGAAGAAACGCAGAACGTTTTGCAGTTCGGCGATTTGATTATTGATCCGGCAAAATATTTGGTGACGGCGGGAGGCAGAGAGATTACTCTGACGAAAAAGGAATTCGAGATTCTTCTTTATCTTGCTCAGCGGCCGAAGCGGGTTGTCAGCCGGCGCATTTTATTGGAGGATCTTTGGGAAGATAACGTCGTCGTCATCGATCGAACCATCGATGTGCACATTCGAAAAATTCGTGAAAAATTGGGTGAACCCTACTTGAACCATATCGAAACCATCAAAGGAGTCGGTTACCGCTTTCGGGCTGACTGACCCCGGCCTATGCACTTGTCGCTTAGACAGAAAATCATTTTTCTGGTTTTGGCGCTTTTGTTCTTTGTCACAACTGCCGGCGCCTTCTTTTCCACCATTGAAATTCAACGCTATTATCGCAGGTTGGTTTATCGTCAGCTTGCGGTCAAATTGAACGAGATTGAGTATTTGATGATGTCTTTGCCTCCTAATTTGACCCAAGCGGAACGAGATTCACTGCTCTTCAAATTATCATCGATTTCCAGCCAACGCTTGACGCTCATCGATTCGACCGGCATCGTCCGCTTCGATACGGCAGTGCCGCGCGATTCTCTTTTTTTTCTTGAAAATCACATCAATCGGCCGGAGATTCGCGCTGCCGCCCGCGAAGGTTATGGCCACGACGAACGACGCAGCGCTTCGGTGCATCGACCAATGTTTTACGCCGCAAAGGCAGTTGACAATCCTTCTCTTTTTCCCGTCCGATATATTCGTCTGGCAATGCCTGCAGAGAACGTCCACGCTGTGATGCGGGCTTTTCGCTGGAAAATCTTTGGCGGCAGCGGGGCGGCTTTCTGCCTGATTGCATTTATAAGCTACGTTGCGGCCGGAAGGATTACACTTCCCATTCGCCACCTTTCTCAAGTCGCCGCAGCGGTCAAGCAGGGCAATCGTCAAGCGCGTTTTGAAAAAATCCATGACGACGAATTGGGGGCGTTGGCCTCGCTGCTCAACCAAATGCTCGACAAGCTTCAGGAAGATTTCGAAAAGATGAAACGGCTGGAGCGTGTCCGCTCGCAGTTCCTAGGAAACGTTTCGCACGAGCTGCGGACGCCGATTTTCTCCATTCAAGGCTATCTCGAAACGCTTCTGAACAATCCCGATATCGATCCTCGAAAACGGCAGGAGTTTATTGCCAAGACCTATCACCAGGCTATGCGGCTGAACAGCCTTCTGACCGATCTGATTGACATTTCACGCATCGAATCGGGCGAAATGAAAATGTCCTTCTCTCCTTTTGATGTTCAGGAATGGCTGCAAAAAATTACCGCAGATTTTCAGGAAACGGCTCTGAAGCATTCGATCAATCTGCAGTCGGCGACGCGGGAAAACAAACAGATGCTGGTTCTCGGCGATCGGGAACGTCTGACGCAGGCCATGCAGAATCTCGTGACCAATGCGATCAAGTACAATTTCCCCGGCGGGTGGGTTCGTGTCGGCTTTATCGAGCACAAAAGCCGCGTCGAAATATTCGTAGAGGACAGCGGCCGCGGCATTGCCGAAGAACACATCCCGCGCATATTTGAGCGTTTTTACCGCGTCGACAAGGAACGATCGCGTGATATGGGCGGCACCGGTTTGGGGTTGGCGATTGTCAAGCATATCGTCGAGGCGCACGGCAGTAAAGTATCCGTTGAAAGCGAGCCGGGTAAAGGCTCCCGCTTTTCCTTCCAATTAAAGAAACACGTCCCAAGCAGCGATCATGAAAGCTGAAATGGAAGGCCAAAAAGCTGCCGTTGCCATGAGCGGCGGCGTCGACAGCTCGGTTGCGGCTGCCTTGCTGTTGGAGCAGGGACTCGAGGTAATCGGCGTCACCATGCTGCATTATGACTCGAACTGCCGTTGCGCCGAGCAGGCTGTCGATGAAGCCTTTCGCGTCTGCCGCGCTCTTTCCATCGAGCATCACGTTCTGGATCTGCGGAATGAGTTTAAAGAGACGGTTATTGAGTACTTTGTCAGGGAATATCTGGCGGGCCGCACGCCGAATCCCTGCGTGCTCTGCAACCCGACGATCAAATGGGGCAAATTGATGTCCTTTGCCCTTTCTCTGGGTGCCGATTATTTTGCCACCGGCCATTATGTCAACCTGCGCTTGGATGCGGCGAGCGGAAGGTATCAACTCGTTCGTTCCCGATATCGCGCCAAAGATCAGAGTTATGCTTTGTGGAGGCTTTCGCAGCAGCAGCTTAGCCGCACGCTCTTTCCTTTGGCGGATTGGCGGAAAGAAGATGTCCGACGCAAAGCAGCCGAGCTTGGGCTTCCGGTCGCAAGGAAAATTGAAAGTCAAGACATCTGCTTCATTCCGGACCACGACTATGTCGCCTATTTGCGCGAAAAGCTGGGCGAAAGCGGGCAACTACCGCCCCCAGGTGATTTGGTTGACGCACAAAACCGCATTTTAGGCAGGCATCGCGGCTACCCGTTCTACACAATCGGCCAGCGTAAAGGCTTGGGGATTGCCTTAGGAAGGCCGCAGTATGTAATCAAAATTGACGCCGATCGCAACCGCGTTCGCGTCGGCAATAAAGAGGAACTTTTGGCTGACGGCTTGTCGGCTTGTGAGGTCAATTGGGTATCCATTGCGCCGCCTACAGGCGCGCTGCACGTGACGGCTCACATCCGCTATAACGATCCGGGCTATTCTGCCGTCTTGCATCCGCTGGGCGAAGATAGAGTAAAAATCCTTTTCGACCAACCCCGCATGGCGGTTACGCCTGGTCAATCGGTCGTTTTCTATGCAGAGGATTTGCTTCTCGGCGGCGGGGTTATCGAAAAGGCGATCGGACGCGGCGAATTGCATACAAATTTGCGCAAATCCGCCGCGCCGCAGGATTAAGCACGAAAGACCGGCTGCAAACCGGCGGCAAGCTGTCTAAGCCGTTCAATTTCGTTCTTTTTCAGCGGCTTGACAGCAGCGGCTATGCGAAAGGCGCGATCCCATAACGCCGGATCGCCCGGCGGAATGGCTGCCGTTACCCCCTGCATCATCGTCCAGTTAAACGCCAAACGTGCCGTTTCATCGTCCTCCCGGGGAATTGGATGGTACCAAACTTTGCGATAAGCAAGACTTTCGCCTTCGATTCGCGCTCGATGCGCCAGACTTTTTAGCGCCAAAATGCCCATCTTTTTCCTGCGCGCGGTTTCGACGACGCGCGGCCCAAAATTTCCTTCAAACCAATTCACAAAATTGATTGGAAAAAGGATCGTGTCAAAGTCAAAGCGCTCCATGGCGGCCAAAGCCGCTTTTTCCGAGTGTGCGGAAAAACCGAGAAATCTGACTTTGCCTTCCTGCCTGGCTTTCAGTAATACTTCCATTGCGCCTTTCGGACCAAAGGCGGTTTCAACATCTTCATCTGTCGTTAAATGATGAAGCTGATACAGATCGAAATAATCGGTCCGCAAAGTTCGAAGGGATTTTTCCAATTCCTTTTGCGCTTCATCTGCCGTGCGCCGATTGGTTTTGCAGGCTAAAAAGCAGCTTTTGCGGTAAGGCTCAAGGGCCGGACCCAAGCGTTCTTCGGCATTCCCGTAGGTGGGAGCAACGTCGAAATAGTTTATTCCGCGATCAAAAGCGCGCGCCACCATTTCGTTGGCCACATTCTGCTCCTCATCCATCACCAAAATGCCGCCGAAACCGAGGATGGAAAGCTTTTCTCCGGTTCGGCCGAGTTTACGGCGCGGCATTTGATCAGGCGCACCGACTAGAAAAGAAGGCAGCACTGAAACAGCCAGAGTTGTTTTAGCTGCAATCATCATAAATTCTCGCCTTTTCATCCATACCTCCAAATTCTTTCCAATTTAGTCAGTCTCATGAACAAAAAGCGCTTGCAAATCTATTCCGAATATGCTAATGTGTAAAAATTCGAGGAAAAAGCCGTGTTGATCAAAGATATTCTGGGCAAATTTGCGCTGGCTATGGCTGTGGGTGTTCTCATCGGCCTTCAGCGGGAATTTGCAGCTGAGCAGGATAACAAAAAAATTATTGCCGGAATCCGCACGTTCGGACTTTTAGGGTTGTTGGGCGGCATGGCGGCAATGATTTCGCAGATTTTTTCTTCGCCGATGCCGCTTTTGGTAGTGTTTTCCGTAACGGGATTTTTGATCATTGCCGGTTCCATTGTCGAAGCTTTGCGCGGGCAGATCGGCTTGACGACGGAAGTTTCAGCTTTACTAACGCTGCTACTGGGATCACTGATCTTTTTTGGTTACAGTGTCGCGGCAATTGCCGCCGCCGTGGGCGTCGCCGTGCTGCTCTCGCTAAAGCTCGAGCTGCAGACATTTGTCCGATCCCTTTCACGCGAGGATTTGTTGGCAGCGCTTAAATTTGCCGTCATTACCGCCGTGATTCTGCCTATCCTGCCCGATAAATCTTATGGCCCGCCGCCGTTCGATCTCTTTAACCCCTATTCCATTTGGCTGCTGGTCGTCCTGATCTCCGGCCTAAGTTTTATCGGCTATATCCTTATCAAAATCATCGGTCGAAAAGGGATTGTCCTTTCCGGCGTATTGGGCGGATTTGTTTCCAGCACCGCCGTTACTTTGACCATGACGCAAAAAAGCCGGTCAACACCTCAGGCGGGCGCCGCGTATGCGCAGGCCGTATTTTTTTCATGGGCAATCATGTTCCTTCGGGTGATTGTCGTTTCGTCGATCGTCTACTTGCCCCTTCTTGCGCGCTTAGGGCCGGCACTGGCAGCTGCAGGCGTTGTTGCCTTGACTGCCGGCTTTATCATCGGCAAAAGACAAAAGCTGCAGAGCAACGGCGAGAAGCCGATTTTGACGAACCCTCTGGAACTCATCCCAGCCCTCAAATTTGCCGTTTTGTTTTCGCTCGTACTGCTGCTTGCAAAGGCGGCGAAAATTTACTGGGGCGACAAAGGATTGTACGCGGCAAGCCTGCTTTCCGGCTTGGTGGATGTGGACGCGGTTACTCTCTCCGTTGCACGGTTGGCAGGAGAGAGTCATGCCGCTTTAACGTCTGCCGTGCGTGCGATTTTGTTGGCTTGTTGTTCGAATACATTGTTGAAAACCGGGGTCGCCGTGATCGGGGGCTCTGCATCATTTCGTCGCGCTATTTTGCCGGGCAGTTTATTGACTGCGGCTCTTACCGCTTCGCTTGCTCTTATCCTCTAAACTGTAAGTTAATTTAGCGTTGTTTAAAGTTATCGGGATTTCCTAACTTGCTACAGTTGCACAACTAATCCATTAAGGAGGAAATCCCATGGTCATTCACAAGAGAACCAAGCTGACGCCTTTGCAGAG
>JAPDPN010000006.1:46372-49647 GCA_034506455.1 Candidatus Zhuqueibacterota bacterium | reverse complement strand
TGCAGCGACTCGACGGACCGGTGCGCGGCAACGGCAATATTGTTCAGGAATTGGAAAAAGTCTTCCGCGGCGCCGGTTGGAACGTCATCAAAGTGCTGTGGGGCAGCGACTTTGATCCGCTGTTTGCCATGGACAAGGACGGTCTGTTGGCAAAACGGGTCGGAGAGATCATCGACGGCGAGTTTCAGAATTATATCGTGCGCGGCGGCGCTTATGTGCGCAGTAAATTCTTCGGCAGCCATCCGCAGCTGCTCAAGCTGGTGGAGCACTTGAGCGACGACCAGATCTCGCGGCTGCGTTTGGGCGGACACGATCCGGAAAAGGTGTACGCGGCCTACAAACGGGCAGTAGAAAGCACCGGCGCGCCCACGGTTATTCTCGCACGCACCATCAAGGGATACGGCTTGGGAGAAGCAGGTGAAGGCAAAAACATCACGCATCAGCAAAAGCAGCTAAACGAACAAGAACTGCGCGAATTCCGCTCCCGCTTCGGCATCCCCATCTCTGATGAGGAAATCAACGACGTGCCGTTCTATCGTCCGCCGGAAAGCAGCCCGGAAATGCAGTACCTGCAGGAACGAAGAAGGCAGCTGGGCGGATATGTGCCTACCCGCCGCATGGTCAGCGTGCCGGTTTCATTGGGCGAGCCGGAGTTGTTCGAAGAGTTTTACGAAGGCACACAGGATCGTGAAGTATCCACGACCATGGCCTTTGTACGAATTCTGGCCAAATTGCTCAAGGACAAGAATCTGGGTAAACTGATCGTGCCGATCGTGCCGGATGAGGCGCGAACCTTCGGCATGGAGGCGCTTTTCCGCCAGGTAGGCATTTATTCCCATGTGGGACAGCTCTACGAGCCGGTGGATAAGGAACAGCTGCTCTATTACAAAGAGTCTCAGGACGGTCAGGTCTTGGAAGAGGGCATTACCGAGGCAGGTTCCATGTCCTCCTTTATTGCCGCCGGCAGCGCCTATTCCACGCACGGCATCAATACGATCCCGTTCTTTATTTTTTACTCAATGTTCGGCTTTCAGAGGATCGGCGACCTGATTTGGGCTGCGGGCGACATGCGCACGCGCGGTTTTCTCATCGGCGGCACATCCGGAAGAACGACGCTTGCCGGTGAAGGTCTGCAGCATCAGGACGGGCACAGCCACCTGCTCGCCTATCCGCTGCCGAACCTAAAGGCTTACGATCCCGCTTATGCCTATGAGCTGGCGGTCATCATCGAAGATGGTCTGCGTCGCATGTACAAAGATCAGGAGAGCCTGTTTTACTACATCACGGTCATGAATGAAAACTATCCGCAACCGCCGATGCCCAAGGTCGAGGGAATTCGTGAAGGGATTCTCGGCGGCATCTATCGGTTCCAAGCCTCAACTTTGACCAAGCCCAAAGCGCGGGTGCAGTTGTTCGGCAGCGGAACGATTTTGAACAAAGCGCTCGGTGCAAAACAGATCCTGGAAGAACAATACGGGGTGGCGGCCGATGTGTGGAGCGTCACGAGTTACAAAGAGCTCTATTACGACGCTGCCCAGACCGATCGCTGGAACATGCTGCACCCGGACCAACCGCCGCGGACGCCTTTTCTGCTTCGGCAGCTGGCAGGAGCCGAGGGGCCGATCGTCACCGCTTCCGATTATGTGCGCACGCTGCCCGAGTCCGTGGGGCGTCGACTGCCGAACCCCTTCTTCAGCCTCGGCACCGACGGCTTTGGCCGCAGCGACGGACGTCGTCACCTGCGTGAATTCTTTGAGGTCGATGAACGATACATCGCCTATGCGGCGCTGTATATGCTCTTCAAAGAAAACAATTTCACCCTCAAAGAGCTCCAGTCCGCGGCAAAGGCGTTGAATATCAACCCTGAAAAGGCAAACCCCTTTACGTCATAAACGATTGACCAAAAGACGAACGAGGAAAAGCATGACGTTCGAATGTAAAATACCGGAATTGGGTGAAAATGTGCAATCCGGCACTGTGGCTGCGGTTCTAGTCAAGCCGGGTGAACGGGTAAAAAAGGATCAGCCGCTCATCGAATTGGAGACGGAAAAGGCAGTGGTCGAAGTACCTGCTGAGGCTGAAGGAGTCGTAAAGGAAATTTTTGTGCAGTCGGGCCAAAAGGTCCAAGTTGGTCAAACGATTCTCGTTCTCGAGACCGAGGCAAAAGCGGAAGCACCGCCGCCTCCGGCTCCCAAAGCGGAAAAAGCTCCCTCAATCGAAACCGCAGCTCCGGTCGCGGTCGTGGAGATCGTCGTTCCCAATTTAGGCGAAAACGTCGCCAAGGGGACGGTAGCCGGAGTTCTGGTTCAAGTCGGCGATGTCATCAAAGCGGAACAGCCGGTCATCGAGTTGGAGACGGATAAAGCCGTTGTCGAGGTGCCGGCAGATCGAGGCGGCGAGGTTGTCGATGTGCTTGTGAAAGCAGGCGATGTCGTACAGACCGGCCAGGTCATTCTTCGTCTCAGAAGTGCAGAGGCGGGGAAACCGAAAGTCGAGGCGCCGGCGGTAGAAATTCGCCGACAAGCTCCGCCCCCGTCTCAGAAAAAAGAAACGGTCGAGGTTGCACCGGTGCCGGAGGAGACACTTCGACCCGCGGCTTCGGCCTATCCGGCGGCGCCGGCCGCTCCCTCGGTGAGGCGCTTTGCTCGCGAGATCGGCGTCAACATCAATCAAGTCAAAGGCAGCGGACCGGCTGGACGTATTTCGATCGAGGACGTCAAGGCCTATGCCAAGCAGCTGTTGTCGGAACCAAGCCGCGGCGCTGCACAGTCTACGACGACGGAACCTCTGCCGGATTTTTCAAAATGGGGAGAGGTAACACGCGAACTGATGAGCTCGGTACGGGAAAAAACCGCCGTGCATCTTTCACATGCCTGGCATGAAATTCCGCACGTCACCCAATTCGACAAGGCCGATATTACGGAATTGGAAACGCTTCGCAAGCAGTACGCTCCGCGTGTCGAGCAGGCCGGCGGCAAGCTGACGATCACCGCCATTCTTCTCAAGACCGTTGCCTCGGCACTCAAACTCTATCCGCAGTTCAATGCTTCGGTCGATATGCGCACCAAGGAGATCATTTACAAAAAATATTACCACATCGGCGTGGCGGTGGACACGCCGCGGGGATTGTTGGTGCCGGTTATTCGCGACGTCGACCGCAAGAATCTGACCGAACTGGCGGTCGAGTTGGCCCAAATTTCACAAAAAGCACGCGACCGCAAGCTGACGCTCGAGGACATGTCCGGCGGCAACTTTACCATCAGCAACCTGGGCGG
>JAPDPN010000006.1:0-46272 GCA_034506455.1 Candidatus Zhuqueibacterota bacterium | reverse complement strand
ACGTCGACCGCAAGAATCTGACCGAACTGGCGGTCGAGTTGGCCCAAATTTCACAAAAAGCACGCGACCGCAAGCTGACGCTCGAGGACATGTCCGGCGGCAACTTTACCATCAGCAACCTGGGCGGTATCGGAGGCACCTTTTTCACGCCGATCATCAATTGGCCGGAAGTCGCCATTCTCGGCGTTTCGCGCGCCGTCTGGGAGCCGGTCTACCGCAATAACGAATGGACGCCGCGGCTGATGCTGCCTCTTTCCTTATCTTATGATCATCGCCTGATAGACGGCGCCGACGGAGCGCGCTTTATCCGCTGGATCGTCGAAGCGCTCGAGCAGCCGTTCGCCATGATTCTGGAAGGGTGAGGCAGCCTACAGGAAGAATTTTGAACAGGCAGAACTTGGAGACTTTATGCACAGTGAATCGACCCAATTGGCAGTCATCGGCGCAGGGCCGGGCGGCTATGCGGCAGCTTTTCTGGCTGCCGACCTCGATATGCAGGTTACGCTTATCGATCCGGAAAAAAATCCTGGGGGTGTCTGTCTGCATCGCGGCTGTATCCCCTCCAAGGCGCTTCTCCATGTCGCCAAGCTGATCAACGAGGCGCATGAAGCGGAAAAGTTGGGCGTTAAATTTGGTCAGCCGCAAATCGATTTGGACAGGCTGCGCGCTTTTAAGGACGGCGTGGTTGCCAAGCTGACCGGCGGAACCGGGCAATTGGCCAGGCAGCGAAAAATAAACCATCTGCAGGGTAAGGCCGTTTTTAAAAACAACAAAACGCTGCAGGTGACGCTGAACAGCGGCGAAAATGTCGAGGTGACTTTTGAACACGCCATAATCGCCACCGGCTCGCGGCCGGTTGTGATCCCTTCCTTGGCTCTCGAAAGCCGGAATTTTTGGGATTCGACGGCGGCGTTGGAGCTGCGGGAAATCCCCAAACGGCTGCTGGTCATCGGCGGCGGCTATATCGGCTTGGAGATGGGCTCGGTTTATGCCTCCCTCGGCAGCGAAGTGACCGTTGTGGAGATGCTGCCGGGGATTTTACCGGGCGCCGATCGCGATCTGGTTAGAGTTTTGGAAAAAAGCTTGGAGGGCAAATTCAAAGCCGTCTTGACAGAGACCAAGGTCGTCAAAACGGAAAAAGACGGCGACAGGATTCGCGTTACGCTCGAAGGAGCAAAAGTAAGCGAGACACAACAGACCTTCGATGCAGTGCTGATGACGGTCGGCCGTCGTCCCAACACCGAGGGCCTCGGCCTTGAGAACACCCGTATCCAATTGACGGCGCGCGGATTTATTCAAGTCGACGCTCAGCGCCGAACGGCCGAACCGCACATCTATGCCATCGGCGATGTGGCCGGCGAGCCGATGCTGGCGCACAAGGCTTCGCACGAAGGGCGTACGGCCGTCGAAGCGATTGCGGGGCACAAGGTCGCCTTCGAACCGGCCGCCATTCCGGCGGTTGTTTTTACGGATCCCGAGTTGGCGTGGGCCGGATTGACGGAGCAGGAAGCCAAAGATCGCGGTATGGCCGTTGAGGTGATGCGCTTTCCTTGGGCGGCATCCGGACGCGCTCTCACCATGGATCGCATCGACGGCATGACAAAATTGATTATCGAACCGGAAACAAAGAGAATTTTAGGCATCGGACTGGTTGGCGCGGGCGCCGGCGAGCTGGTGTCGGAGGGAGTGTTGGCGATCGAAATGGCGGCAACTGCCGAAGACCTAAAGCTGACGATTCACCCCCATCCCACCCTGAGCGAAACCGTTATGGAGACCGCCGAAATGTTCTTCGGCACCTGCACGCACGTTTACCGGCCGAAGAAAAAATAAGCAGGATCATATTCGGCTGCAATCATCGGGTAAACCCGCTCAAAATTGCAGCTCTATTTCGCTCACCAAAAAGTTGTCGCAGAGCGAGTGGCGCTTGATGCGCAGATAAAGCTCCATAATGCCCTCGAAATCGCCGACCGCCACGCCGCTTCCCTCGTAGCAGAAGGTATTGAGGGTGGTATACTCTGCCACGCCTGCAGGCAGATTCGCCCGCAGTTCCACCGGTTGAAAGTTGCGCAGCTCGACACCGGGCGGCAGCGAACGGAATATCTCTTTGCAGGGTCCTACCCTTTCCTCGGCATAGACATGGTAACTAAAGGAGAATGAAGCGCTTTTGATCAGTCTCTTTTGTTTGATGGAGGCGTGCAGCTGCTCAAAAGCATTCTCGAGCGCTTTCTCGAACTCGTCTATTGCTGATTCCGGAAGGCAGAGATGTGTCTGACATTCGAGGTGCAGGAGCTCTTTGACGATTTCTCCCATCGTTTCGCGCCGAATGTTGTGGCGACGATGGAAAAAATACTTGAAGCTTTTGCCGCTTCCCTGCATGTATCCCATCAAAAATCCCTTAGTTAAAAGAAACGGCGCATCGACGACAATTTCGTAAAATTGCTCCGCCATGACCTACCTCCTTCCGGATAATCGGAAAGTCATTTCCATTTAATAAAACAAGCCCCTTGGTGGAATTCATTCGCTTTGCGTCGCCTATAAAGAATATTTACAGCCGAAGGAAACTCTGGGGCCGAAGTATTCCACTTGCGCGGTTCTTTCCTTGCGGCCGGCATAAAAACGCAGCGGTTGATTCAACAAATTGTTCCATTCTAAAAAGAGGCCGAATCGTGAAGAGATTCGCCAAGATCCGTTGAGATCAAGAAACGTGACGGCGTCGTACCATCGTTCCAAACCCGGCGTCAGATCGATCTCCTTGGAATCCAGATAGGCAGCGGCTCGACTTAGAGAAACACCGACCGTCGCCGTTTTGCTCTCATAAGTCAGGTTCACATTAAAAGTATATTTTGGAGCCCCGGGCAGGGGAATATTCCTTCCCGGCCAAGAAGGGTAAGAAGCTGCGGAAAACAGGCGCGTGTAGTTCATATAAAGGCTGAGACGCGAAAAGAGACCCGGCAGAAAATCGAGAGGCTTTTGGCCGCTCAATTCAATGCCGGTTAGCCGCCCATTGCCGCCGTTGCGCGGCTGATAGAACTCGGCGACAGTTTTTCCGGTAACCGGATCCAGCGCATTATTTTCACGTTGAATATAAAAAAAGCGCTCGATTTGTTTATGAAAAATGCCGGCTGAAAACAGCCCCACGCCCTGATCATACCGCTCAATCGAAAAATCCCAATTGTTGGAGCGGCACGGAAGCAGGTCGGGATTGCCGACCCGCAGCACTTCACCGGCGCGCTTGAGCTCGCGATAAGGCACCAGATCATAGAAATCGGGTCTCGCGATGCTCCTCGAATAGGCGGCGCGCAAAACGAGCTGTTGACCAGGCTCATAACGGAGATGCAGGCTGGGTAAAAGGTGGACATACTCGCTCTTTCCGCTCGCAGGCGCAAGGCTGTCGGAACCTTCCGTCATTTCGTAGCCGCGGTAAGAAACAGAGGTGTTTTCCAAACGGGCGCCGAAAATGATCTTTAGTCGTTTGCCGATATTCTGCTGCAGCATCGCGTAAGCGGAAGAGACGTTTTCTTCGGCGTCATAGTTTTGCGTCCCGTATTGCTGCGCCAATGATTTTTGCTTAAAAAGTACTGGATCGTTGAAATTTAGTCTGCCTAAAAATGAAGGAGTAGTAAATCGGCCGAGCTGATAATTGCCGGCGTAGAAACGGGAGGGCGTATAATCGGCAGTCGGGGTGCGTGTCATATCGCTCCACTCGCTTTTGCCTTCCGGCGTCAGAGAAATCTGCACGCCTTGTACGCTGTTGTGTTTATCCAAGCGTTTGAATTTGCCGCCGAATTGCAGCGTATTCTTCCAAAATCCCTTTTTTATGAGCGGCGTCCGCAGATCGATTCCCAGTCGGGTATCCCTTTCCGCAACGGAGCGAAATTCCTCCCGCATCTCTTCAAATTTAAAAAGCGAATCCGCGGTGTTGCTTTGAAAATAGGGCGTACGTAAACTGGTCAGATCAACAATGACGTCGGCATTTTTGACCCACCACTGCAGATATCGTTCGTGCGGCCGTTCTTCCGTTACGCGGGTATGCGACAGGTTCCACTCGATGGTCCAGCGGCTGAACCAATCGTGCTTGCCTTTCAGGCGAAAGCCCAGCAACCGTTGCTGTTCCAGCCTGGCGTTACCCTGATCGACGTTTCCGCCTTTGGTTTGTCGATAGATTTGCGACCTTTCTGCAATATTGTCTTTGCCGGGCGGTTCCATCCTAAAACGAAGCCGCTGACGCACCTCCCAGTCATCCCGCTGATTGAGAAGAAGATTGAGGAAGAAGCGGTTTTCATCGTCGGGTCGATAATCCATCGCCAAAGTGACTCCCCGACGCAGACGACGGACATCATAGCGGCGAATATCCCATTGCGAAGGATAGATAATGCCTTTTTTGTCTACGCTCCAAATTCCTTCGCTGTTATGTGCGCCCAGGCGGCGATCGTTAAGGCTGCCGGAAAGGGAAAAACCCAATTTTTCGTTGAAAAACCGCCGGCCGATTGTTGTAGAGCCGTTCAGCAATCCCCGACCGGTAAGGAAATCATATCCGCTGCCGAGGCTGAGGTTTAAGCGCCGGCTGAATACCGCCGGTCGAGTAACCAAATTGACCGTTCCGCCGATCGCATCGCCGTCCATATCCGGCGTGTTGTTTTTATAGACTTCGACGCTTTGAATGAGGTCGGTGGAGATCATGTCCAGCTGCACGGCGCGGGTTTGCGCATCCGGCGAAGGCAGGCGTTCACCGTCCAAAGCGACCGAATTGAGTCGAGGATCCAAACCGCGGATTCCTGCATAGCGCGCCTCGCCCTGGTCATAATTGACCGTCACGGCAGACAGCCGCTTGAGGGCATCGCCGATGTTCTGATCCGGAAAGCGCGCCAGTTGATCCGCCGAAACGACGACCGCAATGCGGTCCTCGGACATTTGCTGATTAAGCGCTTTGGCTTGTCCCTTGAGATGTTCCCCCATGACCGTCAGCTCACCCAGCTCCAGTATGGAGGGTTGGAGAATAAAATCTTCGCGTTTTATCTGTCCCTCGGCAATTTCCACTTGGCGCTTTATCTGCGCAAAGCCGATAAAAGAAACCATAAGCGTATAACGCCCCGACGGCAGGTTGGCAATTCGGTACTCGCCTTCGGCATCAGTGACGTCTCCGGTGTTCAGTTCGAGCAAAAAGACGTTCGCACCGACCAACGGCGCTTTCTGATCGTCGAGCACTCGTCCGGTTAAAACGCCGCCTTGTGCCTTCGCGGTGCCCGCCGTCAGAATTCCAGCTGCAAGTAACAGCGTGCCCAAACCATATCGTATTTTACCGCGCCCTTTCATCAAAATAAGCTGCCGGTCTATGGTAAGCTAATATGAACAAGTTTATTTTTCGACAAAATGGTAAAGATTTTTCCAGGAAATTCAAAATGAAATTGCGACAAAAAAGCGCCCCCGAGAAACTCCCGAGGGCGCTTTGAGGAGGAAATTTAACAAGGTAGTGGAAACGGCATCGTCAGTTTTGGCAATCGATCAACCGATGAACTGTGCTATTTCAGCAACAGCATCTTTTTGGTATCGCTGAACTCCTGCGCATGGAGGCGGTAATAATACACGCCTGAGCTGACTCGCAGACCCTGATCGTCCTTTCCATCCCAGACAACCGAATGGTAACCCGCTTCCATTTTTTCTTTAAATAGAGTCCTCACCCTCTGCCCGAGGACGTTATAGACCTCCAGCGTCACGTAAGCCTCTTTGGGAACGTCAAAGCGGATCGTGGTTTCGGGATTGAACGGATTCGGATAATTCTGCGCCAGGCGGAATTCGCGCGGCAGCGGCGCTTCTGCACGCACCGGTCCGTGCAGCGAGGAGGCGCCGTCCAGGCCGATTTCTTCTATCTTGTAATAATAGCTGCGACCGCCTGTCGCCGCCTTGTCGGTGAATTGATAACGACCGTCCGGCGCATAGGGGATCAGCTCATCATTGATTTTGGTATATTCACCGTCTTCGCGCGCACCGCGGAGCACATTAAACCCGGCCAGCAGTGCGCCTTCGACAGTCTCCCAGGTTAGGTGCACGCCCTTATAGGGTTCCGCCGTACAGCTCAAGTTGACGAGCTGCACTTTTACTTTAACGCCCCACCACCTATACACGACATCCGAATGGTCGGTAGCCCTGACATTGACGGAATAATACCGATAAGGCGGATACTGATTGAGATCCATGGTGAACGTCTGGCCGTAAGCTTTTTGCTGTTCGTCTACATACCAGGTCACGGTAACCAGATCTCCGTCTTCGTCGCGCACCTCAACACCGAAATCGATTTTTGCCAGCGTGCCGGGCTCGACCTTGATGACCTCCTGCGTCGGCCAGTAGCGTACAATTTGCGGCGCCCGGTTGCGATCGATGACCGTTATCTTGACCGAATCGAGGTCGCGTCCGCCCTTCATGTCCAGCGCGCCGAACACGGCATAGATTGTCCGCGTTTTCTGAGGCGCTTGAACGAAGGAAAAGCTCGGCTGCCAGGTGAAAGTCCAGGTGCCGTCGCCGTTGCTCGACAGCGCCGAGCCCTCGGGAATCGATTCCGCCGTGCAGGTGATCGGCGGGTTGTCGCTGCCGTCGGCATAGATCGTAAAGCTCAATATATCATTTTCATAGACCGTACGGTCCGACGGCAAATGCAGCTGCGGCCAGCGCGAAGGATCGCCGATGGCGTTAAAAGTTTCTACGAACATACCTCCGGGAAGACCGTCGGCAATCGCCTGCGCCACGTTGACGTAGGCATTCGGCCGCGGGCCTAATCGCCAATGCACCTGCGCGATGCCGTCGGCATCCGAAATCACCGGCTGCGGCTCAATAATAGTTCCGCCGCCCTGCAGCACAATAAAGCGAACGCGACCGCCCTGCGCCGGATTGCCCTCGCGGTCATACACGCGGACCGAAATGGGACGCAGAAGAACGCGGTCCATTTCGCCGGTCTGGTTGTCGCCGCCCAACTTGCGCATGCTGTAAGGCGCTCCGGCCTGGCCGTAAACTGTAAAGTCAATGAACTCGGGCCGCAGACCGGCGCTGGTGACGCGAATCTTGTTCAGTCCCGCCTTTTCACCCAGCGTATAATAGACGCTCACCAAACCGAATGCATCCGTGGTTCGCGCCAATACCTTTGCGCCGCCTTCCAACCGGCCGATACCCTGAACCGTATGATCGTCGATGACGGTCATCGTTACCGTTATACCGGGCACCGGGTTGTTGTAATCGTCCGTCACCTTGACGGTCAACGGCATAGGCAGCATGGTGTTTACGGTTCCATATTGATTGTTGCCGCTGACGAGCTGCAGCATCGAAGCGCCGCTACCCGGCATTACTTTGGTGGTGTCGGTAAAGACAGCGGAAACGATCGGCAAATCGACCAGCGAGGCGCGTATGATGTTCAAGCCGAGAGTCGTTCCTAATTTAAAGTTCACGGAAGCCACGCCGTACATATTGGACTCGGCCGGGTTTTCACTGGTGATGACGCCGTCGTTGGCCAGAACCTCGAACTTGACCTTTTTGCCGAAAATCGGCCAGCCGAGGTTATCGATCACGCGAACGGATAGCGGCTCGGGGAGATCGCCTGCCGGTCGACCGCTGAGCCGATTACCGCTCAAAATAACCAGCTCTTTGATTTGTTGCGGCTGAACGGCAATTGTCGAAAAGTTTACCGGCGAGCCGTCCAGTCCCTCCGAAACCGCCTGCACCAGATTGGCGCCCGGATTGAGGCCGAGCCGGTAAAAAGCGGAAGCAATACCGTTCTCATCGGAATAAACCGGCTGGTTGTCGACCATCATGCCGCCGCCTGTCCTGGGTGTAAACGTCACCGGTACGTTGCGAATGGGATTGCCGAACTGGTCGGTGATCAACACTTTGAAAGGCTTTTCCAGCACGGTGCCCACGTTGCGCGTTTGGGTGTCGCCGTTTTCACCGGGCGCTTTTACGATGCGCGCCGCAGCGGCCGGCCGGAAGGTTACTTGGGCGGTAACTTTTAACAAAACGTTGCTGTTGATGTCGCGGGCGCGCACAGTTTTTACGCCTGCCTGCCGGGAAGAGATAAACCCGATCGTTCTGCCGTTGGCGTCGGTGGCCGTCGTCGGCTGCGTAATAATGTTCCCTTCTCCATCCGCTTCAAGAATCACGGCTTTGCCCACGACCGGATTTTTAAAGCGGTCACGCAGGGTAACCGTCACCGTAGCGCGGATCTCACCGTTCGACACCAGTAACTCTCGCGGAGTTACGGCGATCAAAGAAGAATCGGCACTGGTTTGGTCAGCCAAAGCCGTTGCCCTGAAAATAATCGGAGAGCCTTCCAACGCGCCGCCGCCGTTGCTGGTGGCCTCGACCTGCTGTTGACCGACGAACTGACCCAACCGCCATCTGACGGCAGCGATGCCCAAGTTGTCGGTGTTCACTGAAGTGTCGACGGCTGCTCCGACGCCCAAGGAGCCGATTGTTTCGACCGGCCTCGAGGGATCGGCAAGAATCCGGAAGCGGATCGGCTGGTTTTTAACCGGATTGTCGTACTGATCAAGCGCCAGCACTTTAAGCTCGCGCGCCAAGTATTGTCCGACGCTTCCGGTTTGGCCGTCGCCGTCTGATGCGCGCATCTTACGGGCATTGGTCGCCGTACCGGTGATCTCGAAAAGAATCGGAGATCCTTGCAAAGGTACGCCGTTGTTCTCTGCCGATGCCCGCACTTTGTTGATTTTGAAACCGGCGCGCTGCCCCAAAGTGAACTGCACCCACGCCATGCCGTTCGAGTCGGTCAATTTGATCTTGACTGAATCGACGAGGCCGTCGAGGGTGCCGCCGTCGGCTTCACGCCGGCTGATGACCTGAAAACGCACAGGCACTTGAGCAATGGGGTTGTCGTAGGCATCGGTAACCTTGACTCGCAAGAATTCAGGCAGCGTGTTGCCGATAATGCTGGTCAAATTGGTATCGGCGACGGCTTTGACCATTTTCGTCGGCCCGCCGACGGTTGCCGAAGCAGTGAACACGTACGGCGAGTTGATGAGATGCACGTTGTTCAGCCTGGCCGCTGCCCGCAGCTTGTTGTTCATCGATCCAACCTGCGGACCCAACCCCCAGCGCACGGCTGCGATTCCCTCGGCGTTGGTCACCACGGCCGCCTGAGTAACGCCCGGTTGGCCGATATAGCCGCTGTTGTTGTTGACCGGAATGATGTCGAAATTGACCGTGTGGCCGGGAATGCCGTTGCCGAATTGGTCTGCTACCTTTACTTTGATCTCTTCAGGGATCAGCGATCCGACCACACCAAAAGTCGAATAACTGGAATCCGGGATCAACTGAAAGGCAATATCCGGCAGCGTAGTGGCTCTGAAACGAATCACCGGATTGACCGGCACCGAAGCGGAAGCCTCCATCCAGTTCAATTCAACGCCGCTGGTCTTGCCGAGCGTCCAGGTCACTGAAGCGTAACCGGAATCGGCCGTCAGAATAGTGACCTGCGGCAATCCGTTGACGACGCCGCCGCCTCTGGTCACCTTAAAGATCACCGGCTGACCGATTAGCGGATTACCGAGATAATCGGTGATCTGAACCTTCATCTTCTCCTGCAGCGGCTGCCACACTTTGCCGACGAATACAGTATCCTTTGTCACTCGTACCATCCGATTAGGCTGTCCCGGCATGGCTTCAGCAATAAACACGAGCGGGCTCCCTTCCAGGGGTGTGCCTTGGAGGCTGTTCGAACTGACGTCGACATACACGACACCAGGTTTCCCGGGCATGTTCCAGATGACCGAAGCAATGCCTCTTGCATCGGTGGCCACCACTTTTACAGCTGCCCGACCGGCAATATCCTCCAACTCGCCGCCCTGACCGCGGACCCGAAAGGTTACGCTGTGATTCCGGACAGGGTTGAGATATTCATCCGTCACTCTCACGGCAATGGGATACTTTAGCGGATATCCGACGATGGCGCTTTGTGCATCCGTCGAGTCTATCTTTACAATTTTTACAGCCGGACGAGGCAAACCGTTCGCCTTGAAAATAATCGGCGAGCCGTCCAAAGCCTGAGTAGTAATGTCTTTACGCTGGCTTGTGGCATGCACCACATTGCTGCTGTCTCCGGCGACGGGTCCAACCGTCAGCCGCGTGCGCGCCAAGCCCTGCGCATCGCTGGCTACCATCATTTCGGTAAGACCGTTCGTAAATTTACCGCCGCCGCTCATGACTTTGAACAGTACCAGTTGTTCCGCAACCGGATTTCCGAATGGATCTCGCACCCGCACGATAAAATCTTCGGCCAATTGCGAGTTGACCACCGCTCGCTGATAACCCGGAGGGTTACCTGAAACATATTCGATCGTTTTGGCAATTCGGGCGGTCGCTGTAGCGCGGAAAAAGACCGGCGAAAGTGATGTTCCGGTGGCCGTGGCGCGCACGATATGCTCTTCATTTAAGACGCTGCCCATCGTCAGCGTCACCCGTACCAGCCCCTGATTGTCCGAGTAAACCGTTTTGCTGCGGATTCCGGGCTGATCGAAATAGGCGCCCTGTCCTTGCTGGATCTCGAACACAATCTCCTGCTCGGACACTGCATACCCATTGGCGTCGGTCACCTTGACCACGAACGGCTTGAGTAAAGGCAGGCCCAAATAACCGGCTTGATTGTCGCCGTCGGCTTTTACCAAATTTGCTGCCGCGCCGGTCATCGCCCATGCCTCAAAAATGATCGGATTGCCGATCAGATTCGGTGCTTGGGCCTGAACGACATTAAGATTAGGTCCGCCTAATTGCCAAACGGCGCGCGCAAAACCCTGCTGATCGGTGGGTACGTCGAGTTGCTGGGCGTTTTCATTACCGCCCTGAGTGCTGAGCCTGCCGCCGCCTTCCGTCACGACAAATTTTACCGGATATCCCTCGAAAGGCGTATTGTCGGCTTTGAGGATTTGAACAATCAAAAGGCTGTCGATGCGCGTTGCGACGTTGCCCTGCTGCCGCGTTTTGGGTTGGATGCGCACGATTTTATTGGGCGGCGTCCCAGGTTTGATGGTAAAGACGATCGGCGATCCGTTCAGACCGGTTGCCGAGGCTTCGACTTTGTAATCCGTTGATTGATAATAGTTCAGCTGCAGCGTGTTGGAAGCTACGCCGGCGTTGTTCGAGACGCTCGTTGGTGAGGCCAAAGTACCCTCTCCCTGGAGTACGCGCCAATTGACCGTGACGCCGTTGACAAAGTTGCCGTAAGCGTCTTTGATGATCACTTTGAGTTCCGGAGACGTCATTCCGGGTACGCCGTTAACCGGTTCGGGTACTGAGGGATCTCGCTGCATGGCCGTAGCCGGACCCGGCGTCGGATCGAGCGTAAAGACGGCCGGCTCTTCCACTTTGCTGCCGTCGTCTCGATAGACATAGACATAGATAATCACATTGTCGTTGGCATTGGTGCCGAAAGTCACTCGTGTCGAACCAATGCCGTTCTCGTTGGTCATGTTGGGATAAACAGGGCCCTCTCCTCCGACGCCGGTGGGGGCAGCGGAACCGGCGTTTTGAACCAGAATTTTGTCCCACTGCAGATCGGCATGAAAAGGTATCAGCTTTAAATCGTGCATACCGGCATTCAGAGCGACATTGCTCATCGCTCGAACCCAATGCCACTGGCCGATATTATTGGTCTGCATGGAGACCAGAGTCGAATCCGGTGAGGAATCAATGCGTACATGGTAACGAAAACGCGTGGCGTCGGTAGTTCTGCCGCGCACCCACACGTCGAATCGGCCGTTTTGCGGCAGATAAAACGGCACTGCAAACATCTCCAGACGCGTCAAACCGGTAATCCAGTCGTACGTGACATACTGCCCTTTTGAAGCTCCGGCGTCGGAGGCGATGCGTCCATTCGCCCGCAAAATACGGCCTTCTTCTGCTTCTTTCCAAACTTGTCCTGGAAAGACAAAGTTTTCGATATCGTCCAACCGCGCGGTACCTTGAATAATCTGAAAATCCAGCAGCCTGCCGGCGAGGGGCTGATTGTTTTCATCCTTTACAATGACTTGAATCGGCTGCGGCAATTGTTGGGAGATCGGCCCGCTTTGATTGTTGCCGCCGTAGACTTCGACGCGCATGGTCGCGGAGGTTCCAGGATAACCGGCCGTAAAAGAGGCCAGGTTGTTGAGGAAACCCGTGCCTCCGTACAACGCCACACCGACATATGTGTTGTCGACATTCGAAGCATCGGACAAATCGAGCGCTCCATCCAGCTGGCCGCGAACAAAAACGCGAATTGTTTTAGTAGCACCGTTGTTAATGATTACGGCCTCTATTTTCTCACCCGGCTTGGGAGCCGCCAGTGTCGTGCTTGCGGATTTTACCGCCGTTGTTGCGACCACACCGCCTGTGATACGGAAAATATCGATGCTGTTTGCTGCCCGCCTTAGGAGATAGCCGTTTACCCCAGCCGGTGAGGCGTTGTCCAGCATGAAAAGCAGACCGGCCGGAACAAAGGCATTGTTGTAAAGCGCGGCATTTGTGGCGCTGAAGGTCATGCCGACGCCGTACGCTCCGGCGCGCTGATAGATGGCAAAGTTGTTCCACCCTCCGGTTTTATTGATCAATGTCAGCTCGCCGGCTTCGATTTTATAGTTGGGAGCAGCCCAGTTCGATCCGAGGTCGGAGCGCTCAAAATCGTCCACCCGCCAGTTCAGCGTGGGCATGGTTCCGCCTCCTCCCCCACCGGCAGCCGGAGTTGTCGCCGAAGCGACGTTCGAGATGTTCGACCAATTGCCGGCATCATCCCGTACTTTGAGAGCAAAATAATATTTCGTATCAGCCGAAAGTCCGGTTACCGTAAAACTTTCCGCGGCGCCTGCCTGCTTGGGTGAAGGCACGCCGGTGACTTGAGTAGCTGAATTGAAATCTGCTGCAGTAATATTGTTCTTTGAATAGCGGATATCGTAAAGAGTTGCCGTACCGGTATTGCCGTCATCGCCGGTGGCTGTCCAAGTCAGCTGAACCGAGGATGAACTGACGGCTGTTGCCGCCAAATTGGTAACTGCCGCGGGCGGGGTGGTATCAGCGGCAATGGGCACCACGTTCGCCTCGAACGCCTCCACATCATTTTCGATGGTCGTGCTGTGATAGAGCATTACGCCAGCATAGCTCGTCGACAAATTTACCCGTTTGGAAGCGTCCTGCAGCGTCGCTATGGCGGTTCCATTGATGTAGGAGGTAAATTCATAGGTGTTGGGATTGAATAGAACCTTGAAGCGGTCACCCGGTACGGGCGAGCGGTTGACGGTCTTGGCCACAACGGCACTGCCGACTGCGCCGTTGGATATTTGATAAAGGCGCATTTCATTATTGTATATGTAAATCATATAGCCGTTCGATGCGGCGCTGAAATTATTGACAAATACGACCGCACCAAACTCCGCCCCTCGGCTCGAAATACCGTTACCTGCCGTCGGCCAGTAAATTGTCGCTTCGTTTGCATTAATCACATTAAAGACGGCAATAAAACTATTCCACCCTGCCGTCGTCGACGAAGAGTTATTGTGCAGTCTGCCGCTGCGAATGACCATGTCCGAATGAGCCGCCCAGTTGCTGCCCAGCGGCCCGTCCGGGCGGTTAAATTCGTCGATGGCAGCGTGCAGCGGGTAAACTGTTGCTGCCGTCAACACGATCAGCAGGATCTTATTCCAACCACTTTTCACCTTCATGGGGTCGAACCTCCAATCAAAAAATGCCTTTTTTGTCTCAGCCATGGACAACCGTCATCTTTTGTTTCATGCCGGAATAATTCGATGACGCCTTTGCCTTTACTAAAATTTATAATTATCAATGACGAATAAAAATCAGCAAAGAATATGACAAAGTCCATGCCAAGAATTTAAAGGCCCCTAATTTTGATCCGAAAAAAGTACGTTTACCTTCCTCTGCGCGTTAAGGAAAACGCTTCTTCATAAAAACGCATGAGGGTTTGATAATGGTGTTCAGCATTAAAAAGCTGTTCGGCTTTGCGGCGACCATTTTTACCCATTTCCGCAGTCCGCGATGGGTCTTCGAGGAGCCTCTTGATTCGATCCACTAACCCCAATAAATCTCCCCTTTGGAAAGTGTATCCGTCAACGCCTTCCTCGATTAGCTCTGGAATTCCCCCCATTTGTGCGCCGATGACCGCCTTGCCGAGTGCCAGAGATTCATAAATGACCAAAGGAGAATTGTCGTGCCATTCGGAAGGAACAACAGTAAATTGTCCTCGCCGAACCAAATCCTTCAACTCCTCCCCTGCTTTATATCCGGCTAAAGTCACATTCGTTATGCTCTCAGTCCGAATCCTTTCCTCCAATTCTCCCTGCATAGGCCCGGTGCCAAGGATAAGCAGATGTCCGTGAGGAATATTTTTGACGGCATCCAATAGAAAATGAAGGCCTTTTTCGTGCGTCAGGCGACCCATAAAGACGAAATAGTCCGAAGCTTCAAAACACGGACGATATGCGCTTAGGTCCAAGGTATAGGGCAGCACATAAACCGGCTTATCGGCATAGCCGTATTGTCTGATCCTACCGGCAAGAAACTCGCTGGGCGATATAAACAGATCGACGTTCTTCCGATAGCTCTGCATCCATGCATTCACATATGCTTCAATGGAAACCAAAAGACTGGCAGCATAGGAGTCACGGAAACATTTTTTCGCAAATGCACGCCGGAAATGTTTCCCGCGACAGGATTCGCACACTCGTCGCTTTCCATCCAGAAAAATATAGTTCGGACAGACCAGTTTGTAATCATGAAGGGTCATGACCACCGGCAGTTTAAACTTTTTGAGGGCAAACAGCACAGACGGCGACAAATGATGGTATACGGAATGCACGTGAGCGATATCAGGGCGGGTCTCCTCGATCAAGGCCTCCAATTTTTGCTGAGCCTGGCGGTTGAAAACAACTCGACCTGCTATACTGAGCCTCCGCAGCGGGTTAGTGGTTTCAAAAAGCTGATCCGGACCGAATCGATCGGCAAAAAAAGGTTCATATTCAGAAGAAAAGTTGCGGCTGTCCTTCATGGCAAAAGGGATAACCTGATGTCCTTTTTGCCGCAACAGATCGCTCAGATTAAAAACATAGCGCTCGGCTCCCCCTTCGATATAAAAAAACTTGTGCACCATTAACACTTTCATCGTCGCCTATTCCATCTTTCCAGGTTCGCCGGTGAATTCTTTTGGTCTGGCATAACGAATGTAAAGGTCTTCGAACTGCTTGACTTGTCCGGTAAGCGAAAAGTGTCGTTCCACACGGCGCCTGCCGGCTTCGCCCAGTCTTTGCCGCAATTCCGCTTGTCTGCCCAATTGAATCAATCGTTCAGCCAGAGCATCTACGTCGGCGATCGGAACCAGAAAACCGGTTTCGCCGTCAACGACCGCCTCCTTCGTGCCGTCTGCCGGTGTGGCCACTACCGGTAGTCCGCATGCCATCGCCTCCAATACGACATTCGGCAGCCCTTCATAAAGCGAAGGGAGCGAAAAAATTTCGCATAACGGCAAAATTTGGTGCACATCATGACGAAAACCCAGCAGTCGGAAGCGGTCCTTGAGACCCAAGCGCGAAATCTGTTCCTCGATTTCGCGCCGTAAAGGTCCGTCGCCGATTAAAACAAACTTCGCCTGCGGGATCTCAGCGACCACCCTGGCGGCAGCTTCGATTAAAAATTTGTGCCCTTTCTGTTCTGTCAAACGTGCGACTTGGACGATGACCAGGTCATCAGGTGACAGACCGATTTGCTCGCGTGTAAGACTTTTCTGCTTTGGATTAAATTTCTCGAGGTTAACACCGTAGGGAATTATCATCACCTTGTGCGCAGGGACTTTTCTCTTTTGGATCAGCCAATCGGCAGTAGCCTGTGAAACGGAGATCACCTTATCGGCGTGGCGGATTGCATATCGATAAGCCCAAAACCGATGCGGCACCAGCCATTTGGGTGAAGAAATAGTCTCCCACGAAAATACGCCTTTTGCTCCGCCGCTGTGTCCTGCGAGAGAGCCGAGAACATCCGCATAAAAAAGGGTGGTCATTACGATTTCGATTCGCTCTTGGCGGATAAAGCGGCGCAATCGTTGCAAAAGAGGAAAATCCACCTGCCGTTTTCGCTGAAACACCTCCACGCGGCAATCAAGGGTGCGAAAAAGGTGTTCGATTTCATTACCTAATCCAAGGCTAACCACCGTGGTTTCGAAACGGGAGCGATCCATGTGCTCGACCAATTCAAGCAGCTTGGTTTCCGCACCGCCGAAATTGAATCCTTCGACGAGTTGAAGGACTCGGATTTTCTGCATAACTGTCCTTTGTAAAGAATCCTTGAAAGCTCTAACGGCAACGATATGATTTCATATTTATATACCATGAAAGCGAGAGCATCCCGCCCTGCTGCGCAACAGCATTGACGGGAATTGCCTCGCTTCCATGATATGCAGCTGATGATCGGACTATGTTGTCGGAGAATCAGCGCAAGATTCTTAAATTTTTCGGCGTTTCGGGTGGCGTGGTGTCCGGCTGCACGGGACCCAAAAACTTGAATCTCATTGCATCAGCCAGAACTTGCTCGTTGGTTTTATTAGTAATCCTCACGATCGATTCTTTACCTTTGGGTAAATAAACACGACCCAAAACATTCCACCGGCCGCTGTTCGTGCTTTGATCTATTGTGCCTTTCAACCTTACATTACCCTGAACTATAACTTCAAAGGGGACTGCCTTTGAAAGATTAGATCCTTTTCCATGCCATTCGGAAATTTCATAAAAACCAGGAACACCTATTGTAGGAATAAAATCAGCATAAGAACTGCCGTCCCCTCCTTTTGCATAAGCATAGCCAATTCCGTCGTTATAAATCGAACCATTGTACGGAAAATGGCTCCATTGTGAAAAACAATTATTAGTGGTCGGGAATATTCCAGGTTCATCCTGCACTTCGACCCACGAACCCGTTAATTTTACTGGGGCACTGCCGGGACTGGTATCATTGTTATAGGTATTGCCTACCCAAATATCCGCTACAACCGTCGTCGGTTCTTTGAACAAAAGAATACCGTCGCCCTGATTGTCTCGCGGCCGTGTCGGAGTACGGACTTCGCCGTACAATTCAACCGAAGTAAACAACTCGCCATTATTGAATTCAGGATCCTGTCCGCCGCGCAGTCTATAGTAGGGACCGGCGTAACCGGGTGCTGCGGCCAACTCTTGCGCCGTAACCGTTATGATGCGTCCCGTCGGATTGCAGACGGCAGCCCCTTTGTCGAAAAAGCGAACCCAGGCGCCGCTCGGCAGCTCAACCGGATCGGAGGTCGGGTAGCCGAGATCGGTATCGAACTCGTCGTGATAGTAACCGATGTAGTACCAGTCACCGAACGTGCGGCCGTAATAGGCTCCGGAAATCAGAGCCGTCGTCAAACCGTACCGCATACGCGAGAATTTGTCCCTACCGGTCGTGCGGCTCTCACGCTCATAGTCGGTAATCATTGTGAGATTGGGGCGACCTTTTTCCTTTTGTTTCTTTTCCCATTTCAGGTTTAGGGTCACCATGGATTTCCAATCATAAGCAAAGCGCATGAAACCTTCCCACAACATACCGTCGACATAGTCGAGCACATAACCGTCTTCTACAACTCCTGTATTCAAGGTCTCACACGCATATTTACCAGGATGGAGCGTTTTCATTAATTGATGTTCATATTCCAAGAGCTTTTTCGCCCCGTCTGCCCAATGCTGATTGATCCAATCCAAACCGAACTGCTGAAAATCATCAATTTTGTCAAAATTCAGATCAATTCCGCATTGGGTTTCAATATCTTCCCGATAAAGCTTTAATCGGAATGCATCATAGAATACCATATCGTAGGCGGAAAAATCTTGAATACGAAAACGGTTGTCAACAAACCATTTCCAAGACTCTTTTCCGTCAATTTTACCAGCAAAGGAAGTGATATTGGGCAGCATGCCGAAACCGCTCATGCGGATGGGGAAACGCACGCTGTCGTCTGCAGGATGAGCATAATCGACGGCAAAAGGACCTGTTGCCGGAACTCCCTTGAAGCTGTTGTCTTCAATTTTTGAGAATTGAATCCAATCATCTTTTCCGATCAGAGCATAGTTGCTTTGCGCGCGCGTTGGATAACCATAACCATTAACGTTAGTAAAAGGAATTTCCGTAGCTCCTGCGGCGATCGGCTGGGAAATTTTCAGAAAAGTCGCATGGTAGCAGAACATAGCCGGCGGATCGTTTCCAGGCCAGGCGCCTTGTCGACTTGTGCCGCCGATAAGTACATCCGGGTTAAGAGCTCTTACAGCATTGGCCAAAGCAACATGCGCAGAAGTGCTGCCGCAAGGCTGGATAAGATCGTATTTGGCCAAAAAGTAATCCCTTGAACTGCCGTAAAATCCGGTCGGACTAAAATACATGGTTCTCGGGAAAGGCGGATTCCAGTTTTGCGCCCAAGCCGATATGGCTGATAGTAAAGCCAGCGTTATTGCAATTACACTTCGATTCATCTTTCGCCTCACGAATTAAATAACCGATTGGGTCTTTTCAAATATTGTACCAACAAGCCAGATCCGGCGGCGAATGAATCAAAGCGGAGTTGTTTATTAAGCACCATAAGGCTCTATTATTAATTTAAAAACAGTTATTAATTATACTAAAAACAAAAGTCCAATTTTTTTTCTTTAACCCTGCTGTTGTTTCCTTTACTACTCAAATATTTAAATTGGATGTGTCAAAATCGTCAAAAATACAAGCGCCGTTCGCTAGCAAGTCCGATGAAATTCAGGATGATAAAAGTTGTAACACCAGAGAGCCAACTTATCTTCGCAATGCCTCACCATGCCGCTTCCTATTTCACTCTGATGGGCGGAAAGAGGATAGACGGCGCCTAAGGAATCGATCTAATTCCGCAGAACGAATATCCCATGTATATGCCCGCATAAAAGTTTCTCTTGCCTGTTTTCCTAAACGTGTCCGCAGAGCTTCATCGCGGCTGAGCGTCGAAATATGATGGTAAAACTCTAAAAAGTCTCCCGGCGCATATAAAAGAGCATTGACTTCATGCTGCAAAACTTCGCCTATTTGTCCAAGCCTGGGCGCTACGATTGCCTTTCCTGCCGCCATGTAATCGAATATTTTTACCGGCGAAAAATAGAACAAAGGCATTGGCGGATAGGGTGCTACGGCTATTGAAAACAGGCTGATATATCGTCCGACCAGCTCATAGGGTACGGTGCGTACGAAAACTATTCGCTCTCTGAGCAGGGAAGGGAAGGAATCAATAAAATCTATTTGCGTACCTCCGCCGCCGACGAACATCAGTTTGACATGCGGCTGTTTGCAAAGCAGCTCGACAAGCAGGTCTCTTACCTCCTGCAGCCCGTGCCACTTATGCATACTGCCTAAAAATCCAATAATTACATCACGGTTGTGTAAATTTAGTTCGCATCGTATGGCTTCCGTTTCTGATTCGCTCATCTGTTCAACAGGATCGGCGCCGTTTGGAATGACGATCACCTTCGTTTTCCATCGTCCGTGGGTCTGCTCATAATAAGCTCGCGAAACATTGGATTGGGTAAAGATTCCATCGGCAAATCGAAGCATCAGTTTTTCGCAAAATAATAAAGGTTGCTTCCACAGATGCGGACCGCCGTGGTAATGGATCCATTCGTAGGAACAGGCACCGTCTGCTTCAACAATCAAAGGAATTTTAAACAGGCGTGCAACTCCCAATGAGGAAATTCGAAAAGCATCCAGTCGCGCGATAATAAGCTCTGGTTTCAAACGACGGGCGAGACGGCATTCTTGGACAAAATCAAATAGATTGAGAACAAGTTGTTTAGGGGTAAATAGAATTCGGCGAAAAAACGAATAGAAAAAGGTAGTTCGATGTCTCAATTTTCCGGAAGGCTCATTCCAGCCGTCACGGCGCCAGGCAAAAGTAACTTTCCATCCGTGTTTTTCAAGGCCGCCCAGCAATTTCAAAGCCTTAATGGTGGATCCGATAGAGCTGCCGTAAAGATCATTCATGTAATTAAAATAGAGGATCCTTTTCATCATTGGGGCTAGAGCTCCATCTTCCAAAAGGTATGCAGGCTAAGAGAGGGGAATAAGCCTGTAAAAAGGTCCCGCAGGGGAGAAAACATTCGGCAAATGGCATTGGCTAAGCGCATCGGCATGCGCGGATGCCAAATCCAGGGGAAAATTCCCATTAGGAATTCTTCACTATAGCCGACAAATTCGCAACGTCGAAAACCGGCTGCGTAAAAGATTTCTTTGATTCTTTTAGGCGTGATGAACTGTTCCAACTCTTGACGTTTCCAGAAATCGAACGGTGCCCAACCGTTCGGTTCGCTTTGTCCGCTTTCCTCGAAATATCGTTTCAACAGGCCGGCTGTGTTCGAATAATTGGGAATAGATAAAAACAAACTTCCACCATCTTGCAGCACTCGCCGAAACTCTTTGGCTGCTTTCAACATGTCGGGATAATGTTCAAAGCTGTCCAGGCACAAGATAAAATTAACCGAACCTGAACGAAGCGGCAAGAAATGCCCGTCGCCTTGAACAAAGCAGGCGTTCTCTTTTTTTATTTTAAGAACCGTTTTCTGTATCACAAGATCCAAACCAATGTACGTCCCGTTTTCGAATATCGTCGACAGCAATCCTCGTCCGCACCCCACATCGAGAATGATGCCGCTTTTCTCATAGGGGATGTTGAGCTGATGAAAGACCTTGCGTAAGAGATCTGTCTTAACCTGATTGTATTGGGTAATGAAAGGTGAGCTGACCAACGAGGCCTGCTCTTGGTAAAAGCGTTGAATTTGTTTTTGTCGAATCATGTCCGTCTTTTTTGATCGTCTTTTCCAATGAGAAACAGCAGCCGTTTCCACACTATCGCACCGGTGATCTGTACAATGACCAGAAAAGTCAATGCACACGCCGCCATAGCCGGTAACGCTGAAAGATGATACGGATAGAGCAGTCTGGCAACGGCGTACATTAAACAGGAAGCGGCGATTATCTTTAGAATATAAAAAGCCAGCTGTTGATAGATAAGCCGATAATCCAGCAGATAGAAGAAAGCATAGAAAAGAGCTGCTAAGAAAATGAGCCATTCGGTGATGACCGTCGCGGCCGAGGCACCCAATGCCTGAAAGCTTTGAATAAAGAAAAAGTTCATGACCAGATTGGCGGCCAATGCCGCTGTTTGAAAATAGACGATCATCTTTTGTTTGCCCGCGGCGCTGTAGAGGCTGACCAAATAAATGTTGGTCATCTGCGCGAATGCACCCCAAACCAAAACCTTTAGAAAGATAGCCGCTTCGGTAAAATCATTCCCGAAAATCAGAGTGATAAAAAATTGGGAAAAATGAAAAACAAAGGGAATCATCGGGATTGAAAAAAACAATAAATACTTTAGGCCTTCGGCGAACAGCAAGGAGGATCGCTGATTATCCTTGATGTTTTCGGCCAATTGCGGCAGAAAGGCCGTTGCCAAAACTGTGGGGAGAATAGTGGCCAGGTTCAGGAACTTGAAGCCGGCAGAATACAAGCCGACCTGACTCATCGACGAAAGAGACGAGAGCAGGAGAATCGCAGTGTAATTGTAACATACCGCTAAAAAAACACTCAAGCCGAACGGCAATCCCCTCACAAGAAACAGTTTGCTCTGTTTATAGCGAAAGGAAATCGAAAGAGGGAAGAATCTTTGACGCAACAACAGCAGACAAAGAAAGAATTTGCATATCTCCGCCGCCACGAAAGAGAAAAGAAACATATGGATGCCATAACCTTTAACCAACAAAAAGATCCCCAATGCAACGGATATTCCTTTGTCAATGACGGTGGCCAAAGTTTCGAATTCCATCTTTTGAAAACCGCGAAATATCGCAAAAAAGGCGTTGGAAAAACCGGCAAATATCGCGGAAAAAGTGAAAATCAACACGGCGCGCACAATTGTACCGTCGAGGCCGCTCAATTTCAAGTAAGACAGGATAATTAAGCCGGCCGGTAGCACAAGAAAAATCTTGATACCCAATACAGAGGCAAAGAGCTTGGCTGCGATGTTGCGATTTTTAGAAACCTCTATTGTAAGAAAAGTGGATAAACCGAGGTCGCTGAACAGGTTGAAGAAAAATCCCAGTATGCCGGCCAGATTATAGATGCCGTATCCGTCGCTTTTTAGGTAGCGTGCAACGAACGGCACCAGGAGGAAAGCCATAGCCGTATATAAGATCTGGCTGATGCCCGTAAAACTAATGTTGCGGTAAAGCTGTCTCATATAAAGCGGCGATGAGGTAAAAATGCGGAGGAGCGATTCCCAACAGCAGCCTGGTAATAACGTCTTTCTCGGAGGATCTTTTGCTCGACGCCCTGGAGACCGATCGCCATGCCGATCAACCGCCAATGCTGGACCATCACTTCCAACAGGCGATAGTCGGGTGCAGCGAAATGGTAGACGAGAATTCCTAAAAGTCCGCAAAGGACGGCGAAACCAATATTGTATACGTACCAATCATTCGAGCGGAGAAGCTTGAAGGCTTGAACGAGAGCAATCAAATTGATAATTATAAAAATTAGGGCAGCCGGTATGCCTTGTTCTGCCGCAATCAGCAAATATGCATTGTGAACGATGCGCAATCCCTGTATTTCTTCATCGGCATTGTAGCGATAATTGTCCAAGCCGACACCGATCAAAGGGTTTTCCCGAATGATCCTCATAGCGTCAAGCGCCAAACCGAGGCGGCTGTGCTTTTTTTCGCCGATCAAGCTCTCTTGATAATCGTCCATACGGGCCGAAATGACGTCACCATATTTCCAGCCCATGCCAATCAGAAAAAAGATTCCAGAGATTATAAAGAAAGATTTTTGTCCTCTTGTGAGCTTTTTTTGCTTTAATTCATAAAGAGACATGAAAATCATCGAAAGAACAAATGCCAACCAGGCCGCTCGGGTGTAAGTAGCGAAAAGAGAACCGAGAGCAAGAACAGCGACAATAGCCCATACATACCGGATAGTCCGCTTTGAAAACAATGCAAATCGTACACATAACGGCAGCAAAGTAATCAGGTAAGCCCCAAATGCATTCGCAACACCAATCGTACCATTTACACGCCAATCCTTAGTGATCTCAAAAAAGGGCAATTGAATTGAACCGATTTGCCATTGCCAAAATCCGATAAAACTTTGAAAGGCAAGTCCTGCTAAAAGCCCATTTGACAGAAAATAAGCTTCTTTTCCCGTGGAAAGACGGGTCATTATGACATATCCAACAAAC
Organism: Candidatus Zhuqueibacterota bacterium; assembly: GCA_034506455.1. Classification (GTDB taxonomy): domain Bacteria; phylum Zhuqueibacterota; class Zhuqueibacteria; order Residuimicrobiales; family Krinioviventaceae; genus Fontimicrobium_A. The sequence goes on along the minus strand of JAPDPN010000006.1, from coordinate 22,997 downwards.
AGGCATCTAATAAAATGGACCAAACGAAATCGAAATTGTGCCGGCTCAACAGCTATCAATTCACCCGTTAGAGCAAGAAGTATATAAAGAACAAGAGATATTTTGACAGTAAAAGAAATCCATCGAATTTTCGTGTTGATCGTTTGATCCTTCTTGAGCAACAGTAAAAGGTAAAGAGGGATATCCATAGGCATGATTACATCGGCGCCGCGGGTGGTGCCGTCGGACAAAACTCCTAAAACGGCAGTTACTCCCTGGTTTATGGACAAAAAAAATCCCAGCAATGCAAAAAGCCATGCGCTCATAAACAATTCATCTTTTGAAAGCGTTCAGCATCGTCTTCGTTACAGTACAATAGTCAACTTTGACCATCTATTGCTGGTTTTCGGCGAAAAAGCATTTCAAGACTGACTGCTGCCGAAACAATAAGAAAAGTGTCTATAGGAATGCGATAGCGCACCTCGGCAAAAAATATTGCATAACCGATATTCAAGGTCAGAATCGGCAACAAAAGGAGAACAAGACTGTTGTTTCGTTCTTTATATAGAAAGATCAAGCCGATGAAACCGAATAGGAGTAATGGCGCAAAGGAAATAAAGCTTATTAACTGCTGAAAACGACTTGGCGCAACTGAAACAGAACTAATTCTACTGATCACCGGCGACCAGAAGTGTAGAAATTCAATGAAAAAATGACGGGTAAAAAAGCGAATCGGTTCCTTTGCCAAGATCTTTGAAAGCGTCATCGGCTGCTCAAGACGCCTTAAATCGATGACTTTTACCGCCCTTTCCGGTCTTCCGCTTGTGATTTTCCACAAATAAGCCGCTTTATGGGGATGCAGCCAAATCATGTAACCGTTTGCCGCAAGGGAAGGCGAGTCCAAACCAATCAAAAAAGCTAATCTTTGCATGTTCTGCGGCGAAATGTTTTGTGGATAATCCAAAGTCAGTCTGGTATATTTTTTCGGTCGCCGCATGACTGCCGCATAATTCCACCCTTTTGGAGTTTCAGCCAATCTTATGGTGTCACTATTGATACTGAGCTCAGGGGCAAATGCCGCAAGGTCTCTAAGATTAGTTTGTGTAACCCCGTTACTGAAAACCGGTGATGGAAAACGCAAAGTCGAACCGCCGTAAAGGATTATTCCCCAATACGAGCTGTCCGGCCACCGCCATTGCGGATCAACGACCTTCAAGGCGCCCAGCCGTTGACCGTCTAAAAAGTAAGTGAATACCGCGGCACTCTCCGGAGATGCAATCTCTACCATAAAGCTTTTTCCGTCAAAAACGGGCTTCTTCATGGCATCTTCATAGCGCAATTGCAGGTCTAATTCTTCGAACACCCTTGTTTCCGCCAAACAGGCGCGGCCGGGGGAAAGAACACCGAATGTCCGCCAATTGCGGATCGTCCAGGGAGCGAGGATGACCAGAGAAACCAATGCACTGACTGCCAATGCGGCTACGGCACGCCGCCGATCCTTGCGCCAAAAGTAAATCAACCATAGACCATATAAAACTAGAGCCGGTGCGATGACGGGAATGGTGGCAACGCCTAATGATAGGCTCGCGAAAGCTGCAGCAACCCAACCCAATGACCGTTTTTTTGCATGCAGAATAAAAAAATAAACCGTTGCCGCCAGCAGCACGGAAAAAAGCAGCGTACTGTATAACAGGCCGGTAATATAAATGAAAAATGGATAGACGGCGGCGATGCCGGCTGCCCAAAGAGCCGCCTCCCGCTTTATTTCCTTGGTGATTTTATACACCAGCCAAACGAGCAGCAAAGACAAAATAGTCTGAAACAATCTCACGCTGAGATACTTTTGTCCCAAGACAGCGTAGGCGGCGGCCATGAATAATGGATAGACAGGTTCGAGGCAATATTGGTCGAATCGATCATAATAATGCAGACTCTTGCCGAAGCCGTTTCCTGCCAGAAGAGATTTTGCCGCAGTGTCGTAATGGATTGTATCATAAAATTCGTACTTTTCTTCCAAAGAAAAAACATAAAGTAACCTGACTACCGCAGCGGTAAAAAGAATCACTCTAAAATCGATCCCAGAGAAAAAAGTGAGTTTACTCTTTAGTTTCACTTTATATGCCCTGATGATTCATTTTGTTCGGACGCCTTTTTCATTCGTTCGATCTCCATTTCCAAAATACCCAGCATTTGTGCTGCCTTGCGGGTCTGCTGGGAAAGCTGCGAAATCTTGATGGAGAAAATGATCAAGACGGCAAAAATAAAAACAAACGCATAAAGAGATACTGCCAGTGCACCGAAACGCACACCGCTGAATCGGGTCAAAAACTTCATCAAAGAGGGTACGATCACGGCTGAAACGGCAAGCAAAGTGATACCAATCCAGCCGAGAGCAAAGTTTGCCGTCAGCTTTTTCTTATAAAGGAGAAAAAGCAAAAAGATGATAAAAATTAGCCCGATGCCGCCGACAATAAGCTTGGCACGCAGTGTAACGTCCAGAAATTGATTCATGGCGTTGCCTCCCCTTTTCGATGCAGGGTCCGCAGCAAAACCACAAAAATAATCAACAGATTTTTAAAGGGATAAACGACCGCCTTCCAGGAGGAATGCATCGATGTGCCGTATAGTCTTTGATTCATACTCAAAGGGAGTTCTTTTATTTTGCAGCCTGTTTTGAGAAGTATGATAAGCGTCTCATACTCTGGATAATCTTGCGGAAAATTCTTAGCCAAATAGCGCAACGCCCTTTTCCCGTATAGGCGAAAGCCGCTGGTAACGTCACGTATCTCTGCACCGGTAACCAGCCGGATAATTTTTGAAAAAAGAGTGATGCCGGCAAATCGCAGCAGACTTTTGCGGTAGCCGCGATCTTCCAAAAAGCGCGAGCCGATCAGCAGATCAACAGGATGCTGCAAAAAATCAGACACTAAAAGCAAAATGTCTTCAGGGTTATGCTGGCCGTCTGCGTCGATGGTCAATAGTAAATCGCTGTCTGAGCGCATAGCATGCATAAATCCGGTATGAACGGCGGCACTGTATCCCAAATTGAACGGATGTGATATAACAGTCAAGCCGGCTGCAGATGCGATCTCGGCTGTTTCATCACTGCTGCCGTCATTCACAACGGCCATATCTGTCTGAAAGCCGCTTTTTTGCATCTCTTTCAGCACTGAGGTGAAGCGCGGTAGAAGCATTTTCAAGTTTTGCGCCTCGTTGTAAGCAGGGATGATGATGCTGAGTCGTTTTTTTTCTTGGCTCACCTTCGCTTTCCCCTCAGTTCATAAATAAAAATGTCGGGCTGCAAACGCGGATTACGACTGTCGAAGCGTCCGATCAACTTACCCGTCCGATCCAGCCAATCGAAAAACTGGACACGATCCCATGAGATCGTCGGGTACTGCTTGAGAGTTTCTTTCCATGCAAAGATTTGGCGGCTAAAGCCGTCGGCCACGTAATAAAAAACCGTTTCTCTCTTTAATAGGACATTGATGGTGTCCGCTAAACCGGTTGTTTGTCGGCTGATTCCGATGGACCGTATGCGATAACCGGTATCTTGTTCTTTCAGATCGGGCAGAGGCGGCGGGTAATCTTCGACAAGGATTAGAGACTTGAGCGGTATTTTTTCGAGAATCCATTCGCGCGCCTGGATGCGCGGATCCGGATGCCCCATCGCCTGCCAATATTTAATGCCGCGCGTAAGATTGGATACTAACGCAAATATCAGTACCGCCAGGGCCGCTGCTTTGGCCGTGCGGGCCTTTTGCTGAAAGATGGCATCTAAAGCAGTTGCCGTCGAGATCATCAATAAAGGAATGATCGGCAACAGATGACGAACGGCCTTGACCGCCATAAGTTCGAAAAAGAGATAAAAAGTGAGGATCGACAAAAACAACAAAATATCCTGACGGCGATGGCGGATGATGAGAAAGATAAGTGAGGCAGCTGCCGCGACCGTAAGAGTCATGCCGAAGCTTTCGGGGAAAGCATTCGGATAAAAGACGCCATAGCCGGGGGCATGCCGTCCGGTCCAGTAAGAAAAGAGTTCACCGCCGCTGCCGATTTTGCCGATTTTTTCGAAACGACCTCCGCCGATGATTCCGCCCCAGGTCTCGTGCAAATCCAGCCAGATTAGGGGACAAGCAGCCGCAAAAGCAATTATTCCGACGACGACAGCCAGAAGCAGATCAAGGCTCAACAATTTGCGCGGCAACTCACGCAGAGGAAATCGCATGAAATGCGCCGCCGGCAGCAGAACCGCCCAAACAGCCAGGCTGAACTTGGTCGCAACCGCAACGGCTAATGATGCAGCAGCGAGCAAGTAATCCCTGCGACGTCCGTCCTGTAATATTCGCACACAAAAATAGATGAACAGTAAACCCCAAAAAGCCGCCGCCGTATCGACTGTGCTGAAATGCGCGTGATTGACCAGCGCCATATTAACAGCGGCTAAAATTGCCGCTGTAAAGCCGACAGTTTTTGAAAAAAGACGTTTTGCGATAAGGTAGGTTAAAACGACCAGAGCAGTGCCCAACAACACCGACAACAGTCTGCCGACGAGGAAAAACTGAAACGGCTGGTCAAAGTAAGCTGCCTTGGCAGCGACGAGCGAATCGAATCTGCCGACGAGAAGGCCGAAAAAGATATAAGCGCCGACAGCTCCCGCAAGCATGTATGTGAAAAAGGGAGGATAAACTTCGATCGCAAAAAAAGCCTGCTTGTCCATAAATCGGCTGTCGAGCAGCCTGCCGGCCTGGGCAATCAGTTTGATTTCGTCCGGATGAAGCGCCAGCGGCCGACCGAAATCGATGTGATAAAGGCGAAATCCGGTTGCGATTACCAGTATCAAAACCAAGCCCCAAACTTCCGCATTTATCTTGAGTTTCATTTTCTTACCCTGGCTACTCTCATAAACAGCTTTTCATATTGGTCCGTTACACGCTCCCAACAATAGCGGTCGCGTACTTGCCTGGCCACTTTGCGGCGGAATTCTTCAACCACGGCCGGTTGATCCAACAGCATCTGCATTTTTTCTGCAAGGTCTTGATCATCCGTCGGCGAAAAGTAGATGCCGGCATCTTGGAGAACCTCGCGATGTTCGGGCACGTCGTTGGCCAAAACACAGTTGCCGAACCCCATTGCTTCGACCAGCGCCGGATGCGTTCCGCCGACTTCCGTCGCCTGCACATAAAAATAGGCGTTGCTTTGCAGTTCTCTATATCCTCGACCAAAGATGTAGCCTGTAAAGATGATGCGCGGATCGGCAGTCTGTTTGAGCGCCTCGATATAGGTACGATTATACGGCGCATCGCCGACCATGACCAGTTTTTTATCGGTTCGCACTTTTTCAAATGCTCTCACAACGCGGTGCGGATTGTTCTCCGGCTCCATTCGGCTGACATAGAGCACATATTGCCGCGGTTCGAGTCCAAGCCGTTCAAGAATTTCTTTGCTTGCAACCGGCCCATCAGGCGCGCCGTAGGGAATAAAAGTAGAATCCTTTTTAAAGCGGCGACGATAGTAGCGCTGTACTTCCCGCGCATCGGACACAATCGCATTCGGCAGAAATGTGGCCAGCCATTCGGATATACGGTAATAGAGCTTGCCTGCAAAATTCCATTTTTGCCTTTTCCACTCTAAACCGTCAACATTCAGAACAACAGGCTTCCCCATTAGTCTGGGTATGAAACTGAACAAAGCATTTGCGCTGTTGCATATAAAAACAACATCATAGTGAGTAAAAAAGCTTTTTAATGTACAAAGAAACGTATGGGCAACGGTATCAAAGTATTTATGACTGATGGTCGGCAGTATTTCTATACTCACACCGCGATAAAACTTGCCTTCATATTGAATAATGTTGGATCGCCCAAAGACGGTCACTTGATGACCGCGCTGCACCAAGCGAGTAGAGAGTTCTTCGGCAAATGTTTCAAAGCCGCCGTAATTGGCAGGGATGCCGCGTATGCCCATTACAGCAATTTTCATCAGCTCACTACCTCGTCGTAAAACGAATAATCAACAGATTTTATATCCTTTTCCCTCAGAATCTGTTTTGCTTCCGGTAGAAATTCAGGCTCAAGAGAATGCAGGACGAACAGGTAAATGCCCGCCATCCAAATGGAACCCAGTGTTACACTGGCCGGCAAAGGGAGGTGAAGGTGTCTGCCGGCATAAAGGGCACCCCAGCCGGCGGCAGCAGCAACGGCGGTTGCGATTGCAGCTGTAGATATCGACCCGATAAATCTTTTCATAGAAATGCCTGCCGCTTTGTTTGTCAAGTGCTGAATGAACGGAAAAGCCGCGATCGAGGCAAGGGTGAAGGCAGAAGCGGCACCGACCACTCCCCAGCGTGTTCCTAAATATACTGCCGCCGCCAAAGGGAAAAAGTAGCCGATATTCCAATACAATTCAATTTGCGGTTTTCCCACCGCCATAAATACGGAATCTCGAATGGTACCGACGGATTTCAGTATTCCCATAGGCGTCATGATGATTAGGGGAAGAATCATTTCGATCCATTTTTCACCCAATACCAACAAAACAATTTCACGTGAAAAAACCGCCAAGATTGCCAACAATGGGAAGGCTATCAGAGAAATGTATTTGGTGGCTCTGAGGTAGGCATTACCGAATTTATCGGGTTCATCCTGAAGGCTCGAAAAAGCCGGAAAAACGACGCGGGCAACAATCGAGGAGATGCGTGTTACGGGGAGTTTGACCAAATAGAGGGCGAGATTATAGACGCCCAAAGCGGCACTGCCGAGAACGCGACCGATGATGGTCACGTCGGTATTGGTAATCAAGTAAATTGCACCGTCGTTTGCCAGCACTCTAGAGCTGAAGCCGATATATTCCCGAAACTCTTTCCATGAAAAATGACGCTGCGGCCTCCAAGGATGAACGATCCATAATCCCGCCACATTGAACAGATCCCGCAATACGGAATTGGCAACCAAACTCCAAACGCCGAAGCCGGCCTTAGCCATGATGACGGCTGCCAGACCGGCGGGTAAAACGGAAAATATTTCCAAAATCGACAGCCGCTTAAAATCCATTTCGCGTGTCATCAACGATTTCTGCACGATACCAAAGCTGCCAATGACAAAACCCAAAGCCATTACCAGAACCACAGGAGAGACGATGGGCTTACGGAAAAACTGCGCCATCGGCACGGCAATAACGGCCGAAAGAAGATAAAGGAAAACCCCAAAGGCTATACTGCCCCAAAATAGACTCGACAGGTGGTTCGAATCGAGATATTTCCTCTGAACGATCGCCGTCCCAAGGCCTTTGTCGTTGACCATATTGACGGCGACCGTAATGATTGCCGCCATTCCCACCACCCCGAAATCGTCTTTCGACAAAAGCCGCGCCAACAAAGCGGTGATGCCCAACAGCACCAATTGAAGGATCAGCTTGGAGGAAGCAGACCAAATAACGCCGGAAATTGTTTTTCTTCGCAGTGAGCTCAATGTAAAACCCCGCTGATGAGAGCCGGCAGCGGCTTTCCATTGCCGCGATAGCGGTATACCTGCACGGGATATTTTGAGTCGGTAAACCCAGCGACTCGCTCATAGTCGATAGCCATACGCTCTTGGAGAAAATCCCAATATCGGTTAAATTTCCTCTCTGTATATCCGTCGACCACAATGAAAGCCGGCGGCTTGGCAAGAAAAATCCTTTCGAAATCGGCTCGTTTTTTAAGCTGAAATTCCGTCGGATGGGGGGAATTAAGAAAGGGGCGTAATCCGGCTTCAAAAGTCCAAATGCCGGCACCGCTGAGTACTTGATCATCCTTAGAGCCCTCGCGACGAAGGACTGCGGTACATTCTTTCAACGTCTGCGGCGACCAAACCGACTCGTATCGCGGCCCGAGAACCATACCCGAAGTGATGGCGGTTAAGAAAAAGCCAAAGAGCGACAAATTTAATAATGGAGCTTCATTAGCAATTAAAATGAGAGCGAAAATGAAAACCATATTAAAAATATAAATCATAAAGCTTTCGCTGTTCCATTGCATTTCCCTCCCCGCGGCTTCCAAAAGAAGAATCAGCAATATCAAGCCGTATACAGCAGTAGTTTTTTTAAAAGAACCGCTATAAATGCGGTGATGTCGCACAAAATAGAATACTATTGCCGCGAGCACTACGGCAATTATTAAGTAAGATTTGATTAAATTAAGGCTGTATAAACTGCAAATTTTGGCGCCGACGGCCAAGAGCATAAAAACAGCGACAGCAATACCCATTAACTTCTTAAAAGAGCCCAACTTCCACAAACCATTATCATTGAAGGCTCGCGCCGTCAATATTACCAGAGGAGGTAATGCTTCCGTAAAGTATTGGCTATAGTATCCCCGATGGGCGCTTTGGAAGAGATAGAGCGCAGTAACGACCCCCATCCAAATACCGCAAAACAACCGCACATTGATTGGAGAGCGGCGGAAAGAGGGGCGTATTAAAACTCCCATCGCCGGTAATAGTACCAATGCCGAAAAAGAGAGCGCATGCCGCCAGGCAAGAAGGGTTTCGTCTGGGCTTTGACTGAGAATTCTAAAGCCGCCCTCGTCTGCAATCCGTAGAGCCTCCGGAGCCTTGCCGAGCAGATGAAAAAGACGGCTGAGAATCAGCGTTGTGGGGTTGAGCTGTGAAAAAAGAATCTCGACGGGAGTCATTCGAAGGCTAAAAACGGCAAAAACTGCTGCCACTACAGCAAGATATCCGGCTGCGTAAAGAGCGACATTTTTTAGAGGTTTGGGATTAAAAAATAAAAAAATCGCCGCGGAAAGCGGCAGATAGAGGGCCGGTTGACGGACATAAAAGGCAAGGGCGGCAGCTGCGCCGCTTATGACAAGCAAAGCCGGACGTCCCTCTTTTAGGTTTTTTGCCAAAAGATACATACTGACGAGGCCTAAAAGGATTGTCAGCGGCTCGGTTTTAACCACCGTGGCCCAAATGAGATTCAGAGGAAGAAAAAGCCATAAAACTGCCGCAATTTTTCCGGTCCGCTTGTCAAAGAGCATTTTGCAGAAAAAGTATAAAACCGCTGCGGTTGCGAGCGATGAAAACATCGGAAGCAGCCGTCCGATCCAAAAGTGCCTGCCGCCGATGCCGACAAACAGCGCCAATAAAGCCACATAAAAAGGCTGTCTGGAGCTGAAATCGGCTACCGGCCACAGCCCCTGCAGCAGCAAATGGGCGTCGAGAAGATGCGCGCCCTCATCGGGATTAATCCACCGCAACGGCAAAAGCGCTGCCCTCAGGAGGAAACCGCCTACAAAAAATAAAAGAAGATCGGTCCGATCCTCATTTAATCTCAGTGCTTTATAGATATGCATCTCAAACAAACTCGTTAATGATCTGGGAGATCAAGTCGATCTCCTCATCCTCCAGCTCCGGATAGTTGGGCAATGATAGAACTTGCTCCGCATAGTGTTCCGCAATAGGGAAATCCCCCTTCCGGTAGCCGAGAAATGCATACGCTTTCTGCAAATGACAGGGCACGGGATAGTGGATTTGGGTACCCACGCCTTTCTTGGCCAAGTAATCGCGCAGCCGATCGCGCTCCGGATGACGAACGACATAAAGATGGTAGACATGACGACATCCTTGCCGCTCGATCGGCTTTTCAATCGCCGGATTTATGATTAAGCGATTGAAGCGCTTGGCGATGGCGCGACGACGTTCGTTCCATTGATTCAGGAACGGCAGTTTGGCCGATAAAATGGCGGCCTGCAGCTCATCCAATCGGCTGTTGAAACCCAGGATGTCGTGATAATAGCGTTGCGACTGACCGTAGTTGCGCAACATCCTTAGTTTTTCCGCTTCAGCCGGATCATCGGTTACAATCATCCCGGCGTCGCCGAATGCGCCCAAGTTTTTGCTGGGATAAAAGCTGAAACAGCCGTAATGGCCGAACGTGCCGGTCTTTTTTCCTGCTACAGCCGCGTCATGGGCCTGGGCGCAGTCTTCGATCACCTTGAGGCCGAAACGATCAGCAACCTTCATGATCACCGGCATATCGCAGGGATGACCGTACAGATGTACCGGAACAATCGCCTTGGTCCTTGGTGTTATGGCAGCTTCGAGTTTAAAGGCATCCAGACAGTAGGTCTGGGGATCGATGTCGACAAACCGCGGCTCCGCACCTGCAAAGCTGATGGCCGACAGGGTCGGCACAGCCGTGTTGGGAGCGGTAATCACCTCATCGCCCGGTTTTACGCCTGCGGCAAGCAGAGCCAGATGAATCGCCTCGGTCCCAGACCCCACGCCGACCGCGAAACGGCTGCCAATATGTTGGGCAAAGCTTTGCTCAAAAGCTTCCAACTCTCGGCCGAGAATAAACCAGCCGCTTGCCAATACGCGCTGTACGGCCTGGTCTATCTGCGGGCGAATCCTCTCGTAATGCCGTTTCAGATCCCCAAAAGGAATCGCAGAAGTCTTTTTATCCGTCACCGGTAATGTTCTCCGTATTTCCGATAAAATTCAAATGTTTTGGCAAGCCCTTCGCGCAGGGTTATGCGGTATTTCCAGCCCAAAGTGGCATAGATTCGCCGATAGTCGCCGTAATAGTCACCGATGTCGATGCGCTTTTTCTCCGGCGGAAAAGGGACCAGCTCATAGCTGCCCTGACCGGCAATTTCGATCATTAGTTTGACCAGATCGATGAGACGCATCGGCTCATCACCGCCCAAATTAAAAATCTGACCGTCGCAGTCGCTGTAGGCGGCCGTTAAAAGAAAGGCATCAACGACATCTTCTACATAAGTAAAATCGCGGATTTGCTTGCCGTCGCCGAAGATGAGGATGGTTTCATTGTCGAGAATCTTGCGGATAAAGACACTGATGAACCCTTGGCGATCATGGCGAATCAGCTGCCGCGGGCCATAGGTGTTGGTCAGGCGCAAAGAAGCAGCCCGAATGCCGTAGACGTTGTTGTACAGGATATGATACCACTCGCCCGCCATCTTGTTGATGCCGTTGACGTCGGTCGGATGCTGGAGATGTTTTTCATCAACCGGCAGATAATCGGGTTTGCCGTACTGCTGACGCGTACCGGCAAAGACGATCTTGACGTGCGGATTGTTGTGTCGGCAGGCTTCCAGGATCGACAGCTGGGCACGGCAGTTGATCTCCAAATCGGTAAACGGATCATTCATGCTGTCGATGTGACTCACCTGCCCAGCAAGGTTAAAAATATAGTCCTGGCCGCGGACCAGATAATTCATGCTGTATTGATCGCGCACATCAGCGATATTGACGCGAACCTTGTCCTCGATACCATGAATATTGAAAAGGTTGCCTCCGTAATCGGGGATTAAAGAGTCGACAATCAAGACATCGGCACCGTAGGCAACTAAGCGATGCGCCAGATTGCTGCCGATGAATCCCAAGCCGCCGGTGATCATGACTTTTTTACCGGCAAATATTTCCGGCAAAGCCGCTCGTCTCGGCATGTCAGTTTTCTCTCCCCAAAAGAACCAAGCGAATCCACAGCGAACTCAAGTCTCTAGCCACACGCACCAACCGCTTGAAATTGAAAAATTCCGATTTGCCGCTGACGCGGAAAAAATGGGTGACCGGCACTTCGACAAATCGGGCGCCCTTGCGTGCGAGTTTATAGATCATCTCCACGCAGATGGTCCCGCTGTTGGATTCCAACTGAATTCCTTCGAACGCAGATTTGCGCATGAGGCGAAAATCACAATCGACATCTCGAATCGGCAGGCGAAACAACCATTTGGCCGAATATTGATACATCTTGCCCAGCCAAACCCGATAAAACGGATCATGGCGTTTAATCTTCCAACCGTTTACCACATCGACCTGATCATTCATAGCTCGAGCGAGGAGCAGCAGTTCCCGGACATCGTATTGAGCATCTCCGTCGGTGTAAAAGATGAATTCTTTCGTCGCAGCTGCGATCCCGCTCTTTAAGGCGCCGCCGTAACCGCGGTTCTTTTCGTGCGTGATCACCCGCACCTGCGGGAACCGTTCGGCCAAAAATCGGACGACCTCCTTGGTTTGCTCGCGACTGCCGTCGTCCACAAGGATGATTTCATAATCGTCAGAGATTTTTTCCGCGGTCATGACTGCGAGCGCCACCATGCTGCCGATCGTCCCCCAATCGTTGTAAACCGGAAAGAAAATTGATAAAGACAATTTTTCCATCTGGCAGTCCAATACCTTTTTCGGTTTTCAGTTCAGCCATTCAATTGCATTGAATCCCAAACACGTAAAAGAAACTTTGTTATCAAAATCGGATTCGAGATTCTGAGCGCACGGCTTTTACTTTTCGCCCTTTATACGGAATGATTAAAGAACTTAGCCGTTCCAATTCACTTTTGTGTATGTTTTTTCTGTATAAAAACAAACCGTCCTAAAAGTTAACAACAGGCATCGCGAGAATCAAGGCAAAATTTGCCCACAGCGATTATTGACAATGCTGTCGTTATGCTGAACTGCCCGCCGCCTCTGCAAAGTTCGTCAGCACGATCCCTCGACGGGCAATTTTCTCTTTGACTTTTTCGCTGCACAACGCATAAAGCTCGTTTTCCCTCTGTCGACCTCGAGCAGTCCTCGGTCCATCGCCGAACAGGGCCGGATGACACATCAACTCATTCAGCCCCGGTCTTAGAGAGCCGATGACTCGATCAAGCGCCCTTTCCTTGTCTTCTGCCAACCATAGTTCATAACCCCAAAAATGGTCGGCACACTTCAAACGCGGCTTCAAGCCTTTGCCGATTACGGTGTGTTGCGTCCATTGTTGAAGGGCGGCATGAAGAGGAAAGAAATACTTGGGACGCGATACATAGCGGATAAACGGAATGCCGGCAGCGACGGCCAGGTCATGGCAAATCTCTGCAATCATCGGCACCGTATGAACATGATGATGGCCGTCGAGGTGATCGAGGCTGAGTCGTTGCGCGGCCTTTGCCAATTGAGCTTCTAATTCGCGACGCGCTTCGACAGGGGAAATCTGCCCGCGCTTGACCCGCATAAAAAATTCGACTTTACCAGGGAAAAATCCGTCGGCATCTACCAGCGATGGGATCAGCGAGGCGTCGGACAAAGGTTTGCCGTCCGTCAAATTTACATGCAGACCGACCGGTATGCGCCGATCAACGGCGAGCTCGACGGCTTCCTCAAACGCAGGGAAATTGGTCATAATCGAGGTGCTGGTCACAATACCGTCGCGAAAGGCGAGCTCGATGCCGGCATTGACCTCCGGCGCTCGCCCGAAATCATCTGCATTTACGACCAATCGGATTGTGTTCATCGGCTCAGTTCGCTAGTGTAAAAACGGTACAAGTCAGCCAAGCACGACTGTGAGTCAAAATTTTTAATAACACGCTCACGTCCTGCTGCTCCAAAATTAAGCCTCATATCTCTATTTTTCAGCAGGCGAAGCATCGCCGCCGCCAATGCGTCGACATCATTTTGCGGCACCAGCAAGCCGGTCTCGCCGTCCGCAACCAGTTCCGGAATGCCGGATATATTCGTCGATACAACCGGCAGCTCCATCGCCATCGCCTCGGCAATGACGTTCGGGATTCCATCGCGGTCGCCTTCTTCTGTAATTCGACAAGGCAGGACAAAAAGATCCGCCTCTTCATAAAACTCGCGCGTTTGCGGCGGCTGCACGGCTCCGACTAAAGCAACCTGGGCATTCAGTCCCAATCGATCGATCTGATCCTCAAGCGATCGGCGTTGAGGCCCGTCGCCGACGATCGTACAGTGAAATTCAACCTGCTGTTCGCGCAACACGCGGCACGCATCAAGGAGCAAATCGAAGCCTTTTTTCGGCGTCAGCCTTCCGAGGGCAAGAATTTTCGGCACGACATTATGCGGACGCTGTTTTCTCTGAAATTGAATTGAGTCGATGCCGTGATAAAAGACGCGGCACTTTTTCGCAATCTCTGCACCCAAGCGCTCCCGTACCGCTTCCCAATTATGTTTTGTGCAGGTCAAAATAAAACGGGCGCCGCCGAGTTTTTCGGCCAATAAAAACTGCGGCGTAAAAATGTCATACGCGTGGGTTGTAACACCGTACTCGAGTCCAAGCAGCTTGGCTGCGAGCATGGCAAAGCTGGAGGCGGCATCGGCAAAATGCGAATTGATAAAGGTGATTCCGTCTTTATGAATTTTTGCAGCAACCGGCGCGGCCAAAATAAAATGAAGCCGTACATCCTGTCGTGCGGCCTTTTCCGCCTGCTGCAGACGTTTCATAGCGCATAAGAGTGCACCAAGGCTCACCCTCTTGTTTCGATGAAGATGCGCCCATATTGCTGTTCGAAAATATCGCAATGGAGCAACCGCTGCAAGCTGAAGGTGAGAAAATAAAAGCTTCCAAATTGTCAGCCGATCAAGCAAATAGGTGACACGCTCGACAGGGAAGCTTTTGTCGGTCTCATTCTCAGAAGGTCGCAGCAGCGAATAGATGCGGATCGGCAATCCATGCTTTTCCAAACCGATCATCTCTTTGTTCACAAAGGTTTGCGACAAAATCGGAAAAGCATTGTGCAGAAAGCCGACGCGCAGCGGCCGAGCGGAACGGCTCATGCCCGAGCCTCACTTTGCTTGTTCAGATATTTCGGCAGCCGCTCGCGATAGAAAGCAACCGTGCGGCGAATGCCCTCCTGCAGATCGATTGCCGGCTGCCAGCCGGTCGCTTCCTGAAATTTACGGTACGAGACAACAAACCTGCGGATGTCGATGCTCTCGCGTTCCGGAGGAAAAGGAACGTGGACATATCGGCCGCTGCCCACGGCGCTAATCACCTCTTTGACCATGTCCAGGAAAATGGTTTCCGCGCCGGAGCCGATAAAATAAATTTCGCCGTTTGTATGCTGCGAAACCGCCGCCCGCACAAAAGCATCGACCACGTCGTCAATGTAAACATAATCGCGCGTCTGCAGCCCGTCGCCGTAGACGGTGATGTCGGAGCCGGTCATGGCATTGCGGATAAACCAATTGAGGATGCCGTAATAGCCGTGCACCATTTGGCAGCGGGGACCATACACGTTGTTCAAACGCAAAGAAACAGCCGGAAAACCGTAGATTTTGCCGTAAAGCAGCAGATACTTTTCCGCCGCCAGTTTGTTGATGCCGTAAACGTCGGTCGGTTCCGTCGGGTGCGCCTCGTCAACCGGCACATAGCGGGGCTCGCCGATTTGTCCTCGACTCCCGGCATAGACCACCTTGGCACGGCTCCGGGTCTCGGCAAGAATACGGCACAGATTGATGGTGCCGTTGCAGTTAATGTCGATGTCCAGAAACGGGTCGGCCATCGAAACCTCCCGTCCAACCTGCGCCGCCAGATGAAAGATGTACGCTTGACCCTCGACCGCCTCCTTAAGCGCCGCATAGTCGCGCACATCGCCGACAATGACCCGAACATCCTGCCGGATCTCTTCGATGTTGGCCCAGTTCCATCCGTACGGGTCCAGGCAGGCGTCAAAAAGCGTTACCCGAGCGCCTTCCTGCACCAAGCGATGCGCCAGATTGCTTCCGATAAATCCCAAGCCGCCGGTAATCAGAACCGGCTTATTTTTCAACTGCGAAAAATCAATTTCCATTCTTGACCGTTTCCTCGATAATGGTTTTGAACTGTCGACCCAATACCTCAAGCGTGCAATGTTTCTGAAAAACTCGATAGCCGCCCTCGCCGAGGCGAACTCGGAGAGATTCATCGTCACGTAGACGACGAACGGCATCGGCCAAAGCCTGCGGATTAGCCCGTTCGATGAGAAAAGCGCTATCAAGATGGGTCAGTAATTCCTGCACCGGCGCATTGCGGCTGGTGATAAGCGGTTTGGCCATGGCAATGGCTTCAATGACCTTGTTGGTGACTACCCGCAGCGTGCGGGGATTTTCGCCGAAAATGCCTAAACAGACGTCGGCCTGCGCCATATAATCCGCCAAACTTTCATAGGATACTGGATCGATAAATGTGACGTTCGTCAATCCCAATTCTTCAGCGTAGCTGCGGTCGCGCTCATAAGTGATGCCGCGTCCGATGATTTGAAAGTGAATATCCTCATCCTGAAGCAGGCGAGCCGCTTCTAAAATTGTTTTCACTCCGTGGAACGGAGCAAACTCTCCATGAAAATGGATGAGAAAATGGTCTCCCTTTTTTTCGGCGGGACGCGGATAGATGGCCTCATCGTCAACAGCCAGAAAAATGCGCCTAAACTTGTCCGCCGGGGCGCGAAAAAGTCGAACGCACTCGTCGATATGGTCTTGACTCTCCAAAACGATGCGATCCGCCATTCGGCAGGCAATTACATCGCTCAATTTGTACAGCCAAGCTTGGAAAGAGCCTTCTCTCGCTTTCTCCCGATCTTCCACCATCGTGTGATAGGTGGCAATGTACATGTCAAAAAGGATCGGCTTGCGCGTCAACAGACGAATAATTGGAAGAATAATTTGTCCGTAAAAGCCGACGAGCACAAGGTCGCACGTTTTGGCTTCCCGTGCGGCTTTCAAAACAAGTTTAGGATAGTGCCGAAAGGATTTATCGGGAGGAAAACAGCCGATGACCTCGATGCCCTGTTTTTCCAGCGCTTTTCGCACGATTCGAGTGCGCGAGTATTCCGCCTCCCGGCCCGCAACATACAAGACTTTCATGGGCTGCGTCACCTCGACTCGTCGCGCGACAGTTCAAGTTTTTTTAAGCGATAAAGGGTATCCTCAATGAGCCGCCGGTTGGAACCGATAATGTCCGCCATAAAGCCGAGGACAATGATTTGAAAGCCCACAATCAGCAAAACCGCAGCAAGAATAAGGGATTGGATGTGTCCGGCCCCGCCATGTAGAAAATAAAAATAGAGGAAGCGAAGTCCGATGAGGAAACCAATCCCGAACATCAGTCCGCCGAGATAGGAAAACATCTTGAGGGGCTCGTACATCGTATAAATGCGGGCGATCGTTGCAACCGAGCGTTTGACGTAGCTCCAATTGCCGCGGAACAGACGCGAATCGCGCAATTTGGGGTTTGTGCGGACCGGCACATGCGCAACCGCCATGCTTTTCTTGCCGGCTTGAATGATGGTCTCCAAAGTATAGGTAAATTGCGAAACGACGTTCATACGCAGCGCCGCTTCGCGCGAAAGGGCGCGAAATCCGCTGGTCGCATCGGGCACATCCGTACCGGAAACCTGACGCACCACCCAGCTGCCCCAGCGCTGCAGCAGCTTTTTGAACCAGGAAAAGTGTTCGATTTGCGAAGTCTGCCGATCGCCGATGACCATATCCGCCTTTCCGGCCAGAATCGGCGCCACCAGCTTGGTTATGTCTTCGCCCTTGTATTGGTTGTCTGCGTCCGTATTGACAATAATGTCGGCGCCCAATTTCAGACACGCATCCAGTCCGGCCATAAAACCGTAAGCCAATCCCTTATTTTTGTTCAGATTGACAATGTGATGAACGCCATGCCGTCGGGCAATTTCCACAGTGCGATCAGTGCTTCCGTCGTTGATGATCAAAATTTCGATTTGATCAATCCCGTCGATCTTACGCGGCAGTTCAGCCAAAGTGATCGGTAAGGTCTCTTCTTCGTTATAGCAGGGTATTTGAATAATGAGCTTCAAGGCGTTATCCGTTTGGTCAGTCAGTTGATAATTTCTTCGATATTGTACTCGCGAATCTGGCGGGCATGCGTAAAGATAATCATCTCACCCAACAACCCGATGGCGATCATCTGCAGACCGATGACCAAAAGCACGGTTCCCAGCAGGAGCATCGGTCTGCCGGCAATGCCGCCGAATCCGAAGAGCCGATAGAAAAAGAGATAGATATCGATCACCGCACCGACAGCCGCCAGAATCATACCGGGAAAACCCAAAAAGTGCAGCGGTTTTTTAGAATATTTGCTGAGAAAAAGAACGCTGATGAGATCGAGAAAACGGCGCACGTAATCCTTTGGCCGCAAAGAGACCGCAAAGCGTCCGGGCAGTTGCTCGATGGTTTCTTCGGTAATGCGATAACCTTGACGAAACGCCAATACGGGAAGAAACGTGTTGAGGGCGCCGTAAAAAGGCACGCATTCGAGAACCTCTCTGCGCACAGCCAACACGCCGCTGTTGATGTCATGCAGATTGATTCCGGTCAGACGGTTTGTCACCCAATTAAAGAGTCGTGATACTAGGCGATTGATGATCGAATCCCGCCTGGGCAGCCGCCGACCGACGACCACGTCCGCACCTTCTGCGAGCTTGTCAATAAATTTCACCAAATCCTGCGCCCGTGCACGGACCCGTGAGGTCAGATAGATGATTTCCTCTCCTGCGGCAGTTTCCATGGCCGCCTCCAACGCCGACGACTCACCGAAGGCTGTCCGCAGCTTGATCGCGCGAACATTACGGTGCTGTTCGGCAATCTGTTGGAGTACTTGCCAAGAGTTGTCGGTGCTGCCGTCATCCACAAAAATAATTTCAAACGATTCAACAGCAGACAAGGTCTGTAAAAGGTCCGCCGTCAAAGAAGGCAGAATTTCCTGCTGATTTTGTACGGCAATGATGACCGAAATCTTGATTTTAGCTGTTTTTGCCATATCCTTTGGGTGCTTTAGGTTCACAGCGAATCCATGTTTCTCATCTCTTCATGAGGGTCGATACTGAACGATCTTCTCTCTCCGCCGGCCACAATCAATTTAGCCACCAGTCCGAGACTTGAGAACATAAAAGAAGCCGACCACAAAAGAATCGTCAGAATGATCGACAGATTGAGAACATCAATATTGAGTTGCGGCCGGAACAATTCGGCAACGGCCGTACCCAAACTGAACAGTCCGCCGATTCCGGCAGCCAGCGCAAAAGGCGTAAAAAAGGTCAACGGATTGTGAAGATGCTTCATGAGCAGATGGATCGTCGTTAAATCCATGATGACTCGGAACGTTCGGGAAATGTTGTATTTTGATTTTCCGTACAGTCTGGCATGGTGCTGAACAGGGAGCTCGGTGATTTTAGCGCCTTCCATACGAAGAAGAGCCGGAATAAAGCGATGCAGCTCTCCATAGAGGGCAATTCTGCGCAGCAGGTCGCCGCGAAATGCTTTCAATGAGCAGCCGGTGTCGTGAAGTTCGACATGCGTCACGCGACAAATGATGCGATTGGCTATCATGGACGGAATCTTGCGCGAAAGGAATTTGTCCTGGCGATTTTTGCGCCAACCGCTGACGACATCGTATCCTTCCTCGATCTTGGCTACGACCCGACGGATGTCCCGGGGGTCATTCTGGAGATCGCCGTCCATCGCCACGACCACCTCGCCGCGGGAGGCTTCAAAACCTGCCGCCATGGCGGCAGACTGTCCGAAATTGGCGCGAAATAAAATCACGCGCAATTGAGGATATTGGTCCGCCAGCCGCCGCATGATCTCGCGCGTTCCGTCGCAACTGCCGTCATCGACAAAGATGACCTCGAACGGCTTTTGCAGTTCGAGAAGCGAAGCATAGAGAATTTCCCACAGACGTTCAATATTTTCCGCTTCATTATAAAACGGTATGACGACGGATAGATAAGGTCGATTATTTCTTGGCAATTCGGCTCCTCACAAACATCCAACTTGCAAAGCAAGGCGGCGCCAATAAAGCGATCTCGAGTAAAACGGTTCGCAAATTATGACTGTTGAATAGACCGACGAGAAATCGGCTCGGTTCCGAAGGCCGTGAAACGTCGGAAAACAGCAAAACAGGCGAAATAAAAAAGCGATTCCGGACGGGCCATAAAAGCGGACAACCGAGAGGCGGCCGCCGATCGACGGCCAGGCAGTCCAAAAGCAAATGACTTGTACCGACAAGAGCGAAAAGCGCAGAAAATAAAAATCGCTCTTTCGGTGATGAGCCAAGCAAAAGTCCGCCTACAGTTCCGGCCAAAATAACAATCAACAGGCTGTGCGTAAAAAGATGATGATATCGATTGATGTCGCCGATCGGTATTCCGAAAAAAAAGTCTATATCGGGCAATAGCGAAAAGAAAAGCACGGCAACATCCATCAATCGATGCCGCCGCGCTATTACTATTCGAGACGAATGGCGAATGATTTCACCCGCCAACAGGTGCCCTACAGGGGTCGGCATCCATGAACTCCGGTTGTCTTGTCTGCCCATCGTTTTCGTACTTTAGGCAGAAAATTAAAGTACCTTATAAAATACAAAGCATTGAGAACATTTCCAATTGTAAATCCGGGATCTTTATTGGGCGCTTGAGGCTGCATATTTTTCATTATATAATGAACCTTCCAGCTAAAGTGTTGCCTAAAGTATCCGTTTACCTTCCGGGCGATCACCATCCAGCCACTATTTCAGCGCGTTTATCCCTTATTCTATAAATATCTGTGGCATCAAGAGGACAACTTTTCTATTCAAAAGTCTTGAAGCATGGTCATTTTAAGCCTACAACCGGACAAGAACTGGATGGTTGATATGACTCTATTTCTATTATTTTCATGTTATTATCATCCTCCATTTTCGCCGTGTCACATTGTCTACACTATTTGGCAAAGTAATTGTAAAGATGAAGACGGTAAAACTTAACGATAAGGAGTACCAAGCAATGTTTACCCACTGGCGATTCAACACGGCATTTATCCTTTATGCCTGGCTTTTCATGAGCTTGGCGGGAAAGGCGGAAGAAGTGCTTGAAATTTCAGAAGATTTTTCCACCAAAAAGACTGTGGGCAAAGTAAACGGCGGAACATGGACTTCGGAGGGTTGGAAAACCCTTACTGTAAATGACTATATTCAGTACGATATCCCAACCTGTTCCTATGGAAGGATTGAGTTTCAAGTTAAAGGCATCTGGGCAAGCAATTCTGTCTTCCCCAATGTTGATTGGGATGGCAGCGAAAATGTACACTATTCGCTTTTTACTATGTGGGATCGGGATGATAATAATGTTTGGTACGGCCAGTATCCCAACGGCATTCGTCAATGGCATAATCCTTGGAAAGTCATACTCCATATTTTTGGCTATGTCGTCGGTGATCGATGGAAGTGGCAATGCGGACGATTCCGGGCTAATATTGCTGCGCTTTGGGGAGGGTACGAAGATGACCCACATGCTTTTGAAATTGATTACGGCAAAGTGCCATGGGAAAAAGATAAAATATTTCATGTTAAATTGGAATGGGGGCAAGGACATATGTATTATTACATTGATAATCAACTTTATGCTCATGCAGATTATTCATCATTTGGATGTCAATACGCCCCACCCAATCATAGCATGCGATTAGGGTCTGGTTTGGGTTGTAAAGGTATATGGAAAATGCAGGCCCCCGTAGGCATTACCTATTTAAATTTTAAATTTTATCGAAATACTGATATCACACCTCCGTCAGTTGTCGGAATCACGCCAAGTTCCGGAAGTGCTAACGTACCATTAGACAGCTATATTTCGGTAACCTTTAATGAACCAATCGATAAAAATACAATTGCAACGGGGATTAAGATTATTCCGCCTGTTTCGGGTCAAATGAAAATCACAGGAAATACAGTTTTTTTTGAGCTTACTGAACTCCTCAAGCCGGAAACAACGTATACAATTTATGTTAACAAAGAAATCAAAGACCTGTCTGGAAATTCGTTAAGCTCTTCGATAGAGGCCTTTTTTACAACAGGACCGTTGGACAATCAGAACGTCGAAAAATACGGAATCTTTGAAGTTCCTATTATTGTCAAAGGATTGAGCGGTAACAAATATACAGCCTATCGGCTTCGCGGGGTATTTAAAGGCCCAACTAAAACAGTAGAGATCGACGGATTTTGGAATGGAGGCGATATTTGGAAAGTGCGCATGGCGCCGACGGAAGTCGGGCAATGGACCTATACTATATCAGGATCGATTCCGCAATTTTCCAAAACAGGAAGCTTTACAGTAGTTGATTCAAACCGAAAAGGTTTTATTCGACAGAACCCCCAATATCCTTATACCTTTATGTGGGATGATGGTACTCCCTGGCTCTGGAAGGGAGAAACCTGCTGGCGCGCATTTACACAATTATTTCCGCTCGAAGGAAGATACAAGTACTATATTGACCTTCGCGCTTCACAAGGTTATAACGCTGTTCAATCCATCGTGGTCAGCTATATTAACGGCGATGCCTTCTGGGCCAATGAAGGGGGAACAGCATTCGAGCTGACCTCGACCGGAAAGAACTACGATAAAATAAATCCGGCATATTTTGAATGGATCGATCGGCGTATAGAATATGCTAATGCAAAGGGCATCGTACCGGTCATCTTTTTTACCTGGGCGCAGGAATTGGTAAAATTTTCCGACGATCAATTTAGAGGATACATCAAATATTTGGTAGCTCGTTGGGCAGCATACAACGTCATTTGGTGCGTTTCCGGAGAATACACGGAAGCGATCGAGGAAGGTAAACGTACAAGGTCTCAGTTTATCGATTATGGAAACATAATTTATAACAGCGATCCTTATAAACATATCATCACTTTACATCCCGGCGGCGGCAAAACCAGCAGCGAATTTGTATGGGAGAAATGGTTCGGCTGTTCCATGCAGCAATGGTCGTTAAATTTTCACCAAAATATTCTCAATGATCGCGCAAAAGCAGCCAAACCGGTAGTCAACGGCGAATACGCATATGCCGATTACCACGATAATGAAGACTGCCGTCGCGGCGCATGGGAAATTTTTACGGCCGGAGGCTTTTTCACGGCCGGATTTTATCACACGTACGCCCCGGACAAGGGCGGCTGGGATCCGGAAGCCAACATGCAGCAGCAGTTGGAGCTGATGTGGGCTATGGCATTTATGGAAAAAACGCAGTGGTGGAAAATGTCTCCTAACGACGCGCTGGTTAATAACGGCTACTGCCTGGCCGATCCCGGAAATGAATATGTCGTATACTCCCGCAACGGCGGACCCGTGACCATCAATTTGTCTGCTGTCAAGGGGACCTTGGACATGCAATGGATGAACCCCAAAACGAACGAACATTCTTCGATTACAAAAGTGAACGGCGGCGGTTCAGTTACGCTGACGCCTCCCT
>JAPDPN010000005.1:32431-52381 GCA_034506455.1 Candidatus Zhuqueibacterota bacterium | reverse complement strand
ATTTGTGAATTATTACAACACGGTCAAACCGCATGCTTCTCTTAACGGTTTGACCCCTATTGAAAAATTGATTGATTATTTTTATCCCGAACAACTATAAATAACGCTTGGATTTCTTACACATTATGTATTGCTTAAGATTCCTTTTTACATCTTGGGCTGTAAGCTTTTTGATATGAATACTAAAATATCTTTTTTGCCAGTCGATTGAATAGTCATTGACTATTCCCAACAGCATTAAACGGAAAACTGCCTTTTCTAGCGTCAACCTGCTTTGTTCGTCGTCTTCGAACTTGATGTCTATTGTATTTAAATCACCTACGAGCATTTCTTTTAAATTTTGAACAATATTGCTTTTCCAAAAAGATATTGCATTTTCCTTGTCTTCTTCACGACCTTTGTAAGAATTTAATAAGAACCAAAGTTGGACTATTGAATCTCCTCTGTAATCCCATCTTATCTTTTCTTTTCTTTCAAGAGCTCTTTTATGATCTGGTTCATTGATAATCTCTAAGGCCGTGTTCCAATTGTCATCACTATTAATAATTGTACATAAAGCATAATCCTTAACGCCGTTGCGGCCTGCCCGTCCGGCCTCTTGATAGAAAGATTCTACTGATTGAGGACATGTATAGTGAATGGTGTAACGGATATTGGGCTTATCGATGCCCATCCCGAATGATTTTGTTGCGACAATTTCTTGAACAAGATTACGCTTAAATTTGCTTTGAATATTCTGCTTATATTTGGCCCAATCTAAATTTGGCGGAAAGCCCCTGGGTTTTTCTCCTGAAAAAATATTTTTATGTCCAAGTAATTCTGCAACATGAACTACTCCCAGCTTTCCATTTACATGCGGACAAAAAACAATTCCACAGTTTGTTTGTTCTCCTTTTAACTCAAAAAAAGTTTGAGAATTTGCTTTAAATCTAATAGGTAATTGGTTTTTAATATATTTTAACGTGGACTCTTTCTCAGCGCGCTTGGCTTTTATCACTTTAAATTTGAGCTCTTTTCTATCGAAAGACCTGGGCATTACAATGGAATTTTCTTCCGTAATTCCCAGCTCCATCTGGATGTCGGTAAGAACTGCAAATGAGGCGGTCCCGGTCAGTCCCATTAAAACAGGTTCTCTGCCGTTACCATTAGTACAATATCGCTGCAGATTTTTCGGCATGTGAAGATAGGAAGGACGGAAATCGTGCCCCCATTCGGAGACACAATGAGCTTCGTCAATGACGGCATAATAAACCGGAAAGCTTGCGACTGCCGTCCGTAGGCTGTTTCTAAATTCTTTACTCTGCAATCTTTCTGGAGAAATAAACAAAAATGCAAACTTGCCGGCTTTCAATTCCTGCATAGTTGCTTCTTTTTCTGCAGCTTCGAAAAGGCTCGATATCATTCCTACCAAATCTATACCCATTGCTTTAATATTTTCCACCTGGTCGGACATGAGGGACACCAGCGGATCGATAATAACAGTCATCCCCGGCACAAGCATGCTGCAAAACTGATAGATCAAAGATTTGCCCGCACCGGTAGGCAACAAGACGATGGTAGGTTTGCCCTGTAAAAGCCGCGAAACGGCGTGAAGCTGACCCTCGAAAAAATCCCTTTTTCGAAAAATCTGATTCAGGAAAAACCTCAAAGCGGCAATCTTTTGATATGCAACTGCATCCGATTGATTTTCATTACGGTTTGCCGCCTTTTGCTCGACACTTTCAAGCTCAAAAGGCAACGGTTCGGCATTTTGTAAATTCCTTATCTCCCGAAAACCGACCGCCTGCCTCATTCTGACGAATTTATCGGCTTTTAAAAAATTTGCCTTTTCTTCCAGTCGGCCTATAAAACCCCCGCAAAGAAACGCGCTATGAGAAAGGATTACGTCATAGTGATCTGCAAGGTTTTGCAGCTCCTCATCGGAATCAGCAATGATAGAGTAAGAGAGCAGATCACTCTCGGAATGAATCGGTTGATCGCCGATCATTTCTATGGTCAACTGCGGCGGAGGGGGACATTTCGGAGCGAGGGTGTGTAGTTTGTTCCACATATTAAATAACTGACGAAATGCTTCGATTGCAATCGGAGCATCCTCTTCCAATAACAACAGCCGCTGATCCGAATAAGCATCCAACACCCCGTACATATAAAGCTGAATCAGCCCTTTCAGACAACGATGCGTCAAGAGAGGAAGAAGCAAAGTATAATAGGCAACTGCATGAATATTTGATTCGGAAACAGCTTCCTGAATCGATTTATACGCCGGCGATTTGATATAAGGCGGCAGCTGATCTTTTAGGTTTTTAAGCTGTTTTTCCAGTCCTTCTTTTACATCTTTGGTTTTGAATCGATATACCTCCCATCCATTCAATTTTAGAAATTCATCCCGTAATTTATCTATTTCGGCTTGATCAGGATCTTCATGTTGGGAGCCGTCAACTTCAATAACCCATTTGATATCGCCTAATTGAAAAAAAAAATCCACAATACATCTTTCTAAATTGGGTTTAACCTCAACGTCTACAAGATCTTTGATTTTTATTTGACGGCAGATTTTCGAAGCCAAATGGGCGCCAAAAACTGATCGAAATTGTTCAAGAAACAGGTCCTCCTCAGGGCTGGTTATTTCTATCAGATCATCAGGAAGAAAGTAATTGAGAAAAACATTGGAGTATTGAAAAGGGATGCTCATTAACTCTTTTGCCGCATCAATCAAAGTATCTAGTTGCTTATTTGAAAAATTGTGCAGCCGATTTCCTACCGGCAGCCCTTCAGTTATCGGCTCGACCTTAATGATTTCCCGACAATGCTCATAGAGCAAATGATTCTCAAAATCCAAATCAATAAATGTGGGATTACCGCGGGAAATGATCTTGTCCAATACTACCAAACATGATCTCAATTCCGGGCTTCCCTCGGCCAATTTAAATTCGAAATCTTTTGCTTCAAGGCATCCATTGGCATTTAGCTTAAGAAGGTCATCTAATTTATTTAGTTTTTCTCCGTATTTTCCGAGAAAAGAATCCCAAATGCCCATTTTTGCCGACGCAGTGTACCTGATCGTATCCATGGCTGGCGGATAAGTGTTTTTGTTCAGCTTATGTTTTTAAAATCATTTTGCAAAGATTGGGCCTTCTTGTTTGCTTGGAATCGGAATGATCCATCCGCATAGCACCGAACCGATCAGCAATCTGCTGCGCACAGTGCAAAGTTAGGAGCCGATTGGCTTCACATGGCGCGAGCGTCAAATCAGCCGGATTTCGGCGCATGCCGCTCGCAGCCAAAGTAATTACGGCGGCCGATAATACCGATAAAGTAATCTGTATTCAGGCTGAGCAAATGACCCGACGTGCGTGTCATGGCAAAGGCGAGACTTAAAGATTGGCACCACCGAATTTGATAGACACACCGTCCCCTGTTCATGACGTCACGAAATAGAAACGGCGCCGCAAAAGGCGCCGCCAATACGGATTTCTATGTAGGGAAATGTCATTCCTGACGTTTAAAGACGACCGTAGCCAGCGGCGGCAGATCGATCTCAATGGAATAAGGTCGATAGTGCCAGGAAATGGGATCGGAATGCTTGCCGCCGTAATTTCCCTTGTTGCTGCCCCAATAGATCTCCGAGTCCGTGTTCAAGATTTCGCGATAAAAGCCGGCCTCCGGCACGCCGATGCGGTAATTGGGACGATAAACGGGTGTAAAGTTGCAGACGAACACCAGCGTATCGCGAGGATCATCGGATTTGCGCAAAAAGGAAATGACGCTGTTGTCGGCGTCGGAAAAATCGATCCATTCAAAGCCCTGCGGTTCAAAGTCGTATCGATACAATGCGGGTTCGGAGCGGTAGAGATGATTGAGGTCCTGGACCAGTTTCTGCAGTTTCTGGTGCGGCTCGTACTGGAGCAAATGCCAATCTAAACTGTGGCGATAGTTCCACTCCTGCCACTGGCCGAATTCCGATCCCATAAACAGGAGCTTTTTACCGGGGTGACCGAACATAAAGCCCAAAAGCGCCCGCAGATTGGCAAACTTTTGCCAGAAATCGCCCGGCATTTTATCCAACAGCGACCGCTTGCCGTGCACCACTTCATCATGGCTGAGCACGAGCACAAAGTTTTCGTTAAAGGCGTACAGCAGCGCAAAGGTGATCATGTTCTGGTGGTATTTGCGGTGCACAGGGTCTTTGCTGAAATAGGTGAGAAAATCGTTCATCCACCCCATATTCCACTTCATATTAAAGCCGAGTCCGCCGGCATAAGTCGGCCGCGAGACGCCGGGCCAGGCGGTCGATTCTTCGGCTATGGAAAGAATGCCGGGGAAGTAATTGAAAATAAGCTCGTTGAACCGTTTAAGGAAATGGATGGCTTCGAGGTTTTCGCGGCCGCCGAATTCGTTGGGGATCCATTCGCCCGGCTTGCGCGAATAGTCGAGATAGAGCATGGATGCCACTGCATCGACGCGGAGGCCGTCGATGTGATATTTTTCCAGCCAAAAAAGCGCATTGGCAAGGAGAAAGTTGCGCACTTCATTCCGGCCGTAGTTAAAGATCAAGGTTCCCCAATCCATGTGCTCGCCTTTGCACGGGTCGGCGTGCTCATAGAGGGCCGAGCCGTCAAAGCGCGCCAGGCCGTGCGCATCCTTGGGAAAGTGAGCCGGAACCCAGTCGAGGATGACGCCGATGTCGTTCTGATGACAATAGTCGACGAAATATTGAAAATCGGTCGGCGTGCCGTAGCGCGAAGTCGGCGCGTAATAGCCGGTGACCTGATACCCCCAGGAACCGTCGAAGGGGTGCTCCAATACGGGCAGCAGCTCGATGTGCGTGTAGCCCATCTCTTTGACGTACTCGACCAGCATCGGCGCCAGTTCGCGGTAAGAGAGAAATCGATCCGGGTTGGACGGATCGCGGCGCCAGGAGCCGAGATGCACTTCATAGATGGATATCGGCTTGTTGAGAGGGTCCGAGGTAAAGCGCTTATGCATCCATTCTTCGTCGTGCCACTCGTAATTGTTGATGTCATAGACGATCGAGGCGGTGGCCGGTCTCACTTCATGATAAAAGCCGTAGGGATCCGACTTGATGTAAAAGTTCCCATAGCGGTCTTTGATTTCGTACTTGTATTTCTCGCCGACGCCGATATTGGGGATGAACAGCTCCCAGACCCCCGAGCTGCCGAGCACCCGCATTTGGTGTTTGCCGCCGTGCCATTGGTTGAAATCGCCGATGACGCTGACGTTGCGCGCATTGGGCGCCCAAACCGCAAAGTAGACGCCGGACACGCCGTTGACGGTCATCGGATGCGCGCCGAGCTTTTCATAGATTTTGTGATGGTCGCCCATGCCGAACCAATAGAGATCTTCCGGCGTAAGCTGCGGCAGGAAAAAATAAGGGTCGTGTACGTAACGCTCATGGCCGTTATGCGCCCGCACATGGAACTGATAGAGCGGCAGCTCCTTCCAGCTCATTACCGCTTCGAAAAAGTGCTCGTTATGAACCGGCTGCATCGGCGTTTCTTTGCGCGAATCCGGCGTGCGCACCCACACTTTTTCAGCATCCGGAAACCAGGCGCGTACGACCCATTTTTTGGCTCGGCCGATCGTCACCTGGTGGGGCCCCAAAATCTCGAATGGATCGTGATGCAGATTGCGGGCTATTTTTTCGACTTGTTCGGGAGTTACCGTCGGTTCATAGGGTTTCTTGTTCATCGCCATTCCCTGGTTTTCGGTTTGCCGGAAAAGATCATCAGTCCTACCGTGACCATCAAATCCTGCGCGTCGCCGCTGACCATTTTTTCGCCGACCCGCGTCTTGACGTCAAAGATACGTTGATACCCCAAGGCCAAATCGATCAGAGGCCCCAAGCCGATGTCGAACAAGGCGCCCGCCTGCATGCGAGCCGCCCAAATGGTCTGACTGTCGTGCGTGTCCATGTATGGAAAGCCGTAATAATAATAGAGCTCCGGCAGCGTCGTCACGGCGCGATAGTTGAACAGCCCGGCCATGGGCGAAAAATAGTAACGAATTTTGCCGTTCGGTTTGGCGATGTGCAGACCCGCGGAGATCTGAAAAGACTCATTGCGCGTCTGAATCAAAAAGCCGTAGCCGTTCCCAAAGCCGACTGCCGAACGCTTTTCGCCGTATGACAGGTAGACGACATCGAACCGCGGATTGATCCAGGGATGCCGCTTGAGGTTATAGGTGAACTTGGCGCCCATCCCCTCGCCGATTTCGGTGACGTTGGCAAATTTCCGGTCGGGAAAGGCAAAGGTCAAATTCGGGCCGATCTGCCACCGCCACTCGGCGGCATACACCGTTACGGCAAGGGTAATCAGCCCCATGATAAGCATCTTTTTCATTGGTCTATCCTAATTTGATTCCGTTTCTGTAACATCGAAAGCACAGAGCAAAGTTCCGCCTAATTTTGCGCAAACAGCTTGTAACGCGCCGCAATGTCTTCGGCAGAGCGAATGCCGTCGTAGAGAATGACTCGAAATCGAAACAAGGCGCTTTCGCTTTTTTTCAGCGTCAAACGAAACGGCTCTGCATTCGGCACGCCGCGGGCGGTTTCAAAGACATACTGTCCCAGCGGATTGGCGGAGAACAAACCGTAGGCGCGGGCATGCCAAAAGGTCGGAAAGTTGACGCTGCTCGGGTGGTGCATGATCACGATGCCGACCTTTTGCCCTTCCTTTTGCCCTGCCAGGCGCACCCATTCGGCGCGTTTTCCCCAGACCGCTTTTTCGCCGATGTCGCCGTTTGAGCTGAGATATTGCCCGGTCTGGTCTTCTTCGCGCAGCCAATGGGCAACGCGCAGGGCAAACATCCCCTCTTTGGTATCCTCGAAAACGACGCTGTCGACCAACGCAGTCAAGCGGATCGAAAAATCAATGGCGACCTCCGAATCTCCGGGAATAAAGACCATACGTCGCTTTTCCTGCAGCAGAGGCGTCTCTTTCTTGTCGAGCCAAAGCGACTCAGTCGCCAAAACGCCTTCTTTTCCGCCATACATCTCTTGAACGGCTGTATGAACAATGCGCGGCGGGAAAATCGTGTTGTTCCAAAAGCCGTTGCCGTTCACTTGATCGTAGGTAAAAAACAAGCCGGTATGATGAGGGTGATCGATGGCTTCGCCTTCCACCTTTTCAAACGGAAAGCCGCGCGTTACCTTAATTCCTGCAGGAGTAAAGAGCGGATAAAGGACAGGTTTGGTCAGGCTGCCGCCCCACCGATAGGATGTCAGCGGTTTGCCGTCCACCAGCACGTCGATCTGATTTTCCCCCTCGACAAATTGGACACGGTCCGAGGCGGTGCAGGCAAGGATGTTGACCAGCAAAAAGCCCGCCCAGAAGGCATAGCGCGTTTTCATAGTTTAACCTGCGGCAATCTGTTAAATTGAAAAACTTTTTTTAAATTTCCGCAACGCTTCTTGAAAAATAGTCAGCGCCCGCTCGCCCCACAGGCAGAGGATCACTTCCCTTACTGTTCCGGCACGCGGCAAATAGTCGGCGACTTCACGAATCATGATCTGTGCACAGCGATCCATGGGAAAACCGAAAATCCCTGCGC
This sequence comes from Candidatus Zhuqueibacterota bacterium, assembly GCA_034506455.1. Lineage (GTDB taxonomy): Bacteria > Zhuqueibacterota > Zhuqueibacteria > Residuimicrobiales > Krinioviventaceae > Fontimicrobium_A. The sequence goes on along the minus strand of JAPDPN010000005.1, from coordinate 44,812 downwards.
TGATCGCCGGAAAAGCGACGGATTTGACACCCAGCTCCTCGGCCAAAGCCAGAGACGATCTCACCGCAGAGGCCAGTTTTTCATCCTCTTGGCCGCTGCCGTAAACCGGCCCAACCGCATGAATCACGTACTTGGCTTTCAGCATTCCCGCATGGGTATAGGCTGCGCTGCCGGTTTTAACCGGCCCGTGCGCTTTGACCCATTCATCACTCTCTTTTTGAATGACCGGCCCGCCTTTGCGTGAGATGGCGGCCGCCACGCCGCCGCCGTGCTGCAGGCGTTCGTTGGCCGCATTGACGATTGCATCAACCGCCAACTCGGTGATATCGCCCTCAACGAGGCACAAACGGCGATCGCCAATAATAAGTTGAAGCTCATTATCTTGATCGCTCATAAAGACCTCTGCAGCTCTTTTTGCTTTTTCAGGAAACCTTTTTTATAAAAAAACAGACCCATTTGACTTGTCGTCACTGAAATCCAAAAGACGGCAAACGGACTTCCCAGGCTTTCCTTTTGACGGAATAGAGCATCCAATAGATAATAAAGGCTGACCAACGCGATAAAAGGATGGACAAAGACGGAATAGAATCGGCCGGCATGGTGTGCCACGCGGGCGGCAATAAACAGGGAAAGCAAAAAAACCAGAAGAAAAGCTGCCGCAAGGATGAGCACGGGCATCGTCATAAGCTTTGCTCATAGTTTGAGATTCCAAGCTGCGGCACAAACCGCAAACTTGACTGCAGCTTTTGCAGGGCGGCCGCGGCGCTTCAAAAGACCAACGAGACGGCGATACGCTGAGTCAACACGGCGGTAAGGATACCCGCCAAAGAGGAAATCACGGTCAGAGTCAATGCCTTTTCTTCAGGACATTCCAAAAGAATCTGACTGCCGACGTAAAACAAATAAATACCGTAAAGGCCTAAAATATAGAGTCCCGAGAGAGCAGGCAATATGCTGAAAATTCCAAGAGCAAACAGCGGAATGTAGCTGTAAACGACGAGCTTGAAGGCTGCTGTTTCATCAGCTTTGCCGTAGAGCTGTTCAGCCGCGCGACTGACGACGAATGCCAAAAAATATACTCCGACAATGGACAAGATGAAGAGGAGAACCGCCCATATTAGACCGCTGAAAAAGGATACATGCTCATATTCGGTCAATCCTTTGCTTTGTCCGACAAAGACCTTGCCGACGAATCCCGCAGCGGCCGGTATGGCGGCAAAGTGAACCAAGGGATCGGAAAGGACATCAAAAACCGAGCGACCGTCGTTCTTTAGGCGGAGGAAAACCTCAGTCGGATTTTGCACCAGTTCCTTGAGCTCTTGAATCAGCTTTTCGACCATCTCGTATTCCTTCATTAACTCCCTTAAATGTAACCACTTTTGGCCTAATTTGCAAGCGCCGGTTGGGGATTATACGCCGAGCCAAACGTTCTGTCGCCCGACCATTTGCCGCAATCGTTCCAACAGATCAAGGTCAGCCCGCACGCGCAGATTTTTTGCCTTGAGCAGATAATTTCCGTTCTGCGGAGTAACCAGTTTCAAAAACAATGGCACGTCGCCCTGATAGAGGCTGAGCAAAGAGCGCATTTCGCGCAGCATATCCTCACTCAATTGTTCGAGCTCCAAATTGAGCATGAGGCTGCGGGTAAAGCGCGGTCGGGCGTCTTCGAGCGTCAGAACTTCCTGAGCAATGATCTTGGCTTCGCCCCCTTCTTTGACGCTCACCTTTCCGCTGACGACCGCCATGCGGCCGTCGGCAATGGCGGCGCGGCTCTTTTCGAACACTTCGGCAAAGACGACGCATTCAGCGGCGCCGCTCAGATCCTCGATCTTGAAAAAAGCCATGGTTTGGTTCTTACGGTCCAAGTGCGTTTTGAGGTCGCCGAGCATGCCGCAGATCCGTATCGTGGTTTGATCCTTCAGTTCGGCAAGCTGTTCGAGCGGCACCGTCGAAAAGGCGCGGATCTCGTCGCGATAATCGTCCAGGGGATGACCGCTGAGATAGAAACCGAGGATCTGCTTCTCGCGCGCGAGACGTTCCTGAATCGGCCAATCGGCCACGGCGGGTAGAGGCGGCTCGGCAATCTGAACGGGGCCTTCGTCGATGGCATCGAAAATCGATCGCTGCAGTCGGTTGCTTTCGGCTTTTTTGCACCGCTGAGCGAATTCCAATGCCGCTTCCACGGCGGCAAAGAGTCGCGCCCGATTCGGTTCCAAGCTGTCCAGCGCACCCGCTTCGATCATGCTTTCCAGCACCTTGCGGTTGAGCTGAGCCGTGTCCACTCGACGCGTCAAGTCGAAAAGCGACCGATAGGGGCCGTTCTTTTTTCTTTCGGCGACCAACGCCTCGACGGCGGCGGTCCCGACATTTTTGATCGCGCCCAATCCGAAACGCAGCGCCCCTTCGGTTACCACAAAATCCCAGTCGCTCTCGTTAATGTCCGGCGGCAGAACCTTAAGCCCCATCCGCCTGCATTCTTCCAGGAATACGGTCACCCGCTCGGTGCTGCCCATTTCGCTGCTGATCGTCGCCGCCATAAACTCGGCGGGAAAATAGGTCTTGAGAAAAGCCGTCTGATAAGCGACGATCGAATAGCAGGCGGCGTGCGATTTGTTAAACCCGTATTTGGCGAATTCACTCATCTCCTGAAAGATCGATTCGGCGGTTTCGCGCGGGATTCCGCGCCCGACGCAGCCCTCGACAAAGATTTCGCGCTGACGCTCCATTTTGTCGATCTGTTTCTTGCCCATCACCTTGCGCAGTGTGTCGGCGCCGCCCATCGCATAACCTGCCATATCGACGGCAATGCGCATGACCTGTTCCTGGTAGACGATGACGCCGTACGTATTTTTGAGAATCGGTTCCAGGAGCGGGTGTTTGTATTCGATCTTTTTCCGGCCGTATTTGCGATCGATAAAGTCGTCGATCATGTTCATAGGGCCGGGGCGATAGAGCGCATTCATGGCAATCAAATCTTCGATGCAGTTCGGCTTGAGCTTGCGCAGATACTCCTGCATGCCGGAACTTTCGAACTGGAAGATGCCTACGGTCTGCCCTTCGGAAAAAAGCTTGTAGACTTTGGGATCGTCCAGCGGCAATGTCTTGAGGTCAATATCGATGCCGCGGGCGCGCACCGCATCGACCGTGCGCTTGATCACCGTCAGTGTACGCAGACCGAGGAAATCCATTTTCAGCATGCCGACATCGTCCAACACACTCATTTCGTACTGCGTGGTGACAAAGCCTTCTTTGCTCTTGTAGAGGGGGATGTAATCGGTCAGGTCGCCCGGCGCAATAACGACGCCTGCGGCATGGATGGAGGCGTGACGAGCCAAGCCTTCCAGCACTTGTGCATGCTGAATCAGCTTACGATGCTGATCGTCCAGTTCGGCAATCTCTTTGAGCTCTTTGACGGTATCCAGCGCCTCTTGAAGGTTTTTGGCCTGCGCCGGAATCATCTTGGCGATACGGTCGACTTCGGAATAGCTCATCTTCAGCACGCGGCCGACGTCCCGCACGACCGCTCTCGCCGCCATGGTGCCGAAGGTGATGATCTGGCATACGCTGCCCTCGCCGTATTTTTTCTTGACGTAATCGATCACTTCGCCGCGCCGCTCATAGCAAAAGTCGATATCGATGTCCGGCATGCTGATGCGGTCGGGATTGAGAAAGCGCTCAAAATAGAGATCGTAGCGAATGGGATCGAGGTCGGTAATTCCGAGACAGTAGGCGGTTAACGATCCGGCTGCCGAACCGCGGCCCGGCCCGACCGGTATGTCGTTGTTCTTTGCATACTGAATAAAGTCCTGCGTGATCAAAAAATAGCCTTCATAGCCCATGCGGCTGATGACCGACAGCTCGTATTCCAGCCGCTCAACCAGCTCCGTAGTCACGGGATCATACCGCTTTTTCAGGCCTTCGAAGGCCAGCTTGCGCAGGTATTCGCCCAAGGTTTTGCTGTCGTCGCCTTCGGGAATGGTGAAATTGGGCAGTTTGTATTGCCCCAGCGTCAGCTCCAATTGACATTTTTCGGCGACCTCGAGGGTGCTTTCAAGCACCTCGGGATGGTCGGCGAAGAGCGCCGCCATTTCCTCTTGGCTCTTGAAATAAAGCTCATGGGACTGGTACCGCATCCGATTCGGATCGTCATAGTCCTTTCCGGTCTGCAGACATAAAAGGATGTCGTGCGCTTCCCAATGCTCTTTTTCCAAGTAGTGGATGTCGTTCGTCGCTACCGCTTTGACGCCGGTCTGCGCCGCAAGACGGTACATGCCTTCCCGGACCGTCTCCTCTTCGGCAAGTCCATGATTCTGAACTTCCAAATAAAAATCCTCGCCGAAAATGTCGCGATACTTTTGCACCACCTCAAGCGCTTTGTCAAAGCCTTGATTGAGAAGCGCATTCGCCGCTTCTCCCTTGAGGCAGGCGCTCAGCGCCACCAAGCCTTCGTGATGTCGCCGCAGCAGCTCTTCATCGATTCGCGGCTTGTAGTAAAAGCCCTCCAAATAGCCGGCCGAAACCAGTTTGATTAAATTGTGATACCCCCGCTCGTCCTTGCACAGCAGCACCAAATGGTAGGCGCGGCCCTCTTTTTTATCGCTCCCCTTATCGAAACGGCTGCCCGGCGCCACATAAACTTCGGCGCCGATGATCGGCCGGATTCCTTTCTGCCGGCAGGCTTTGTAGAATTCGATGGCGCCGAACATGTTGCCGTGATCGGTCAACGCCAAGGCCGACATGTTGAACGACAGCGCCTTGTCGATCAGATCCGGAATGCGGCAGGCGCCGTCCAACAGACTGTAATGCGAGTGATTGTGAAGATGAACAAAATCCAAGAACGCACCTCTGGGTTACTGCTTACAGATCGTGAAATCGATCAAACCAAATATGAACAACCTGCTTTCGCAACTTTTCATCATCGGTTCACAGCGAAAACAGCAAACAGCCTAAGCTGCAAAAGTCTTTGTCGAACCGATAATAAAAAAGGGTCACTCTGAACCGACATGACCCTTTTTATCATAGGTAAAGTGTACCCTAAATAGTCCGCAGATAGCGTTGCGCGACGCCGGTGTACTCGCTGCCGGCGTAGGTATTGAGAAACTCTTGAAATGCCTGGCGGGCCTGTTCGCCCTGTCCCATGCGGACATAGCACAAGCCGATCATCAGCTGCGCGTCGTCATATTTGTCGGTCGCCTCGTAGCTGAACACTTTTTGGAATTCGATCAGCGCTTTCTGATACTGTTTCAGCCCATAGTACGATTCGCCGATCCAATACTGTGCATTATCGGCTAAAACATGATTGGGTTCCGAGGCCAGCAATTCGCTCATAATATCGATGCAGCCCTGGTAGTCGAACGATTCGAATTTCATGCGGGCGGTGTTGTATTTTTCCGCAAAGGGACCGCTGAAACCGCGTAGAGGTTCATATCCGCTTGTTCGCGCGACCCTTGTCGACGGCTGTGCCGCCGGTGCGGCTGCCGCATAGCCGGTCGAGGCCTGGCGCGCCGAAGCGATGGCCGCCTGCAGCTCGGCGATGCGCGCATTGCGGTTGTCGAGAATCCGCCTTAGACTGTCGACTTGACTGCTTCGCTTTTCCAGCAGCGCTTCGAGACGCCGAATCTCGGCGATCAAAGCGGTGCGGGTTTTATCTTCCGCCGGCGCCGGCGTGGCCGGCTCGGGCTGAACCTGCTGCTCCTCCAAAGAAGAGAGCAGCGCGCTCAGATCTTCCTCGCCGCTCGGCACCTGCTCTTCCTGCGGGGTAAAGGTTCCGGCTTCCCCTTCGCCCTCCTCACCCAAAAGAGCCAACAGCTCATCGCGAAAGGCTTCGTCCTCACTGCTCATGTCTTCCCCCGGCGCCTGAACGGCCTGCTGGGCACATACCCAGAAAAGTCCTGTTGCACAGATCACAAGAACTTTTGCTGCGGTTCGCAATGATCGCATCTTGTTCATTTCAACCTCGCATTAAGTCCTTTGGTTCAATTTGCCAAGCGGCTCAGCCGTTCTGCTTCCTGCATCAACTCGGCGGCGCTCTGCAAATGCGCTTCCGTTACCCGCTCGCCGCCGAACAAGCGCGCTATCTGTTCTCGTCGCTCTTCCTGCGACAGCTCACGAATGGTTGTCCGCACAAACAATTCGTCACTCGTCTTTTCGACAAGAAAATGGTGATCCGCCATACTGGCAATCTGCGGCAGATGCGTAATGCAGATGACCTGTCTTTCTGCCGCCAACTTGCGCAAACTCACACCGACGGCCTGGGCAATCCGCCCAGAAACACCGGAGTCGATTTCGTCAAAAACCAGTACCGGCACTTGATCCACGGCGGCCAGGCACGACTTGAGCGCCAGCATGACGCGCGAAACTTCGCCCCCTGACGCGACTTCGGCCAACGGTTTCTGCGCCTCGCCGCGGTTGGTGCGAATCATGAATTCCACTCGATCGATGCCTTTTCCGGTTACGGCGATCTTTTTTTCACCGTTACGGACAAACAGCCGACCGTCGGTTTCCTGCTGTGCAAAGAGCACGGCGAATTCGGCATCGGGCATGCCCAGCGCGGCCAGTTCTCGGCACACACCGCGACTCAACGACTCTGCTGCGGTGCGCCGGTTCTGAGACAATTTTAGCGATAAATCGCCCAACAACTGTCGTTGCTCTTCCGTTTGTGCTTCGAGTCGTGCGATCTCTTCCTGGAGATTTTCCGCCGCTCCCAATTCGGCGCGGATTCGCTCAAAATGTTCCAAAACGGAGTGCAGGGTTCCGCCGTATTTTTTCTTGAGTCCGGTCAATGCCGCCAGCCGCTGCCGCACCGCTTCCAAGCGGTCGTTGTCGAACAAAACTCTGGAGGCATATTTTTGCAGCATGCGCGCCGCGTCGGAAACCATCACCGCCGCATTTTCGCATTCTCCGGCTATTTCCTGAAACTCGGCGTCGATTTCGCTCAGCTCGGCCAGATTCTTGGCGGCGGCGCTCAGCACCTCTACGGCGGCGCCGTCCTTTTCATATAATTCGCCGTACCACTTTAGGGCCGCCTCATGAAGCCGTTCCGCATTGCGCAAAATCCTTTCTTCACGCAACAGCTCCTCTTCTTCCTCCAGAGAAGGATTGACGGCTGCTATCTCATTGTACTGAAAATGCAGCAGATCGCGCGACCGCTCGATCTCCCGTTGTTTGGCGATCAGTTCATCGAGCTTGGCCAAGTTTTCCTTCAGCGCCTGGAAAGCAGCCCGGGTCTCGGCGAGCAGATCTTCATGTCGGGCATAGGCATCCAAATAGTCGATGTGTCGCGAGGGCTGAAGCAGCAGCTGGTGTTCGTGTTGACCGTGCATATCGATCATCAAATCCCCCAGCTTGATCAGCACCGGCAGGGGCACGGGGGTATCGTTGATAAAGCTGCGGCTGCGGCCGGTATCGTTGAGCTCACGCCTGATGATCAGCTCTCCCTCCCCAATGTCGATTTCATTTTCCGCCAGGAGCTCGCGAATCTCCTGCGACGGCGCGATGCGAAAAACCGCTTCGAACACCGCACGGTTCTCGCCGCTGCGTATCTTGTCTTTTGACGGCGATTCGCCCAATACCGCCGCCAAGGCATCCAGCAAAATGGATTTACCTGCCCCCGTCTCGCCGGTAATAATGTTCAGACCCTTTCCGAAACAGATCTGCTGTTCGTCAATGAGAATATAGTTTTTTACGTACAGGCTTGCAAGCATTTTGTTGCAAAATTCATATTTTTTTCAACGATCCTTTACGGCTGCTTAACGCCGTATGAGTGCAACCTTGCCCGCCTTGACGGCGCCTTCGCGGGTTGTGACAAGAAAAATATAGATGCCGTCGGCAACGTCCTCCCCCTGGTCGTTTTTACCGTCCCACGCCACGCGGGCGCCCAAGACTTGGCTTTGCGGAATAGTCCGAATCAAATAGCCGTCCGTTGTGAAAATGCGGACGCTCGAATTTACAGCCAGGCGGTCGATATAAAACCTTGCACCCGGCTGATCAATGATAAAGGGATTCGGGTAGCCGTAAACAGCCTCCAAATTGGCGGCAGGCCGGGTAAAGGGCGTTTCCAAAATCGACAAGCCGTTGGTTGTGCCGATATACATTTCGCCGGTGGCGTCGTTGAGGGCAAAGCATGTCACGACATCCGCCGTCAATGGGCTGGTGGAAGTGGAATAGTGCGTCCAATTATAGTTGTCGGCGTCCAACACGCTTAGTCCGCCGCCGGTGCCGATCCATTTGTTGTTGCGCGGATCGACGAACAGGGAAAGGATATTGTCGTTGATGACATTATAACGAATACCAACCTTGCCGCCGAACCAATAGTGAAGTCCCATCAAAGTGCCGATCCACATAGTGCCGTCCAGGTCACAGGCAATGGCTCGTATGGCGTTGCTTTCCAAGCCGTCCTCGACGGCCAAATATCCGGTCAGGTCATCGTCGCTTTTGTCGAAAGGCGTTTTATTGTCGTCGAGAACCGACACGCCGTAATCTTCAGTGGCGATCCATTTGCGGCCGTGCGGATCGATTGCCAAATCAACCACCTTGGTGGAACGAATTCCCTCCAATGTACTCCACATTTGCCAATCGCGGTCGAGGTCAAAAACGCGCAAAACGAAACGGTCGGCTGCTTCATAGTTCAAAAACCACAATCGCCCTTCGGCATCGGGCAGGATTTTGGTTACCACCACATAATTGGGATACCCGGGGATTCCCGATAGCCCGCCGTTCATATCGCGCAAATTGGTAAAGACGACCGAATCACGGGCAACCTTTTCAAACAAGGTGACGCCTCCCCCCCAGCTGCCTGCCCAAATGCGGCCGAAAGGATCCTCCGCCAGCGTACGATAGTCATAATGCGCCAGGCCGCTGCGCTGAAAAAAATTATGCCATCTCTTGCCGTCGAAATAGTAAACGCCGCCGGTCTGTCGCTTCGAGGAAGCGGCCCACAAGCAGCCGTCGCGATCGATCAGCAGATCGCTGAACAAGTTGCTGCCCGGCCCGTCGGGAATAAAATGCTGCCAACTACCATCCTGGGGACGATAGATGTAAAAGCCGGCATCGCTCGTTCCGGCCCAAAGCGTGCCGTCCGCTGCCGCAACCAAAGCGGTCAAATTGCTGATGCCGCCTCCCAATCGGCAGTAAGCATTGTTTTTCCGAGCATAGACGCCGTTTTCCGACGCAAAGCAGATTGTTCCCTGCCACTCCGCCAAATCACGAACTTCCGCACCGTCTACGTCGATCCTCCGCCAGGTAACGCCGTCAAAAAAGGCTAATCCGGCTTGTGCGCCTACGTATAATCCGCCCTCGGCGGGAAGCAGCGCAGTGATTTCTCCGGCAGGCAGACCCTGCAGCACCGTCAGCTTTTCCCATGCCGAAGGAATCTGTTTGTTGGGGAAATCAATGGGGATACGGCGTAGGCCGTCTTCTTGGGCGGCCCAAATATATCCGACGGCGACCGCCAATCGTTTGACGGCGCCGATCTCGGCTTTCCAGGAGCGTTCCCAGCGCTGCTTGGCGTCCAAGCGCAGTTCAGCCACGCCCATATCGGCTCCGACCAGAGCAATGTCTTGGAAGGGATAAATCGTGAAAATGCGCAGGCGGTTTTGAAATTCGTGATATTTATCCCATTCGCCGGTCTTTGGGTCATAAATCTGCAAGAGGCCGTCAGGAAGCACAGCCCACACGGCTCCGGAAGAAGCGACGGCAGCCGAGCTCACGTCGATCTGTGCCAAGCCCTCGGTGTTGGTGAATTTTGTGATTTTGCCTGAGGCAGGGCTGATGCGCAGCACGCCGCCGTTGGAAGCCGCCCAAAGGATGGAATCGGCGCCGACCAAGCTGCGTATCTCGGCCGCGTTGGTCATTGTGCGCCAATCTCCGACGGCGGCCTCCGCAAAGGAAGCGAGAAGACAGACGATCAAACCCGTTTTCATGCGGCAAGGGGCTAGTTGAGTTTAGTAAAGAGATCTGCCATCTCTATGGCGCTCAGCGCAGCGTCCCATCCCTTGTTGCCGGCTTTGGTTCCGGCGCGTTCGATCGCCTGCTCGAGCGTATCCGGCGTGATGATTCCGTAACTGACCGGCAGACCATACTCCAGCGCCACCTGCGCCGTGCCTTTGGTTACCTCTGCGGCGATATACTCGAAATGGGGTGTAGCCCCGCGAATGACGGCGCCGAGACAGATGATCGCATCGTATTTTTTCAACGACGCCATGCGTTTGGCGGCGACCGGAATCTCGAACGATCCGGGTACCCAGGCCACGTCGACCTTGTCCATATCGGCGCCGTGACGTTTCAGGCAATCCAGCGCCCCTTCCAACAGCTTTCTGCAGATCAGCTCGTTAAAACGGCTGACCACAATGCCGAAACGCTTCCCCTGTGCGGATAAATGGCCTTCGAATGTCATTAAAGGGTCACCTTTGGCTAAAGTTAAAAAGAACAAGAATCGTTTTGCAGAATCAAATGCCCTAATTTATCGCGCTTGGTCTTTAGATAACGGGCATTGACCGGATTGGGATGTATCTCGATCGGCAGCCGTTCAACCACTTCGAGCCCATAACCTTCCAAGCCGACGATTTTGCGCGGATTGTTGGTCATCAGCCGCAGCTTGCGGATGCCGAGCTCGGCCAATATCTGCGCCCCGACGCCGTAATCGCGGAGATCCGGCGGAAAACCGAGCTCCAGATTCGCTTCGACCGTGTCCTTGCCTTCATCCTGCAGATGATAGGCGCGGATTTTGTTGCCCAACCCGATGCCGCGTCCCTCCTGCCGCATGTAAAGCAGAACCCCTTTGCCTTCCGCCTCGATTCGACGCAGAGCGGTTGCCAATTGATCGCCGCAGTCGCAGCGCAGCGATCCGAACAGATCGCCGGTGATGCATTCAGAATGGACGCGCACCAGCACCGGTTCGTCCAAGCTCCATGTGCCTTTGCAGATCGCCAGGTGTTCTTTGTTGTCCAATGTGCTGGCAAAGACTTTCAGTCGAAAATGGCCGAATTTGGTCGGGAAATCGGCCGAAGCAATGCATTCGACGAATTTTTCCGTACGTCGTCGGTAGGCGATGAGGTCGCGCACCGTAATGAGTTTCATGCCGAAGCGGCGCGAGAGTTCGATAAGCTGCGGAACGCGCGCCATGGTTCCATCGTCGTTAAGTATTTCACAAAGCACACCGGCGGGAAAGGCGCCGGCAAGCCGCGCCAAATCGACGGCCGCTTCCGTATGGCCGGCGCGGCGCAGCACACCGCCTTTAGCGGCGGCAATCGGAAAGACGTGGCCGGGCTTGGCAAAGTCCGTCGGTTTGGCGCCGGGATCGACCAAATCGCGGATGGTCTTGGCACGATCCGCCGCCGAAATGCCGGTCGATATGCCGTGTCGGGCATCGACCGAAACGGTAAACCGCGTGCCCATTACGGCCGTGTTGGTGGCCACCATGGGATGAATCTCCAGTTCCTGCAGTCTTTCTTCGGTCATGCCGACGCAGATGAGACCTCGGCCATATTTGGCCATGAAATTAATATGCTCGGGAGTAACCCGGTCGGCCAGGCAGATAAAATCGCCTTCATTCTCGCGATCTTCGTCGTCGGCGACAATGATGATCTTGCCCTCACGCAAATCCGCGAGCGCTTCTTCAATGGTATGAAAATCTTTAATCATGGTTCTCCAGATAGCCGTACTGCGCTAATTTTTCAAAAGTCAAACCCTCTGCGCGCATAGAGGGCGTCATGAATTTTTTGACATATTTCGCCAGAATGTCGACCTCGATGTTGACCGCATCGCCCTGTTTTTTAAAATGCAGAGTCGTTGCCTTCCAAGTATGCGGAATGACGGCGATATCGACGAACTTGGAATCGACGGAAGCAACTGTGAGACTGATGCCGTCAACCGCGATCGATCCCTTTTCGACGACGAATGCCGACAGCGGCTCCTCGAGCGATAACCGCAGCAGCTTGCCGAAAGCAAGGTCCTGCAGCGCCGCAATCCTGCCGATGCCGTCCACATGCCCTTGAACGAAATGGCCGCCCATGCGCGAACCCGCAGCCAAAGCCCGCTCTAAATTGACGCGATCGCCGACTTGAGCGTGCGCCAGGGTGGTCCGCCGCAGCGTTTCGGCCACCGCATCGACTGCGAAAAAAGTGCCCTTTTCTTCCGTCACCGTCAGGCAGACGCCGTCGACGGCAATGCTGTCGCCGATCCTTAAGTCGCGGTTGGGGAACTCGGCTTCAATGCCGATCGTGCGGCCGTCCTTGCCGCCTGTTATGCGGACGATTCGTCCGACTGTTTCGATCAAGCCGGTAAACATGCTCAGGAACCGTAAGGGTTCGGCTTGAACAAAGCCGTCACCATAAAGTCCTTTTCCAACCGCCTGATGGACATAATTTCCAGCTCTAAAGCCGC